>DATJWJ010000028.1:0-28557 GCA_035501355.1 Bryobacteraceae bacterium | reverse complement strand
TCGGCGCGCTCGGCCTGGCGGTGGCGCATGGTTTGATGCAGCTTCGCATAGCGAGCTTCCCGGCGGCTCTACTCTGGATCGCGCTGTCCGGCTGCGGACTCTATTTGCTGATCATGCTGGTACAATCCGCAGCGTCGTCGGAGCGCGTTGCGAGCCTGTTGACCAACTTCGTGACACTCCCGCTGGTGATGCTGGGGGGCGGCTTCGTGCCCTTCGAGTGGATGCCGCGCAGCTTCGCACGGATCGGCGAGTGGACGCCGAATGGCTGGTGCGTCATCGAATTGCGGGCCGTGTTGGCGGGCTCGCTCGAGCCCTGGGCTTTCGCGGTGATCCTAGGGGCAGTGGGCGCGGCGTGGCTCGCTAGCGTTCGCACCATCCGGAGAGCCGCATGTTGAAAGACGTGCTGTTCCTGGTTTCGCGCGATCTCCAACACATGCTGCGCCGGCGGGAAACATTGTTGTGGACCTTCGTGATGCCCGTAATCTTTT
The DNA here is from genome assembly GCA_035501355.1 of Bryobacteraceae bacterium. Lineage (GTDB taxonomy): Bacteria > Acidobacteriota > Terriglobia > Bryobacterales > Bryobacteraceae > Palsa-89. The sequence continues at coordinate 28,069 of DATJWJ010000028.1, read as the reverse complement.
TCTACTTCATTGGAAGCATCTCGGGCGGCTTCGGGCGGTCCAATGACGCCGATCCAATCGCGGTAGTCAAACCGGCCGGCGCCGGGTTTCTGGCCGATGAATTGATCTTGCGCCTGGAGCAGCGCAATTTCCGGGTGGTCGAGCAGGCGGACTATTTTCGCCAGGTCCGCATTCCCGCCGATTTCACCGCTGCGGTGCTGGCGGGCCGCGACGCCAAGGTCGAGTTCGTCCGCAATGGTTCGGGGATCAACGCCGACTACGAAATTACTCGTCTTAACCGCGCGGTGTATGGCCTGGCGAGCGAAGTGGCGGTTCTTAAGAACAAGGGCGTAACGCCCACGGCTGCGTCCTTGGCCGCTCTAGCGGCACAGCCGCCCAGGATCTCAGTGCGAGTCAGCTCCTCGGGCCGGCGCAAGGTCGCACCGATCGGGTTCGAGCAGGCGGTTCCAGGCATGCTGGTGATGTTCACCATGCTGGTGCTGCTGAACGTGGGCGGCATCACTCTGCTGGTGGAGCGCAGGCAGGGCATCCTGCGGAGGCTGGCATCGTCGCCGATCTCGCGCGGCTCGGTGGTGTTGGCTAAATGGGGAGCGCGAATGTCGCTGGGTCTGGTTCAGATCCTGTTCGCGATGCTGACCGGTACCGTGCTGTTCAAAGTCCAGTGGGGCGGGCATCTTGGAGCGGTGGTGCTAGTGCTGGCCTGTTATGCCGCGATGATCGCGGTGTTCGGGATGCTGCTCGGGAATTTCGCGCGAATGGAAGGCCAGGTGATCGGCCTGGGCGTGGTGGTGAGCAACGTGCTGGCGGCGCTGGGCGGATGCTGGTGGCCGATCGAGATCACGCCGCCCTGGGCGCAGAAAATCGCGCTGGTCTTCCCGACCGGTTGGGCGATGGACGCGCTGCATAAGCTGATGAGCTTCGGCAGCGCGCCGGCGGCCGTGCTGCCGCACATCGCAGCGTTCCTGGCCACCGCGCTGGTGGCGGGCTACGTTCTGACGCGCACCTTCCGCTTCGAATAACACAGATCGGCTAGAATGGTTTTGTCATCGCAATGGTTCGTTTTGTCCCCCAAGCCGTTCTTATCGCCGCTGCAATCCTGCCTCTGGCGAGCTGCCAGCATGCCATGCCGGATAATGTCGCGGCCACAGTGAACGGTCGCACTATTACGTACGGCGAACTGGATAAGCAGTTCCAGGCGCAATTCATGTCGTCCAACGAGCGCCCCAGCGACGACCAGATGATGATCCAGAAGCTGGAAGTGCTGCGCACGCTAGTGGACAACGAGATCATGCTGCAGCGCGCCGAGAAGCTGGGTTTAATGGCCACCGACGCGGACGTCGAGTCGAAATTCGCCGAACTGAAGGCGCCCTACACGCAAGAGGAATTTCAGAAGCAACTGGCCGCGCGCAAAATGTCGGTGGACGATATGAAGGCTCAGCTCAAGCGCGATCTGAGCGTGACCAAGCTGTTCAACAAGGAAATCACGTCGCACATTTCGATCTCGGACAAAGACGTCACCGATTTCTATAACGCCAATAAGAGCAGCTTTAATTTTCCGGAGCCGCAAATCCACCTGGCGCAAATTCTGGTGACGGCCACGCCCGACCCCAACGTTCGCAACCTGCGCAACGACAAAGCGCAGAACGACGACCAGGCCCGCAAGAAAATCGAGATGCTGGCCGAGCGGATGCACCAGGGCGAGGATTTCGGGATGCTGGCACAGAATTTCTCCGAGGATCCGCCGTCGGCGCCCAACGGCGGGGATCTGGGTTTCGTTCCAGAATCGGCCTTCGAGCGAGCCGACCCGGAGATCCGGCGCGTGATTCAAGCCGCCTCCCCGGGACAGATCACGCCGGTAGTTAAGACTCCGGAAGGTTATCGGATCTTCAAGATCTACTCCAAGGAGCCGGCCGGCCAGCGTGAATTGACCGATCCGCGCGTGCAGCAGAACATCCGCGAGACGCTGTTAAACCGCAAGGACCAGCTTTTGCGCGCTGCCTACTATGAAGTGGCGCGAAACGAGGCCAAGGTGGTGAACTACCTGGCTAATGCGATCGCGCAGACGAAAGACAAGAAGTAGAGTGGCGCCGCGCTCAATTTCCGGAAGTCTTTGACTTCACGTCCGGCTTGGGCTTGGCGGCTGGCTCTTTGCGGATCTCTTCGAAGTACTGCTGCACGTACTGCTGATAGGCCAGCGGAACCTCATCGCGATTGATTTCGCCGCCGGCTTCGGCGTGCTTGGCGTCGCGCTCGGAATATTGCGTCTTCAATTGCTGTTTGCCTGAGGCAACCTCGACCATCACTTCACCGCTGACATTGGCGGCGCGCTTGCCGATAATCTCGCTGATCTTGCCCATGGCGGCCAGCTGCTCGGCTTCGCGCGTGCTCTTATCACCGTCCTGGCGGCCGATTCCGCTCTTGCCGTCCTTGGTGGTTTGATCGGAATTCTTCGCCGCGCCCTGGCTCTGCGCGGTTTGCTGAGCGCCGTTCTGCTGTTGATCGCCTTGCGACTGCGAGTTGGCGTTATTTTCCGACTGCTGCTCGCCCGGATTGCCTTTGTTATTCTGCTGATTCTGATTTTGCTGCTTTTGCGCGGATTGCTGGTTGGGCTGGGACGAGGAACCACCCTGCTTGCCCTCGGTGTTCTTAGGCTGGCTCTTCAGCTTGGCCATGAGATTGGAGATGGCGTCGCGCATCTTGTCGGCCAGGCTGGAGTTGTCGCCGGAGTTAGAATTTTTGTCTGAATTCTGCTGGTTGTTGTCCTGGTTGCCGGTCTGCGGCTGGCCGTCGGGGGAATCCTTGGCCTCGCCGGGCTTGTCGTTGTTGGAGTCGGCGTTTTGTCCCTTATCCGGAGAATTGAGCAGGTCGTCGCCTTTAGGAGTCTCGTCCTTGCCCTTGGCTTGCGATTTCGCCGATGCATCCGCGGTCGCCGGGTTGCTGGTCTCGGTGTCTTCTATCGTGTCGAGCGGAGTATCGGGCTGGGGTTCGAGATCCGACGTTTTCGATTCCCACTGCTCGGCGGCGGCAGCGCTCTCGCGAGTTTTTTCAAACGGCATCGCGCCGCGCTTCTTGCCGTCGGCAACCTGGCGCGATGACGAACCCAGGAATGCGTCGAAATCGATATGAATCAGGGAGGCCCGCAGATCCAGGCTGCGCGTGATTCCGTAGCGCAGGCCAAACATGGAAGCCACGGCTAGCGCCAAGGCTGCATTGATGTAAAACGTTCGCGGGGTCAAGAACGGAATCCCCTGGCGAAGATCGGCCGAGCGCGCCAGATCCTCGGCGGCAGCTCTTTGCTGAGCGATGAGCTCAGGGGCCGCGTGCACGCCTTCGGAATGCTGATCGAAGTAATAGGCGGTAGACAGCGCATCGTGGAGGCCCAGGTGCGCATCGATGGACTGTGCCACGCGGTAGCGCGACAGGATTTTGTGGCGGCCGCGATACGCGCTAATCGCCAGGCTCACCGCGAAAAGAATTGCCAGCCAGTACCAATTGAGGATCTGGGTGCCGAGGATCAACAGAAGAATCGCGCCGCCCAGCACCAACGCAACGGATAGAGAAGCTTGTTGAATGAGCAGATTGCGCACTTGTCGTAGTCGCCCCCGGGCGATTAACGTCGTTACCGCGCTTGCGCCGCTCACCAACCTAATTATTGCAGAAAACTTACGCGCGCGCTTCGGCATTTTGTGAGGCAAGCGACGGGTAGTCCTGTGAATGCTAGGATTTGCGGCCGCGGTTGGGAGTGGGCACTACTTTGTGATCCGGTTCACGGCCTCAGAAGCGCAAAGGGTGCGGCGCGCACCGCCGTACGTGTCGGGAACCGCTTCGCGCCGAACTCCGTTTTGCGCGAGTTCCTTAGAGCAGCAGCCGTTCCACGATGACTACATTGCGCCACTGGCCGTCCAGCTGGCCGTGTTTCTCATACACGCCGACCTCGCGGAAGCCGAGTTCGCGGACCAGGCCGCGGCTGGCGACATTCTCCGGGAAGATGCGAGAAACCAGCTTCCAGAAGCCAGCCTGCTGGGCGGCCTGGATGAGGGCCAGAAGTGCGAAGCTGCCCGCGCCGCGGCGCCGGAACGAGCGAGCCACATAGACCGAAGTTTCGGCGATTCCCGCATAGCATTCGCGCGGTCGGTAGGAAGAGGTAGCAGCGAACGCTACCAGCGCGTTTCCCTCTTCCACCACCAGAATGGGATGCACGCCATCGAACCAGGCGCGAATATCGTCGGCTGAGCGCGGGCGGGTTTCGAAGGTCGCGATGCGGTCCTCGATGCCTTGGTTGTAGATGCGCGCGATGGCGCTCGCATCCTCCGGCCTAGCTGGGCGCGAGGTCATCATTCGGCAGTCACCGAGGGATCGCAATGCACGGGGAAGTTTACCGATCTCGCGATATGGCACAGTTTGTGCGCTTCTTCGTGCAGCGCCACGGCGTCCTGAACGCGGCTGGGGTCGGTGATCTTCATGTCGGGCCGCAGAGTCACTTCGGCGAATTGACCGGTCTGGCCGTCGACGGCCATTCGACCCTGGGCGTCATCCACGTAGGACTGCACCGTGATCTTCGCGTCGGCGCACAGATGCAGCAGCCACATCATGTGGCAGGCTGACAGCGCGGCCACCAGCAACTCTTCCGGTGTGTAGCGCGAGGCGTCGTGGAAGCGAGGAACTTCGGTGGTGCCGGGGATGGGCGGCTTGTTCGGGATGGAGATTTCGTGCGCGCGGCTGTAGCTTGTGTAGGCGGCGGTTCCCTGCCCGGTGTTGCCGGTCCAGGTAGTACGGACTTCGTACTTGTGCTCAGGAAGCGAAGGCATCGGCGATGGCTAGCGGCTGGCGGGCGGAACGATTTTGTTCATGCGCGCGTATTCGACGGCCTGGCCGTAGTGGTCGAAACTATGCCAGCCGATAGTGGCCACCATCGACACGCGCGGCGTCTTCTGATTGCCGAAAGCCGATGGCACCATATCCATCATGTTGGCCGTGGTGAGCGAGTTGGCGGCTTTGTGGGCGTAAGCGAACGAGTCCTTCAGATAGCGGACCACGGCATCCTTGCCTTGGATCTTAGGGGAACCGTTCTCGGCTTGGCCCGTTTCCACCGGACACTTTTCGCCCAGCGCGGCAGCGGAGACTTCGTAAATGACGGTGGCGATGTGAGTCATTTGCTGAGAGAACGTGCGCACGCCTTTGAACTCGCCCTGGGTAGGAGCGAAATTGTAGAGCTCGGCCGGCATGGCTTCGGCGAGCGAGCCGATTTCGTTTTCAACCTGGCGGACCTGAGAGTCGAAGACCTTGCTGATGCTGGGCGGCTGCGTGTCGTCGGCGAAGAGCGTGGCCGAAGCGGCGACAACAGTGGCGAGAAGAAAGAAACGGGTCATGAAAATAATTATACGCATCGCCCATGGCCGGGCTGCCGGGCAGTGGCGCGCGCGGCGCCCTATTTTTTCCGTCCGCTCGATTTCGACTTTGCAGCCGCCGGCTTGGAAGCGGCCTTCGGAGCCTTCGTGGTAGATGCGCTGGTCTTCGGTTTAGCCGCGCCGCCTTTGGCTCCGCCCTTCGAGGATGTTGTGCCGTTTGAAACCTTGTTGGTCTTAAGGTCCAGCGTAAAACTATCGCCCGTGCCTGTTTTGCCTGAACTTGGGTCGACCGTTACGAACTGGCCGGTGATGGCCGCTGGAGATACCGTGATGCGCAGAAACCCGAAGGTCGCATCGTTATAAACTTCGAGCTTAAGGGGATTGCCGCTGGCGTCCGTACCGGATTGAGGAGCGCTGGGCGCGGGTGCCGGCTTCCCAGGTTTTAGGCCGGGCAGGTTGTAATATCCACCCATGCCGGCCACCAGGTAGGGGATCTGCTTTCCGGCGACCGTGCGTGTGTATCGCTCGTAGAGATGGGCATGTCCGGACAGATGCAGGTCCGGCTGAATGCCGGCCGCGCTGCAAGCCTGGTCGATCTGCTGCAGCATGGTAGGGCTGGGCACGTGTTGCGGGCTGCCTGTAAACGGCGGATGATGGGTCGCGATGACGAGTGCGCGCCATTGCCCGCTTTGCCGCTCGGCTTTGGCCGCGGCTAGCTGCTGCTTGAGGAAATCCAACTGGACATTGCCAACGGTTGGACCTGAAATGACTCCTTCCGTTCCACCTTCACCGGTGTTCGAATACAACCCGATGAATTTGACAAAAGGAGCGTTCAGCGTGAAATAGACACCCGGTTGATCCATGGTGGTTCGCGCCACTCCTTGACCGTCTGGATTGTGAGTGGGCTGGCTGGTGCAGAAATTAGCCACAAAAGCATCCAGCGATTTGGAGCCTTCTCCCGTAAATACAGCTCCATCGTGATTACCGGGTATCGCAAGGATGGGTGCATTGTAGTTGCGGTAGGGATCATAGAATTGTTCGAAATAGTATTGATCCTGGCCGAAATAATAGACCACATCGCCCAAGTGATACCAAAACGCGGCGCCGCTTTTCGTGTCATTGGCCATGGCGTCGCCAACTGCAAATTGGAATTCGGGATTATGAATTCCACCAGTGTCGCCGACGGTGTGAAAGGTGATCTGGCCGGACTTCTGGATGGCCTGCGTGGCTGCGGGACCAATAACGGCAGTTAAGTCCATGGGAGTTGTGCTCCTTACCGGCGGTATTGGTTCTAATTGCGTTAGTCCTTTGGCTGCGGCATCGGCGGAAATCTCCTGTTTACTGAAACTGCTGAAATTATCCGGCGTCAAGTCAGCATCTGCAAAAGCGCGTGCTATTGCCATAATTCCTCCTTGGGAATCTGGATAGTGTATCACGCCGGATTTAGCTAGTTAATTTAGTAACTGCACGTAAATGTGAATAACAGATGAATCATGCAGCACGGTTATCGTACTAGTCGAGAGCTGATCGTACGGGTGGCGAGTGGAGAAATAGTCACCGCAGGTGGAACCTGAGGCAGAGACATCCACCTCAGGGATCCACTGTTGATGAGATACTCTACTTATGCCTTTCGCGAAAAATCGTTTCCCGATCCTTCTCTTGACCCTTGCCGCTGTGTCATTACCTGCGTTCTCTCAGGTTGACGTGAAGGCGGCCTATTTGAAACACCTCAAGGTATCCAAGGACTTTACGCTGAAAGTGGCTAACCAGATGCCCGAGGCAAGCTACGACTTCAAGCTCACCCCGCCACAGATGAGTTTCGCCGAGCAGATGGTGCATCTCTCGCAGTCGCTGGACTTCTTTCTCTCGTCTTTCTCCGGCGAAAAACCTAAAGGGAACAAGCCGGCGTCCATGAACAAGAAGGACGTGGTCGCTTTTGTGGGTAAATGCTTCGACGGCGCCATCGAGAAGGTCTCGAAGCTCACTCCCGACCAGCTTTCAAAAACCTACAACAACGAAGAAGGCACGATGAGCGGTCTGGAATTGCTGATGGCGATGATGGATCACACCACTCACCATCGGGCCTCCGCCGAAATGTACCTGCGCGCGAAGGGCATCGCGCCGACGCAATACGAGTTCTAGTAATAAATCGAGCAAACGCTCGGGTCCAGCGGCGTCATTGGATCGCGATGGTCGTGGAATCCGAAGCCTGTCCCATGACGATAACCAGCGGCACATCGTCGCCGGGAGTGACGTCGGAGGGGATTTGCACGTCCACTTGATACAGGCCGTTGTCGCCAGGAGCAACGCCGGAGAACAAAAGCGGCGCCTGTTCGGCACCGATCATAACGGTGGGCGTAACGAGGGTGACATAAAGAGGATTGCCGCTCGACGGGGCGAGCATCCCGGTGGGCAGAATTGCGCCGTTGGGATCTCCGTTGGGCGTGGCTTTGCCCAATCCAGTGGTGTAGATCTGCAGGTAATCGCCGCGCTTGGCGGGCTGGCCGCAAACGCTCGGGGGATTGCTGCAATTGGTCGGCAAACCCAGGTTATTCGCCATCGAGGTGGGCATAGCGATCCAGGCCGTGTTGGCGGTGACGGCAACAGCATTGCGCCGGGTGAGGACGAGCGGGTCGGTGTAATAGAAAATCCCGGGCGCTGCTGGCGCTAACGTCATGGTTTGGGCGGGCGACGTACCGCCGGACGTCTGCACCGTCAGATCCACGGTTCCGCTGGTCGGCAATTCGGTGGGCACCAGCGCGTTGATCTGGCCGCTGGTGGCGGCGAGCGCAAAAATCGGTGCGGAGGTGATTCCGAACATGACGCTCAGTCCGCTCACATTAGTGGACGGAAATGCGGAGAGATTGTCCTGAGTACCGAAGCCGGCGCCGAAAACCGAGACGATGGATCCCGGCGCGATCACGTTTTGTGACTTGAAGCTGGCGCCGTTCAAAACGAACCCAATCAGCGGGCCGGACCCGACCGGAATGTTGACGGTGTTGCTGGCGACGCCGGCCACGGTCACTACCACTGGATCGATTCCAATGGGGGCATTTTGCGGGACGAAGAAAAATAACTGTTCGCGTCCACCGCCGGACGAGACGTTAACCCGGGCGATGTTCGCGGTTTGACCGCCAATGGTGATGCTGGGCGTCACAGTGGGAGCGACATCCGGACCGAGCCCGCTGACCTCAACCTGCAGCGCCTCGCCCAAAGCCGCTGGGTCTGTAGGTGTGACGTTCTTCTGGGTTTGGTTGTGCATGATCGGATAATAGGGCTCAAAATCTGGGGGAGCCGTCGAAGAGCCTATGAGCACCCCGACTCCGCCCAGCTGGGGCTGGGGTACAGCGATCGTAATGGGAATCGCATTGGAGGTCTGGCCCTGGTAGGTGACCACCAGCGTAGTCGCCCCGGCGGGCGTCGCGGTCGGGATGGTCGCGGAGATGAAGTCCAGCACCGTCGGCAACATTGATCCCGCCCGTTTGGCCGCCCACAGTGATGGTGTAGTCCCGACCTGCTGACTGCGGCACGAAGGTTCCCAAAATATAGATTTCCGTGCCCGGACCTACTGTGGTGACACCGGGAATGTCAGTGGTGTAGCTGGTGATTACGGGCGCCGAGGCCCAAGCTGCCGGCACGAGGGTGATCAGAAAAAGAATTTTACGCATGACTGCTCCTCGGACAAACTAGCATATCCTTTGGCTGTTCCACAGGCTGCGCTGGACGTCAGCGAAGTTGTTCAGGATTTGTTGCTCCAGCGCGTGATGGCCGCCGCGCACGATGCATTTTCCGTCGACATAGACGTCGCGGACGGCGGTCCGGCCGAGCGAGAAGACAATGTTGCTCGCGAGCGACTCCGGATCGGCGCCCGCGACGGAGGGATCATTCAGGTCCACGGTGAAGAAGTCGGCGGGACGTCCCACTTCGAGTTTCCCGCTTGGAGCCGCGAGGCTGGCCGCACCGTTCTCGGTGGCACATGCCAGCAGATGTGCCGCAAGCCGGTCGGGATCCAGGACCACACGTTCCAGCCTCTGAAGGCGCAGGTGATATTCCAGTTCGCGGGCGTCTTCGAACAGGTCAATTTGGACATTGCTGTCGGAGCCTAGCGCGATACGGACGCCGCATCGGAGGAAATGGTCGGCCGGACAAATACCGTCGCCCAGACTGCGCTCAGTGGTCGGACAGGCGCAGACCATGCTGCGCGCGGCGCCTAGCTGATCGATCTCCTGCTCGGTCACGTGAATGGCGTGAATGGCGGTGAAACGGTCGTCCAGGATGCCGTGCTGATGCAGCAACGTCACTGGAGGCATTCCGTACTCTGCAATGCAGGTCTCTACTTCGGCGGGCTGCTCGGCGACGTGCATATGCACCGGCAACGTTTTTGCGCGCGCGTATCGCACCAGTTCCAACAAGTAGTCGAGAGGAACCGCGCGAATGCTGTGCGGCGCCAGGCCGAGCCAGGAACGGCCGGGTTTACATTGGGCTGACAGTGTCTCGGTGTCCGCAATGAAGTCGTTCAGGCGTGGCGTCAGAAATCTGGGTTGACCGCCGCGTAGGTATGCCGCACGCAGCAGCGCGATTCGTAAGCCGGTGTCCTCGGCCGCGCGGAGAATCTCCAGCGCCAGAAGGTTGCGATCTTCATAGGGCTGTCCGGCCGCGTCGTGATGCAGGTAGTGAAATTCGCCGACGGTCGTGACTCCGCTCAGCAGCATCTCGACAAACGCCATGCGCGCGGCGTGGTAGAGCGCTTCGGGTGAAAGCAGATTCGCGGCCCGGTACATGGCCTGGCGCCAGGTCCAGAAAGTATCGCGCTCGCTACCGGTGCGCTGTTCGGTGCGGCCGCGAATCACGCGCTGGAAAGCATGGGAATGTGCATTGACGAGGCCCGGCAGCATGGCGCGTCCGGCGAGGCGCTCGGCTTGCGCCAGATCGGCGGGGGCGCTCGAGAAATGCGTGATTCGCCCGCTAGAATCGGCGAACATCGCCACGCCGGATTCAAATGCGCCTTCTTTCCAGATATAGTCCGGCAGCCACCCCGTCATGACTTTTCCTCTGGAACATCGGCGAGCGCGCAAGACACTCCCGCTTCACGATAGGCCTCGAGCAACGCTCCGGCCGCGGGACCATACAGGGGCGGCTCCACGTGATTGGTCGGGTCGCTCGCGACTAAGTCGAAGAATCGCTGGCGGACGATCGGGCTGCGGAATACGCCTCCCATGTAGGAGATGCGCACTGATTCACCGGACTGGAATAATTGTGGCCTTACAGCAGAGGCCAGCGCGGCTAAGACCTGGCCGGCGCTGCCTAGGATCTGGCGTGCCACCGGGTCGCCCTCGCCCGCGGCTTGATCCACCAGCTTGGCCATAGCGGCGATGCGCGGCCGCGGAAACTCGTCAGTATAAAAACGATGCAGCAGGTCGTTGGCATCGCGTGCCCCAGTTGCTTCCAGCAGCATCGCGCGCAAAGATGTCGCGCGGCCCCAGCCTTCTTCCAGTTGCAGGGCGGCGCGCAGAGCCTGGCGCACGATATCGAATCCGCCGCCTTCGTCGCCGAACAGGTAGCCCCAGCCGCCGGCCCGCGCGGTGAGTCCAGCGGCATTGCGGCCATAAGCAATGGAGCCGGTGCCGGCGATCACGATGACGCCCGGCTCGCCGGCCGTGGCGCCCGCCAGCGCGATGAGAGCGTCGTGCGTCACGATGATTCGTTCGCTCGTGAGAATCTCGCCGACGATGGCCTTTTTGTCACTAGGCCCGCCGCTGAGGCCCAGGCAGGCGCAAGCGAAACGCGGCGAAGCCAGACCCGCGCTGCGGCAAGCCACGGCCAGGCAGTCCGTCAAGGCGGAGACGAATTTTTGACGGCCTTCCGAGGCGACGGCGTGATTGCATGGACCGGCGCGGCCCAGGCCGAGTATTCGTCCAGTCTGATCGGCAATCAGCGCCGTGGTGCTGGACTGGCCGCCATCCACGCCCAGGAAATATTGGCTCACAAGCTAACCGGCGCTACCAGCGATAGACGGCCCCAAGGACGATGCGTGGAAACCCGCGCGCGTTCCAGGCCGGCGCGGCGAGCCAGCGCCAACAGCTCGCCGGTCTTGAAAGCGGCTTGCACGGAGATCAGGCCGTCGTGAACGAACATGCTGTGCCAGTCAAGAAGCCATTGGGTAGCCGGCAGGAATCGGAGGGCCAGAGGTCCGCGCTCCAGATCGATGGCTAGTACAGCGCGGCGTGCCAGGCGCTTGAAATTTCCGAGCAGCTCCACCACCTGCGAGTCGGAGAAGTGATGCAGGAACAGCGAGCTGAAGACAAAATCGAAGCTGGCCGCGCCGAAAGGCAACTGGAAGGCGTCGGCCACCACTTTCGGATGCGCCGCGCCGCCCAGATGGAAACCCAGACGGTCCAACGAGACCACGGTCGCGTGCGGATAGCGGCTGCGCAGCGCCGCGCCGAGGTCGCCCGAGGCTGCGCCCACGTCCAGCATGGAAAAGCTCTCGCCGCGCTCGGCCAGCCCGCGCATGATTTTTAGCAGAATGCGGTGGCCGCCGAAATAGCGGTTCACCCGCGCCAGGTCGGCCAACACGCGCCTAGCGTCCTCAGGCGCGGCATGATCCAGCAGCTCCGGGACAATCACGCGTTGCGAGGCCAGCGCCATGATCCAATGATAAGATGCGCCGCGTGATAAGATGCGGCCAACCATCGTATGGATTTTGTCGCCGGCAATCTGGGTTGGATAGAGGCCATCTGTGGGCCCATGTTTTCGGGGAAAAGCGAGGAGCTGATGCGCCGCCTGCGCCGCTCCATGATCGCACGCAAACGCGTGCAGGTGTTCAAGCCGATTCTGGACGACCGCTATTCGAGCGACGAAATAGTCTCGCACGCCGACCGGCGCATGCGATCGGAGGCGGTGCGCAGTGCGGCTGAAATTCTTTCCCGTCTGGACTGGCGCAGCGAGGTGGTGGGGATCGACGAGTCCAACTTCTTCGGACAGGAATTAGTTTCGCTGGCGACTCAGTTGGCCGACAGCGGCAAACAGGTGATCATCGCGGGTTTGGATACCGACTACATGGGCCGTCCGTTTTCACCCATGCCGGACTTGTTGACGCTGGCCGAGTCCATCACCAAGACGCTGGCCATCTGCGTCCGCTGCGGTAATCCCGCCAAGCACACACAGCGGCTGGTTGAATCGGACGATCTGATCGTAGTGGGCGCGGCCGGTGTTTACGAGGCTCGCTGCCGCCGCTGCTTCGAGCCGGGAGCGCCTAAGCAGGAATACCTGGATTTCGCCCGGCCGCACGTTTGAGGCGTAGAAAATTGAAACGAAAACCTGCCATCGGGGCTTCTAACCTGTTAGATTGATAAGTGACCCACCGCTAGAGGAACAGTAATGTCCATTTTTCCGAATCCGAGCCCGCTGCCGCCGGAACAACCGGCCACTCCCAGTTATCCCAGTGCTGGCGCCCCCACACCGCCTCCGCCGCCGCAAGGTCCGTATGGTCCGCCGACGATGCAATATTCGGCGCCGCCGCAGTATTATGCTCCGCCTCCCGCGGAGTCCAAGAGCGGCTGGAAGACCGGTCTGGTGATTGCGGCCCTGGTTCTGCTGGCAGGCGCAAATGTCTACCTGTATATGCAACTGAATCAGGTTAAGCAGGATCTCTCTAAGAACATGGATGTTACCCAGGCGCGCCTGGATAAGCTGGACGAGACCTCTTCGCTGACCGCGCGCGCCAATCAGAAGCGCGTCGAGGAGCTGAAAGACCAGCTGGAACGGGCACGGCGTCAGGCCAATCTGGCGGCCGGAGACGCCAAGGATGAAGCGCTGAAAAAGGTGGAGGAAACGCGCGCACAACTGGTGGCCGCGCAACAGCAGGCCCAGCAACAGCTCAGTTCCGACATCTCAAAGGTGAAGCAACAAACCGAGACCGTCGATTCCAGGGTCTCCCAGGTGAGCAGTGACGTGACCGGCGTAAAAGGGGACGTCGCTACCACGCGATCCCAGCTCGAAAAGACGGTGGCCGATTTGAAGCGCGCGACCGGCGAACTGGATGGCCATAGCGTTTTAATCGCCACCAACGGGAAGGAACTGGCGGCCTTGAAAGCGCTGGGCGAGCGGAACTTCATCGAGTTCACGATTCACAAGCAAAAACAATTTCAGAAAGTCGGGGATGTCGCGATTCTGCTCAAGAACGCCGATCCGAAGAAAAATCGCTATACAATCCAGCTAACCGCCGACGATAAGACCACCGAAAAAAAGGATCGCGGAGTCAACGAACCGGTACAGTTCATGACCTCGAAGGCCAAGCAGCCGTATGAGCTGGTGGTGAACGATGTCAAAAAGGACACCATCGCCGGGTACCTTTCGGTTCCGAAAGTGCAGAACGTCAGGAATTAGCGGCGCCTATGTGCGGGCCGGAGAGTCAAAGCTCCTCGATGGGTTCGTGCACGTGCACCAGTATCCGCCAGCCTTGATGCTCCTGGACGATGGTATCGTCGGCCTGCATTAGCAGATTTTTCACTTCCTCAGGCGTAGTGGCCTGTTTCAGCCGGTCTGCAATCTGACTTAGCTTGCGCACCATCCCGCCGTACTGTAAGGACGTGCGGCGGAATTCTCGAAAGCTTCGAAAACCGGCGACAGAAGCGCCGCAAGCGGGCGCAACGATGGCCATGCCCTCCCACCATTCCTGCCGGCCGATGTGGCCGACGCCGTGAAAGAAGGCTCCTATCGCAGCCACGAGAAATAATACGATTCCCAACAGCAGGCAAAATGTCTGGCGCTTTTCGAGCTCGCGGCTGCGGTCGAAATAATACTTGGCCTGATGCTCGATCCAGCCTTTGAGGCTAAGATTCTTGACGGCCTGGAGATCGCCTGCGAGCGGTGGCGCTGGAATATCGCAAAGCCAGTGCAAGGCGCGGCCCATCCACTGGCCTGATCCCGCGGCGGCCACTTTACCGGACAGGCCCGCGACGTAGAGATAAATGGCGGCGCGCAAACGTTCGGCCAAAAAGCGATAATCCAGCCAGCGGCGAAGCATCTCCAGCAGTTCCGAAAAACAGATAATGAGCAGGATCAGGGACATTTCAGCAACTTCCACGAACGCCATGCTCGCGTGGCTCATGGTGGCATATGTTCCAGTGGCCACTGCTACGGCAGCCAGCAGATACATAAGAAACCCGGCTCCCAAGTAAAGACGCTGCCACCGGGACGCTAAGTGCTCGGCCCGCAGGAAATGTGGAAGAACTCGCTCGTACAACGGGTTTAACGTTGCAGGGGCAAGCCCGGATTTGGAGCCCAGTTTCTCCAGCCTCACGATTTCGGTGTTCACGCCATCCGCGATGCCGCCCGATTGACCGTGGGCGGCGTTGTAGAGATTCAAATGCCGGGCCCAATCGATGAAGCCGTCGTAGTTGTCGTAGCGTTTGACTTTGCCCGTCGACGGGTCAATCCAGTAGAGCGTGCGTCCAACTTTCTCTAAAGCAAAACTCATCAACTGGGCCGCGCCCGGCGGAATAAGACCTTCCGGAGGAGTCCAGATAGCGATTAAAACGTCGCAGTTGCGAATGGCCTGCTCCGCCGCGTCGCGATTTGCGCCCGGCGGGTTGGGGCTGTTTTCCTTAACGGCGTGCAGAAGTTTTAGAAAATGTGTTCGGGCACGAACGGTTTTGAAACTGCGGAAGTATCGGCGCGCCTCGGCCGGCAGCCAGCTTGTAAGGGTGCGAGCCGCGGAGCGAGGTTTGGAACCCGTTTTGGCCCATAAACGCTGTTGCTCGGGGTCGACGCCGGACGCCAGCGTGAACCTGGCCGGGGAACAGTCCAGCACTTCTTCCAGTTCCTCGCGGACGGCTTCAATGGCTGAGGCGACCTGCTGTTCCTGATTCGGATCCCAACGGCCGATAATACCGACGCACACCACCACTGGAACTCGCAAATTCGGCGCCGGTTTTGCCGTGGCGGGGGCCATTGGGACACCGCAGGGGTCGATAATAGCGCAAATCCCAGGCGATTGGCTGTAGGGGTCAGTGTGAGACTGGCGGTGCGACTTCGGCCTGCACCCCGTTGAATGTCATGGCGGTATGCGGACGCGCGTGCTCGGTCCGGACATATCCGAGCGCCACCACGCGGCCGAGCGCGGGCGAATAGGCGGCGGAAGTAATCTCAGCCACGTTGGCTTCAGCGATCTGCCCTTTCGCGCCGGGTTCAGGCGGAGTCTGGCTCGAGAGCAGCAGGGGCATCAGGACGCGGTGGACCTGACCGCGCGAGCGCACGCGCTCCACAATCTCCTGGCCAAGATAGCAGCCCTTGTTGAAATTGAGAGCCTGCGGTTGATTGGCCTCCTGAGCCAGAAAGCGCTCGCTGATGTCCGCGCCGTAACGCGGCTTGCCGTGTTCCAACCGGACGACCTCAAATGTCTCGGCATCGGCGGGTTCGGCGCCGGCTGCCTCCAGCGTCGCGATCAACTCGGCCTTCTGCTCGATGGGTGCGAACACAAAAAATCCCGCGCTGCCGGTCGAATTGAGACGTGCGACCAGCCGGCCTCCCCATTCAGCGGTCGCGTAGTCAGAGCCGGGTATGGGCGCTCCCGCACGCTCGAGTACAGCGCCCGATTCGGGACCCTCCAGCGCGATGGTTGCGGTCGACGCGGTGCGATCCTCGAGCGTGACGTCATCGGCGATGATGAAGCGATCCAGGTGCTCGTAGAGTTTTTCGCGGGTTTCCGGTTCGATGTCCAACAGAAAATGATCCGGACGGCACAGTATGTTGGCGTCGGCCAGGATGCGGCCCTTATCGTTCAAGAAAAACGCGTAGCATCCGGTGCCGGGCGTGAGCTGCTGGATGTGGTTGGTGCTCATGGCATGCAGCAGCCGCGCGCGATCTTCACCCGTCAGTTGGATCTTTCCGCGCGCCGAGAGGTCCAGCCAGGCGGCGCGATTGCGGAGCGCATCGTAGCCAATCATGGCATCGAAATCCAGCGCAGGTAGCCCGAGATCGCGATGATAATGAGTCCGGAAATCACCATCCCAGTCAGCCAGCGGTTGCGCTTGGCTTGATCGGCGCCCGGCAGCGAATACAAAATCGCCACCGAGAAAATATGCAACACGAACAGGAACTTGATGCCGATCACCATGTGGTAATGCGGCGGGTAGCTGGCTTTGGTGAGATAGTTGTACAGCCCGGAGCCGAGAATCGTGACCAGCACTGTATACATCAGCGGGCGGAAGTTCAGGACCACTTGCATCCCGAATCCTTTTCGTTCGCCTTCCGGCATCGCGGCCAGCGCGGGAGCCAGCGCGAAACGGGCGAAGATGAATCCGCCGATCAGCGTTACCACCGAGGCGATGTGTATCCAGCGCATCGATATTGCCAGCACCGCTCGCACTGTTGGGTCCATAATTCCATTATGATTCACGAGATCCTGCCGGTCGGGATGCTGCAGTGCAATTGCTCGATCTTCGGCGACGAACAAAGCCGGGAGGCAGTCGTCATCGACCCGGGCGACGAGATCGAGAGCATTCTGGAGATTCTCGAAAAACACGGACTGCGCGTGAAGGCCATTGTGATCACGCATGCGCACATCGATCATATTGGCGGTGCCCAGAAATTGAAGCGAGCCACCGGCGCACCGGTCTACATGAATGCCAACGACCAGCCGCTTTACGACGACATTGACACGCAGGCGGGCTGGCTGGGAATGCCCGTGCCCGAGCACACCGAGATCGACGTGGACGCGCGCGAGGGCGGCAAGTTGACGCTCGGACCAACCGAATTTCAGGTGCTCCACACGCCCGGGCACACCCAAGGCAGCATCAGCCTATGGATTCCGGCCGAGAACAAACTGGTGGCCGGCGATACGCTGTTCCGGGACAGCATCGGCCGGACCGACCTGCCGGGGGGAAACTCCCGTCAGATTTTGCGATCGATTCATGACAAGCTGCTGCCGATGGCGGATGCGGTGGTGGTGATTCCCGGGCACGGGCCTAACACGACCATCGGCCGGGAGCGCGAACGGAATCCGTTTTTGCAAGGATTGTAGCCGGTATACTGATGTTAGTGAGTTCTACACCTGCGACGAAGCCGCCCGATGGCGATCAGCCCAAAGGCTACCAGCCTTCCTTAGGACGGAAATTGTTCATGCTGGCGCTCTGCATCGTCGGCTTGATTCTCGTCTGGACCTATTATTTCCACCTCCAAAAACCCTAGGCGCTTTCGGCCGGCTTGCGCTTGAGCTGGCCCATGACGTCGGCTACCAGCTCCTTGGCATCGGTGAGGCATTTGGAAATCATCTGAATGTCCATGGCGGGCTTCCCCGGCTGGCGCGCGCTCTGGCAGTAGACGCCATGCTGGCCCACCAGAACCAGCGCGTCAGTCAACAGATCCAAGGTCACGGCCAGCCGCCCGCGCTCGGCGCCCCTCATAAATTCTTGTTTTTCCAGTTCTTCTCGCCGTTCGTCGTAGACAGACATGCGCCTTCATTGTAAGCGCACAGCGCGGGGCGCGCTCACTTCAGGCGATCAAGCTCGCGACCCGCTGCGTTGTGCGCGATGTTGAACGGAGAGTTGCCGGCGGCCTAAAGTCTGCGACGCTGCCACCCGATAGTACTCACTAGGAGAGGTACTAATGTTCAAGAGCCGCCAGCTTGTGTTTTCAACCGTTATTTTTGCGCTGCTGCCGCCGGTCATGCTTCGCGGAGCTTCCAGCGCAGTCGAGTACGTGGAAGGAACCGTAAAGGCGATTCCTGCAAATTCCACTGGGGCCTTTAATTTCGACGATGCCAAGGAATTGCGGTTCAACTATGGCGGCTCGGTGTACGCGCTGCCATACGAGCAAATCACCACCACCGATATCGGTAAAGTCAAAGGCGAGTCGCACCACATCCTGCGCAAGATTCCGGTACCGTCGTTCTCGCGGGATCCCAAAGAGACCCTGACCATCGCTTACAAAGATGCGGCCGGCGTTGCGGGCTCTCTGAGTTTCGAGCTCACCGCGAGTCAAGCTGCTCACACCCGCGACAGCATCGCGATGAAGAAAGCGCTCATTGATGCCGACAAAGAAGCGCGATCGAACGACTGGTGGGGCGACAAATATTGGAAGACGAATCGCAACAAGGTCACGTGGGACACTCAAAACGCGCAGACCTCTCAGCCGTCTCCCTCCGCTGCCACAAAGTAATCTGACTTGGTTTCCCCCTGACTTAGGTCTTCGGCGGCACGGGTTACCACTCGTGCCGCTTCTTTTTGGCTTCGTTACTCATCTAACATAGCTGCTAACTTCCCCTGCCCCGCATTCCGGTGCTAGCCTGTAAGTGCCGTAACGGGGAGACCTCATGTCTGTTGCAGTACCGTTATTACATCGGGCGCTTGCGGAACGGATGGATCAAGCCAGGCGGCGCACCGACGAACTGTTCGAATTACTAAAACCCTCCGCGATTTTCTCCCGTCCGATTCCCGAACGTCACCGTCTGATCTTCTACCTGGGACACCTGGAGGCGTTCGACTGGAATCAGATCGCCCGCACCGCTTTGGGCGCCGCGTCATTCCATGCCGAGTTCGATAAGCTATTCGAATTTGGAATCGATCCGCCGGTGGGGCAGGCGGCTCAAGATCAGCCGGCCGAGTGGCCCAGCGTGCCTGAAGTGCTGGCCTACAACAGGCGTGTCCGCGATAATATCGACCGTTTGCTCGATCAAGCGCCCGAACAGATCGTTCATGTCGCCATCGAACATCGGCTGATGCATGCGGAAACCCTGGCGTATTTATTCCACAATCTTCCTTATGATCAAAAGCGTCCGGAGGCCATAAGTCAGCAATCGGCTGGCCGTGCTATTAAGCCTGTTTTGATCGAAATTCCCGCGGGCGACGCAACTCTAGGCCAGAAGCGTTGCGAATTCGGCTGGGATAACGAGTTCGCCGAGCATCGCGTTCATGTGCCCGCTTTCGGAATCAGCACGTACAAAGTCACTAACGGCCAATATCTGCATTTCGTCCGCGACGGCGCACCCGCGCCTCATTTCTGGATCGAGCGGGCGAGCCAATGGTTTTACCGCGGCATGTTCGGCGCAGTGCCGCTGCCGCTGAACGCCCCGGTTTACGTGACGCATCAGGAAGCATCCAGTTACGCACGCT
Source organism: Bryobacteraceae bacterium (assembly GCA_035501355.1). Taxonomy (GTDB): domain Bacteria; phylum Acidobacteriota; class Terriglobia; order Bryobacterales; family Bryobacteraceae; genus Palsa-89. The sequence goes on along the minus strand of DATJWJ010000028.1, from coordinate 8,607 downwards.
GGGCCGGTAAGTCCCTTCCAACCGAGCCCCAATTTCATCGCGCGTCGTATGGAACATTGCAGGGCGGCGAGCGTCCATATCCGTGGGGGGAAGCGCAACCTGAAGCGCGACGCGGCAATTTCGATTTTCATCACTGGGACCCAACCGATGTCGACTCCAGCCCAGCGGGCGACAGCTTTTTCGGGATATCGCAGCTCGTCGGCAACGGCTGGGAGTGGACCCGGACGCAATTCGGCCCCTTCCCCGGCTTTGAGCCGTTTTCTTTCTATCCCGGCTACTCGAAAAACTTCTTCGATGAAGAGCACTACGTGCTGAAAGGAGCCTCGCCTCGCACCGGCGCTTGTTTCCTGCGGCGTTCCTTCCGTAACTGGTTCCGTCCCAATTATCCCTATGTCTATGCCGGCTTCCGCGTTACAGAAACCTAGATCTGCGCACGTCGAGCGCGCGGCCGAGTTCGCTCAAAGCGTGCGCGCGGGGTTCAGCAAGCCACAAAAGGAGCTGCATTCCAAGTATCTTTACGACGAACTTGGGAGCGCGCTTTTCGAGGCCATCACACATCTTCCCGAATATGGGCTCACGCGCGCCGACGAACGACTCTTGCGCGAGCATGCCGGCGAGATAGCGGACTCAGTCCCGGCGCCTGGCGCGGTCATCGAATTGGGCAGCGGCACGGGCCGGAAAACGCGGCCTGTTCTGGCAGCGCTTGGCCGCCGCGATCCAGTGCGGTATTTTCCAATCGATGTTTCTTCGGAAGCGCTGGCGCGCTGCGAGCGCGAATTGTCCGACATCGTCCAAGTGCATCCGCTACAGCAGTCCTACCTGGACGGGATGGCCTCCGCCACCGAACAACGCCGTCGAGACCAGCCCGTTCTGGTTCTGTTCCTCGGCAGCACCATCGGCAATTTCGAACGTCCTTGCGCCCTCGAGTTTTTGCGGGATCTCCGAAGTGCGCTCCAGCCCGGCGATAGTCTGCTGCTCGGTGCGGACCTGGTGAAAGAGCGCGCCCTGATGCTCGAGGCTTATGACGATCCCACCGGCGTCACCGCGGCGTTCAATCTGAACTTGCTGGGACGCCTAAATCGTGAACTGGATGCCGATTTCGAGCTGCGCAACTTTGAGCACCAAGCGCGCTGGAACGAACCCGAGCGCCGCATCGAGATGCATCTTGTTTCGCGCGTGAACCAAACCGTATCTATTCTGGCCTGCGGCGCCGCCATCCAATTCCGGGCCGGGGAGACGATCTGGACCGAGTCGTCTCACAAGTTCCTGCCAGAGGAAATGTTTGTGCTGGCGGAAGGGTCCGGCTTCCGTGTCGAAGCACAATGGGTGGATCGCCAGTGGCCGTTCGTGGAGAGCCTCTGGACGGCTCGCTGATGGCGGCGGTAGAGTTCCGTCGAGTCTCCTTCAGCGCGGGCGGTCAGGTCATCCTCGATCAGTTGGACCTCAGCGTGGAAGCGGGCGAGACGCTAGTGTTGCTGGGGCGCAGCGGATCCGGCAAAACCACCGCGCTCAAAATGGTAAATGGCCTCCTGTTCCCCAGCGCCGGCGAAGTTCTTGTCGACGGACGGGCAACCACCAGCTGGGAGTTGATCCAGCTCCGCCGCAGCATCGGCTACGTCATCCAGGAAGTTGGATTGTTCCCGCACCTCACCGCTTCTGAAAACGTCGGACTGGTGCCGCATCTCAAAGGCTGGCCCGTCGAACGCATCGAATCGCGCACCCGAGAGCTGCTGGAGCAGGTGGATCTTTCTCCGGTCCAATTCGCGGACCGTTACCCGCGCCAGCTCTCCGGCGGCCAGCGGCAGCGCGTGGGCGTAGCGCGGGCACTGGCTGCGGATCCAAGCCTGCTCCTGTTCGACGAACCGTTCGGAGCGCTCGATCCCGTCACGCGGCTCGAACTACAAAACCAGTTCCTGGCGCTCCGCGACCGGCTGCGCAAAACCTGCGTCTTCGTCACGCACGATGTCCGTGAAGCTCTGCGGATCGGCACTCGCATTGCTTTGCTGGATCGTGGCAGACTGGAGACACTGGCTACTCCCGAACAATTCTTGAAATCGCTGGGAACGCAGACGCGTGCGTTTCTCGCGGTGCTGGATGGCGAGCGGCACGCGAAAGGCGACCAGCCAGAATCGCGCGCATGAATCGGCCCGGGCTCCTGGGAGACATGCTGGATTTAACGGGCCAGCATTTCGTACTAGTCGTGGCGTCCATGCTGATCGCGGTGGCGATCGGCATCCCGCTGGGAATCCTGCTCACGCGCAAAGTGCCATTGCGCGGCTGGGTGCTCGGTTTCGCCAATGTTATGCAGACCATCCCCAGCCTGGCGCTGTTTGGATTTCTGATTCCGATTCCGCTGATTGGCGGTATTGGAAAACGTACCGCAATTGTTGCCTTGGTTCTATATGCTTTGCTGCCCATTCTGCGCAACACGCTGGTGGGCATCCTCGGCGTGGACCCGGCGGTGCGCGAATCCGCGGTGGCCATGGGGATGACCGGCCGGCAGCTCTTGTTCCAAGTGGAGCTGCCACTGGCGGCCCGCACCATTCTGGCCGGCGTTCGCGTCGCCACCGTTACCACCATCGGCACCGCGACCATCGCCGCGGCCATCGGAGGCGGCGGCCTGGGCGTTTTCATTTTTCGCGGAATTGCTTCCGTGGACACCACCCAAATCCTGGCGGGCGCAATTCCAGCGGCTTTGCTCGCGCTGCTGTCAGACGGGGGAATCGGTTGGATCGAAAAACGTTTCTCGGCTGCCTGAGCGCGTTGCTGCTTGAGGCCTCCTGTTCGCGCCCGCAGCGGATCGCGGTCGGCTCGAAGAATTTCACCGAGCAGGTCATTCTGGGCGAGATCATCGCGCAGCAAATCGAAAATCGGCTGCGCCTGCCGGTGGACCGCAAGCTCGACCTGGGCGGAATGTTGCTGGCTCACCAGGCACTGCTTTCCAAAGAGATCGATCTGTATCCGGAATACACCGGAACCGCTTTCGCTAACATCCTCAAGAGCAGCGGCGTCACCGATCCAGCCATCGTGCTGGAACGTGTACGGGCGGAGTATGCGCGCATGTCGCTCGAGTGGCTGGATCCGCTGGGTTTCGAAAGCTCGTTCGCCATGACCGTCCGGGGCCAGGATGCGCGCGCGCGGCATCTTGAGACGCTGAGCGATGCCAGCGCCGATCCGGCTGGATTTTCACTCGGCTGCGGCTACGAATTTCTGACGCATCCTGATGGATTTCAAGCACTCAACTCAAAGTATTCCATCAAGTGGACGGCCGCCGAGAAAACCATGGATCTTGGTCTGCTGTACCGCGCGCTAGATGATCGTCAGGTCAGCATGGTGGCCGGAAACACCACCGACGGCGCCCTGAGCAAACTGGACGTGCGGGTTTTGAAAGACGATAAGCACGCCTTCCCGCCCTATCAGGCTTGCATCGTGGTTCGTATGGATACGCTGGCGCGCTTTCCGGGACTTCGCGCCGCTCTTTCGCAGCTATCGGGCAAAATTACGGATGAACAGATGCGCGCCATGAACTACGCCGTCGATGGGGAACATCGGCCGGTACGGGAAGTGGCGAGCGAATTTCTCCAACGAGCGCTTCCATGAGAACCGATGCCCGCCATCAGGCTCAGCTTGCATGAGACAAGACGAATCGACGTACCTTGGCGTGAGCGTGGGACAATATCCGCATAAGCATCATCTGTTGATCCTTTGAGGTTCGACGTAATACTCGACGATGAGCGCGCCACTCCCCCGTACCAAGTCCAAGCAATCGGATCGCGCGGTCGCAGGTCCGAGTTCCGCCGTGCCGGCAAGCCGGGCAAATCTTCTACTTGCCGCGGTGCTTCTGGCGGTTCTGCTCGCGTATTCGAATCACTTTACTAACGCCTTCCATTTCGACGATTTCCATACCATAACCGATAATCCGTGGATTCGGAATATCCGAAATATACCGCGCTTCTTCCTGGATGCGACTACCATGAGCACTCTGCCGCTCAATCGCGCCTACCGGCCGCTGGTAACGGCCTCGCTGGCGATCGATTATTGGCTCGGCGGCGGGTACAAGCCGCTCTTCTTCCACATCTCCACATTCATCTGGTTTCTGGCACAACTGATCTTGATGTTTTTTCTATTCCGCGCCCTTTTCGATTACGCCCGGCCAGATCCGGTCAACACCTACATCGCACTGTTCGCGACTGCTTTATACGGTCTTCATCCAGCCATCGCCGAGACCGTTAACTACATCGTTCAACGCGCCGACCTGTATTCGACCTTGGGTGTCGTCGCGGGATTGTCGATATACGTCGCGCGGCCGGCTCTGCGGCGGTACGGCCTCTATCTCATCCCGGTGGCTTTAGCCCTGCTATCGAAGCCGCCGGCGCTGGTTTTCCCGATCATCTTGTTTCTGTACGTATTTCTTTTCGAGGGCGAACCCCAGCGCGGCCGCCTGGGCGCGGCATTGAAAGCATCTATTCCGTCAGTCGTTGTGACGGCTGCGCTGATGATCCTGCAATACGCCATGACGCCCTCCACATACGCCGGCGGTGCAGCTTCGGCTTACGGATACCGCATCACTCAACCCTTCGTCGCGCTGCATTATTTCGCGGAGTTCTTCCTGCCGCTGTGGCTTTCCGTCGATACGGACCGCCAAGCTTTCAACTCGGCCTGGAGCCCCGGCGCCGTTCTGGGGTTTGCCTTCGTTGTCGGCATCATCGCGGCGGCCATATGGTTGACGCGGCGCCGCGAGACTCGGCCAATCGCGTTTGGAATCTACTGGTTCATACTCGCTCTGCTGCCAACGTCTCTGTTTCCGCTGGCTGAAGTCGAAAACGATCACCGCATGTGTTTTCCGTTCATCGGACTGGCGCTGAGCGTTCCCTGGTCAGCCGCATTGCTCCTAAGGCACCGCATCCGCCCTTCGCCGCTCCGTAACAATGCGTTGACCGCCGCGGCCGTGTGCGTGCTGATCGCTTACGGTTGCGGTGCTTATGCGCGAAATACCGTCTGGCACACGGACGAATCGTTGTGGTTCGACGTAACCCGGAAAAGCCCGAGAAATGGGCGCGGGCTCATGAATTATGGGCTCACGCAGATGAGCAAGGGCGATACGCAACGTGCGCTCAACTACTTTCAGCGCGCATCGGTTTTCACGCCGAATTACCCGATTCTGGAAATCAATCTGGGCATTGCGAACGGCGCTTTGGGCCACGATGCCGACGCGGAAGCGCATTTCCACCGTGCGATTTCACTCGCGCCGCGAGATGCGCAGACGCATTTTTACTATGGGCGCTGGCTGCGGGGAAAACGCCGCACTGACGACGCGATCCGTGAGTTGCAGATTTCGGCGGCATTGAACGCTTCCGATCTGAATGCGAAATATCTTTTGATGCAGATCTACGCCGAACAGCGAGCCTGGATGCAACTGACGAAACTCGCGAACAGTGTCCTCGCCATCGTACCCGGCGATGCGGTAGCGGCCGGTTATCTGAAACGCGCCCAATCGGGCGGCGACGACGTCGCTGAGGCGCAGAAAATCGCTCGGGTCCAGCAGACTCCGGAGGCATATCTGGATTTGTCGTTGCGCTACCATCAGGCCGGCAAGTATCGCGAGTCCATCGACGCCGCCAAGCAGGCGCTGCGCCTCAAGCCGGATTACGCCGAAGCATACAACAACATGGCCGCCGCGTATGAAGAGCTATCGATGTGGGACGAAGCCATTGCTGCCGCCGAAGAAGCTATCCGCCTTAAACCCGACTTTACGCTCGCGCGGAACAACCTGGCATGGTCACTGGAACAAAAGCAAAAGGCCGCCGCTATACGGCGCTAGCGTCTTGCGAATCCTCGCGATCGTCGTCGCGGGCTTCCTCCGCCGCCGGCCCGGCGGTAAAGATCAAGTCGCGCTGCACCACGAATCCAAGCCCAAAAAGAGCAGTTTCCGCGGCAATCTTTGCCAGCGGTACGGGTACGCCGGCGGAGTTAAGCACGCGAATTAAAGCATAACTCAAGCCGGCAAAAATAAGAACGGTGAGCCAATATTTCGGCAGCGCGAACGAATGACCGACCTTGGAATGAAACACGCGGTTCTTATTTACGTAGTAATTGAAGCTGCCCGCGACGGCGCGCCCCAGCAACTGGCAGGCAAGTATGTATTTCCACACCTGGAATGCCGCCAGGAACACGGCGTTGTCGATCAGGGCCGTGATCAAGGAAACGGAAGTGAAGCGGAGGAGAACGAAATAAATCCGCATCGAATCGAGCACCGGGTTGAAGTGCGACGACCGGTTTCCGTCCAGGTAGATGGTTTCAATCGCCACCTCATTGATACGGCGTCGCGCGCGGCGGCACGCCAGCAGCATGTCCAGTTCATAGTCGTAACCATTGGGCGCAAGCTTCATCAGGTCCGGGATGAAGCTCATCGGAATTCCCCGCAGGCCGCTCTGGGTATCCGATAACTTTTGGCCGGTGACAGCATGCAGGACACGTCGAGTGATGATGTTTCCCAGCCGGCTGCGGAGGGGAACCGCTGGGCTGAATGAGCGTACACCAATCGTGAGGTCCCGTGGACGGCGGCTGAGTTCGCCGGCAACACGCACGATGTCAGCGACGGCATGCTGGCCGTCGGCGTCGGCAGTTACAACACCAATTGCACGCCGAAAGTTGCAGGCAGCGTAGTTCAAGCCGGTCTTGAGAGCGGCGCCTTTGCCGAGATTCACAATGTGCGGCAGCACGTGTACGCGGCTTTTTGTCGCCAGAGATGCAAAAATTACCGCACAATCTGGACCGCTGCCGTCATCTACGACGACGATCGCCTGCAAATTCGCGCACTCGAGGAGCGCGTCCGTTAACTCCAACAGTATCGGCGAAGGGCGATAGGCGGGAATAACAACAACGGGCGCCTTAGCGGCGGTCATCGCACTGACAGGCTATCACGCTTTCCTATAGCGGCTGACGTGAGTAACATATTCGAAACCGAATCGATCGGCTAGGCAAACTCCATCTGGTAGTACATTTCGTCCGCGCTGGTAATCCGGAATCCCAGCCGTTGATGGAAGCGCAGCGAGCCGGGATTGTTGGTCGCAACGGAGCACCGTAGCGGGAGCGCGGCCTCCCGGGCCTGGGCGATGAGATCGCGCATCAGTGCCGCACCGATCCCCTGGTTTTGGAACGCACCAGCGATGGAAATATCGATCACCCGCAGTTGCGCATCGTCACGATTGACCCAGATCTGGCCGGCGTCTACACCGTCCACTACCACGATGTCGTGCTTCGACTCCGGATAATTTCCCTCGTATGACATCTTGCGCGCGGCATATTGCATCCGCATGAGATTTTCGAATTGCATCTCTGTCAATTGAGCGATGGCGAACTCTTCCAGCCTCGACAATTTATACAAATTGTAAAGAAAAAGCTCATCTTCGGCCGTCACACGGCGCATAGTAATACTACGGTTCATAATTTCTAATTCTAAATAGTACTCGCAGTATTGTATTTGATCCGGACTGCTGATAATCTACTCAAGGTCAATCGGACGGTAACAGACGTACTGACCTTGCGCGTCATCGATTGTCGCAGGCTTACTCCATGGTTCGTCACGATCCGATGGCGGGAGGAGGACAATGCGACTTTTCGCGCGTCGGTTCGCGCTGGCTGCTTTTATAACGTGTGTGTTTGCGGAAACCACTGCTTTCGCCTCGAGTTTTTCCTTTACTGGCACGTTTACTACGGACGATCAGCTGCAAGAGATCTCGTTCAGTCTAGCATCCCTTGAGACCATTACAACCGTCACCTACGGCTATGCGGGCGGAACCAATCAGGCCGGAACGCTTATCCCGGAGGGTGGCTTTGATCCGTATCTGGTTATCTTCGACTCGGCCGGCAATTACGTTCAGTCGGACGACAATGGCACTTGCGGACAGGTTCCCATGGACTCCGTCACCGGCGCCTGCTTCGATTCCTACATTTCCCAACCGCTGGCTCCGGGAAATTACACGTTGGTCCTGAGCGAGAGCCCCAACGCTCCAGTCGATAACCAACTAGCTGACGGATACACCGAGACGGGCAGTGGAGATTTCACGGGCGGCTTCTATGGTTGTACGGACCCTGCGTTCTGCGACGCCAACGGGTATAACCGCTCGGGGAATTGGGCGGTGGATATTGACAATGTCACGACGGCGGGAACGAGCCCGGTTCCGGAACCGGTGACACTACCAGTGGCCGGCGCAGCGCTGGTCGCTATTTCGATTTGGCGGCGGAGATCCGCGGTTTAAGTTCGTGCTCTGGGCAAGCTTAGTCAGTTTAGGGGAGGGCGAATGAGACGCTCCTGGGTTTTGCTGGGCATTGCCGTTCTTGTGTCTTCACAGGCAGCAATGTGGGCTGATGAGGCGCACCTGGTTGGCGACGCCTACTTCGCCAGCGGTAACAGCGGCCATTTCGGTTCCACCATTACAGTCAACGTCGGTGGGCCGACAAGCTTTCAAGGACTACTACAGTTCGATCTGTCCACATTGCCGCCCGGCACCACCACGGCGCAGATTTCGAACGCCACCCTGCGATTATATTTGAGCCGTATCGGAACGCCTGGCTCCATCAATATTTATTCGGCATCCGGTACTT
>DATJWJ010000027.1:0-3281 GCA_035501355.1 Bryobacteraceae bacterium | reverse complement strand
CCCCCCAATCGGGAGTACAAACATTGGTCCAACGCGGATGATGCGCTGCTCAAGAAGCTTGCTCGGCAAGATACTCCCACACCCCTAATCGCATGGGAATCGGGACGCACTCCGGCTGCAATTTACAGCCGCGCGTCTGATCAAGGTGTCTCGTTAGAGCCTCCTAACCCACGGCACCGAAAGAAGCACAGGTAAGACCTGCAACAGCACGGCAAAGCGATAGGCAATCAGGAGATCAGAATGACTCAATTCTTTTTCAATTCGTCCGGCCAATGGATCGCGTTTCGGCGAGACCCAGGTGACCGATTCTTGTTCGACCAGAATGGAAATTGGATCGGATGGTTTCCCTGGAACGACGACTGCGCGGTCTCGGTCAACGGAACGTACCTGGCCTCGGTGAGAGGCAATCGTTTAGTGAAGTTCATAACTGCGCCATACCGGGGCTACCCAGGCTACCCGGGATACCCCGGCTATCCGGGATATCCCGGCTACCCAGGTTACGCCGGCTACAGCCCTCTACCATGTGGAGCCATCGATCCAAACATCGAGGATTGAGCGGCTGCAGCTGATATAATGCGAACCTGATTCGTTCGGAGGACGCGTTGTGTCCAGCAAGGTCGTGGATGTGTTTGGCATGGCGGGCGAGCGGCTGGCGACCTACACGGTGACGCTGGACGACGTGGATTGCCACGATGCCGAATACGAGGAAGTGGCGCTGATTCTCGCCGAGACTTCGAACCTAGTGAAGGGCGAGGAGCTGCTCACCATTGTGGCGCGCTGTGCGGAACCGGCGATCTCCGAACGCGCCGGGCGGGCGCAGCAGGAGCAGCGTCCCAGGGGCAAGGTCATCAGCCTGGTGAAAAAGCGGATGGAGCTTCAGCGGGCGTCCCAGCACCGCACCGGCGCCAAGCACCGCGCCTCATAAGGGCGGGACAGGTTCCCCGGCACATCCCTTGCGAGCAAACGAGGGCGCGTTTCAATTCGAGACAGCCCCGATGTTGCCGTTTCTGTTCGCTCTTGCCGGAATTGCCGCTCAGGTTCCCTCACAGCCTGCGCAGCTCACCCCCGTCGTCGCGGTCGCCCTCGGCCGCACGGCGGCGGTGGACTCGATCAAGGCCGGCAATCACGACTGCCCCCATTGTGACCTCGCGGGCGCCGACCTCACCAACACCTGCGTGAAGGAAGGCAATCTGCAAGGCGCGAACTTCGACGGCGCCCGCGCCGTGCTGATGTGCATGTCGTTCGCCGATTTCCGCGGCGCCTCGTTCCGCAACACCGATCTGGCCGGCGCCAACCTGGCGCACGCCAAGGTCGACGGTGCGGATTTCACCGGCGCCGATCTATCCATCACGTCGATCAAGGGCACGGATTTGAGCCATGCCCATGGTCTGACCCAATTGCAGCTCGATCGCGCCTGCGGCGATTCCGAGACCAAGGTCCCTGCCGGATTGACTGTCAAATTCTGTTCGTGAGTTTCGGTTAGCCTCCGAAAGACACCAACTTGACCTCGGGCGCGGATGTACCGCCCGGGGTTATTTTTTTGGCCTTACTGAATCGCGATGCGCCCACTTTTGATTGCGCATTTGGCTTGCATGGGCGTCACATCCGGCATGAACGCCGGAACGCCCCTCGCCATCGCCGTGTTGGTGACGAGACGCGCCTGCTTGCCCTTGTCGCTCTGCGAATAGGATACCGCGCCGACGGTGAAGCCGGATGAATCCGCCCAGGTGAGCATCAGGACAGTGACCGGACGGCCCTGCCCGTCCTTCGCCTGCCAATGCCGCACGGTCGGCGCAACAGCTTTGCCGACGGTGTGCACGGTCCCATCGAGATCGACCGCAATTTGCGAAAGATCGTCACGCTTCAGCGGACCGACCGGTTCAAGCCCGCCGCTCCAGACTTCCAGATGCGATCCGGCGACCCAGCTTCTACCGGGTCCAGGCTTTGACGGCGCAGGATCGTAGATCTGCGCGATCAGGATATTGCTGCTGCCGAGGGCAAGCAGTTGAACATCCGCTGCGTTTCCCATCGTGGGTTGGCCGAACACGACGAAGCCGTTCTTGCCATCGGTGGAGATCGCGGATGCGCAAGCCCCGAGCGTGGTGCCGTTCGGCACGGGTCCGAACAGCAGCGCGTTGGCCGGTGAGATGACTGGAAACGCCATCACCGTTTTGGCCGTGGGAAACGGTTTGGGATTGGCAAACATGGCGGGCGTGGTGGTGGGGCAGCCCATTTCGTCACGGTCGCCCCAATGCGCTCCGGGATTCTTGGCGACGACGACGGCGCGCAATTTGACTTCGTCGGTCCGGGTTTGCGTTCCGGTATCGGTTCCCAGATCGTTGTAGGAACAGCCATCGGTTGAAATCGCGCGGAATGGTGACAGGGAATAGACTGCCGTGTTCGACCACCGCCACGCCGAACCGCCTTCCTCCTCATGTGTCATGCGGTTGCTGGCGAATTTCACGGTGTCTTCCCCGACACCAGCCGCGCCGTAGCCGTCATTGCATAGCGCGAGAACGCGTATGGGTTTGGCGCCGAGCAGCCAGTATTCGGTGCCGCCGTCCTTCTTGTCGCTGTTGCCGGCCATGATGCAGCCATCGTCCGGCGCGTCGTCCGGCTTGTCCTTGAGGCCGAAATGAATTTCCGCGACCTGCTGCGCGCCGGCGCTATGGATAGCCGTTACGGCGCAGGTCGTGCGCTTGCCACAGATCGCGGATTTCTGAGCAGGCGTCAAAGATGGCGCGGCGAAGGCCGCGCCGGAGAAAAGAAAACCCGATGCCAGAACCACGAGACGAAAGACATTCATAAGGAACCCCCGAAAGACTCCAACTCTTATGGCGCGAACTGCCGGAGCTTGGAGATCACTTCATGCCCTGCATGAAACAGCGGCGACAGCGCGCTGCGGCCGCGTCCGAGATCCGCTTCCGGCGCATCGAATGTGTGGCGCGCGCGAGGAGCGAGAACGTAGAAAATCGTCATGCCCACAGTGGGTAAAGGATATTCCGTCGTTTCGCGCATCTCGTGCACGAAGTTCGTTCCCGCGGACACAAAGCGCTTTGCAGCGCTGGCTACGTTCGGATGCTCTCCCGCACCGATCACACCGCCGCCATTGCTGAAGTAAAGGCTTGTGTCGCCGCTCAGGAAGCAGGCGAGCGTGGCAACAGCCTCGCCATACCCTGTCTCCATCAGGATGCCATAACAATCATCTGGCCCTAATCCTTCGAGTCTCAGTGCCTCTGGCGTCATACCGAGCGCCATACTTCGCAGACCGGCGTAAGGAT
>DATJWJ010000026.1:0-22699 GCA_035501355.1 Bryobacteraceae bacterium | reverse complement strand
CCGCACCGGCAAGCTGCTCTGGGAAACGAAACTCGATAGCGAGGGCCACACCAATCCGATGACCTACCTGGGCAAGAACGGCAAGCAATACGTTGTGATCGTCAGTTCAGGCGTGAACGCGTTTACTTTGGAGTGATCATTCGCTGCGGAGAGCCGACGCGGGATCGATGCGCACGGCGCGCTAAGCGGCGGGCGCGGCGGCAATAGCGAAGAACGGACTTTTCTTGATCTGGCGAACGCCGAATTAAACATCGCAAACAACTGGGAAATCGTCTTTTCTCAGCGTACAACCAGGATCGAAGGACAATGCACGCGGGGGCCGCACGACCAGGGCGCGAAGTCTCTTTATCTCATTGGTGGTGAGTAACAAGCAGGGTGGTGGTTGTCGAAAGATTCGGCCCGAACGTGTGCGCGGTAGCGGTGGCGGCTGCGGAAATAAATTCCAGAGTCCTAAAACACGGTAGAATTCAAAAGCCGCAGGGTGATTTCGCGCAGCTCGGCCACACTTGGGAAATAATGCTCAATAAATCGGATTAACTTCCATTGGCCACTCGCTTGCTTTTCTGCAAGCTTGGACTTTTAGAGTCTTAGCGGCCACATAAGCGTATCCCGAGCCCCGTTCGCGGAAGGCGGTACCTATGAGCGAATCCTTTTCGATCGAATCTGTTCAAATGCAAGCGCTTTCCAGCAGGGTTGATGAGTTAACCCGCTGGCTCACCGATCGCGCTCACTATTGCGAGGCTGAGCAGAAGCATTTGGACGATGGAAGTCTTGAGCAGGCTTACTGGCATTACGGTTATGTATGCGCTCTTCGTGACGTTCTATCGATGATCAGTCGGCGGTCAACCCAATAATTTGCAGCCCGGGCAAGTCCAGCGGGAGCCCGCGGGGCGATGAGGGTGGTAATGATTATCATACGGATCGAAGTCGTGAAAGAGCAAGCATTCAGTTTCGAACGCAGCTCGTGAAGATGAAGAGTAGATAAACTTGAAACGTTTGTAGGCGCCGACATAAACGTGGAGCTGATTGTTGACGTCAATATCCGACCTTCCCACAAAAACGATTCGAAATCCGGTTCCGTCATCGCGGTCATCCAGCGCAAAGACACCTGGGGAATTCAACCGGACTGCATCGTCGATTCCGCTGTCAGTAAGAGTGAAAGGTCCTTGAAGGCCATTTTCTTCCAAATAGACGACTCCTTCGTCGTCTAGTATAGAATAGTCCGGAGCGTCACTTCTCGCCAGAAACCGGAAATGGGCGGCTGTAACGGCAAGATTAGTTACTTCGGGCGCATGGTCTGAGGAGATTACACTGCGAAGGCCGGCATTCCACAACTTTTGCAGGGCGTGTGGAGCTTGCTTGTCGACGATGACCACTAGCCGGTCTGGTTCTGCGGTGATGAACTGGTCTAACAAGCTGTCACTTAGAACGATCAAGCCCGGAATGCTCGAATCCGGCTTCTCCACTACCAGCACGTTGAATCCCTCCGGGCTGAGAAGTCTTCTCAGAATCGATACATAATACTCGTCGTTGATGGCAAGCTGAACAGTTGTCATCCGTTACGCCTTTCAGGCGAATTTCATGTCCCTCGAGCAATCGTGGACCAATCCGCATAAGTCTGCACCACCAGGAGAACACGTATTTTGGTGGAGGTAATGGCTCAGTGCAGGTTCGCCTGGGTGCGTCCGATGTGAGGGTTGCCAGATTGAAGAGGCGTTTTGCACCTGCCGCCGGTTCGATTATGATGGACTGCCGAGGGCAATCATGGAAATCAAAAGAAACGCCTATCTTTGCGCCGCCAGCCTGGCGCTGGCCTACAGTGCAACCACGCTGCTCGCTCAGGCTCCCAAGCCCAAGCACATCAACCGCGCCATCGAACTGCTCCTGCAAGGTCAACCTATTTACTACACCGGCTCCCATTCCGGCACCGAAGGCAGTTTCGAGCAAGGCAAGAAGGACGCGCAGACCTACGCCGACTACATCAGCTACGACATGGAGCACGCGCCGTTCGACGTCAAAGGACTGGCCGAGTACATGCGCGGCCTGGTGGCCGGCGGGCCGACCAAGAGCGGGCATCGCACGCCGGCAGTGATTGTGAACGTTCCGGTGAATGGCACCGATGAGGCCACCGTCCGCGCAAACGCCTGGATGTTTCAACAAGTGCTGGCTACCGGCGTCCACGGCGTTCTTCTCACGCATGCCGATACGCCGGGCGCGGTGCGAGCCTTTGTCGAGGCGATCCGGCTTCCCATCCACAAACAAGGCGTGGATCACGGAATCAGCGAAGGACGGCGAGGCGTGCATGGCGCGGCGACAGCGGCGCAGATCTGGGGCATTTCGGAACAGGAGTATTGGGACAAGGCCGATGCCTGGCCGCTGAATCCCAACGGCGAGCTGCTGCTGGGCTTGAAGCTGGAAGACAAATATGCGCTGGCCAATGCGGAAGAAAATTTGAAAGTGCCGGGCATCGCGTTCGCCGAGTGGGGACCGGGCGACATGGCGCTGTCGCTGGGCGTTCGAGGATCGGGCAACGTTGCCGAGACTGATCCGCGCATGCTGGCGGCGCGCGCCAAAGTTTTCGCCGCTTGCAAGGCCAATCATATTTTCTTCCTGAACAGCATGACTCCGAAAAATGTGGTCGCCATGATCAAGGAAGGGGTCATGATTGGCCCAGCCAGTCCGGAAGCCGCCGACATTGGGCGGAAATTTACGAAGCGCCAGATGCCCTATTAGGTCTGATTCCGTGCCGAGCGTCGTCATGACTCGTATTTGCCAGGAACGGGCCGCTTCGGGCAGTCGTATCCTGAGAAGTCAGCGAAAGTGCTTAGTCAAACCAATCTGGTTCAGCTCGCGGAAGAATTGGCAGGCCGTATTCCGGACGATGAGAGCTACAAGGAAGAGCGCAATGTTTCCTGGGGTCTCGTTTGCACGGGCTGGCTACAGCTAAACGACCTTCCATCAGCACTGCGGGCACTGGCGAAGATCAGCGAGCCACAAGCGGCGGCACCAATGCGTCTCGCCATCCTCAAATGGGTTTGCGCGCTTCCCGATTCCGGTGACTTGGGCCGGGATGTGGTGCGAGAGACAGTCGAACGGATCAGCGAATGGGAACCATGGCTGGCTAGGATGGACATAACAGACTTGGTTTTACCTATTATCCGGTTGATGGGCGAAGACGGGGCTCGCGTATTAGCGCGCAATTTGCGAGACCCGTTCACCTCCGGGAACGTTCTCGTGACCCTTGCGGGGCAGTTTTCATGGCCTCATGAACGAAGACCTCTTCTTGAGGAAGCCGAACGGATTGCCGCCGGGATACGCGATGGAAATCGGGACTTCGCGCTCTTATGGGTTGTGCAAGGCTATGAGGCCGCTGGATTCGCTGACGATGCCAAGAGAGTGAACTCGATGATGCAAGAGCAGAATCTCTCGGAGAATATGAGTGTCTTACTGAGCAATGCGCAAGTACTCTTGCGAAGCGCGAATAAGATCTTGGAGCCTTCAGCGCCTGCGGCGGGAAAAGATCCCCAAGTCGACAGCCCGCTTGATAGGTTGTCGCGATTTCTGGAATATCGACGCAACGATTTGAAGGTTCGATTTCTTGTCGATGCAGCCGCCGGGGGCAGCGCTATTGGAGTTAGCGAATGCGAGGCTATTCTCACCAGCCCTGACTTCCAGAGAGTCGAGCCGCCGCGCCAGCCCAGCATCCACCGCGATCCCACTTTGCTAGATGACGATGCGTTTGCTCGATTCTGGTTTGATAGGCCCATCCCGCTCAAACGAATTGACGAACGGGTGCTGGAAGGCGATCTTGACGACGATGTTCAGGATCTGGCCGATCCAGTGGGCTTCCTCAAGAAAGCTACAGCGCTCTTCCACCGGTTTGGGTCTGTAGGTCGATCTTTTTCGCAAGAGCAGATTGAGCAGGGCCTTTGGTTTCTGTTCGGGTATCCATTTTCCGCGGGCGAACACCTCTGGCGGAATGCGGTTCCTCTGGACATCCGGCTGGAATTCGTCCGCTCGATGATCCATCCGTTTCGCGACTACTACAATTCGGTCTCGGACGAGTTCCAGGGCCACCTCTTTTTCATGTGGTGGGATATGCTCTTGCACCACGGCCCCGCTTCCGACTCTACCGAAGAAGCAGCTATAGAGAACGAAGTGATTGAAGTGCTGGTGCAAATACTGGCATTACCAAGCGAGGGTTGCGCTAGTTCAGCGTTGCACGGTCTCAACCATCTGCATCCCAATCCCCGTGCGATCTCGGTTGTGACCCAATACCTGGATGCAAATCGAGAAAAGATGACAAGCGAACGAATCAAGTGGGTTAGTGCATGCCGGGACGGTCTAGCGCGTTGAAGGGTCGGCCAAGCGCTTTCTAACCCGTGGCACTGGCTTCCAGGTGTTCGCCGACCTTCTTATTTGGCGAACTCTTATGATCGCTGCGGTACCGGCCCGGGGGCTGGCCAAACTCGCGCTTGAATGCCCGATTGAAGGCCGCCTCCGATTCGTATCTGATGTCGGCCGCGATTTCCGCGACGCCTCGCGAGGTCTTTTCGAGCGAGCGCGCGGCCAATTGTAGCCTCCAGCGCGTCAGATAAGTCATCGGGGGCTCGGACAGGTATCGGGTAAAGCGCTCCACCAGGGCGGACCGCGAGATGCCCACCTGGTCGGCGAGATCCGCTATCGTCCATGGATGCGCGACACGGCTATGCAGCAACCCGAGGCTTTTGCCGACGATGGGATCGCGCGCTCCGCTGAGCCATCCGGTTTGTTGTTCCGGCAAGCCGGCCACGTAGCGCCGCAAGGTGTCGACGAACAAGGCCTCCGATAGTTTGGCGAGCATGGCTTCGCTCCCGACCCGTCCCGAAGCCGCTTCCTCAACCAAGTGCAGAATGGAGCTCTCCAGCCAATGGCCGGAGCGATCCGCCCGGATGTTCACTTTGAAGACCGGCGGAAGTCCGCTCAGGATCGGGCGGCTGAGGTACGGGTCGCAAGTCATGTATCCGCACACGAAGCGAGAAGTCTCGCCGTCACCGCCGGCCCGCAAAGGACTCAAGTCGCGAGCTTTTATCTTGGCGTTAATGCCGTAGTTGGGGAACGGCGGTACCGCCCCTTTACCGCTGCTCATATGGTGAGCATCCCCATGCGGAAAAATGACCACATCGCCGGGCCGGAGCTCGAGCGACTGTCCATCCGCGAACCCGACCACGGCTCCGCCTTCGATCAGCAAATGGTAAAGCACCAAGTGCGACACTTGCAAGTCGAGCGTTGCCGCCATGTTATTCGATGCGGGCGAGGAAAATCCCCAGGGAGCCGAAAACTCAGCGCTGAAGAAAACGGCGCCATTCAGCTTGACTCCGCTTAGGATCTCGGAGAACGCATCCATTCGATCCTCCGGACTGTCTGCAAAGATGGCTGGCCGCTGGGCAAAGGAATGCGCATCCGCAGGCCGTTCGAGCAAATCATGGAGACGCCTGGGCATGGATGTTCGAGCGGTGGCATTGCACAATTATAATCCTGAAGCGCCAACATCATCATCAAACAGGAGACCAGCATGACCCCGCAGATAGAGTTTGATCGAGTCAATCCGAACCAAGCGTTATGGGAGAAAGGCGACTTTACCGAGATTGCCGCCTTCATGCGTCAATCGGGAGAAGCAGTCGTTCAGTCCCTGGGTATAACACCACCGCTGCGGGTTCTGGACCTCGGCTGCGGAGACGGCACCACGGCCATTCCGCTGGCCCGAACGGGAGCGCAAGTCACAGGAATCGACATTGCCCGGAACCTGGTGGAAGCCGGAAACAGGCGAGCTGCGGCCGCGGGGTTGAGGCATCTGAAGTTTCAAGAAGGAGACGCGTGCAATTTGCAAGGCGTCGCCGATCATTTGTACGATATGACTATTTCCGTGTTTGGCGCTATGTTTGCGCCCAAGCCCTTCGACGTCGCCAAGGAGATGGTCCGTGTCACAAAGCCGGGTGGCCGCATCGTGATGGGCAACTGGATACCGAACGATCCGACCTTCGTGTCACAGTTGCTCAAAGTCAGCTCGACGTTCACACCTCCTCCTCCGGAAGGCTTTGTCAGTCCGATGTTGTGGGGAGTGGAGAGTCACATCGTCGAGCGCTTTGGCCAAGCAGGAGTGCCTAAGGAGAGAATCTCGATGGTCCAGGACACGTACTACTTTACCTCGTCCGAAAAAAGCCCAACCCAGTTCATAGACCTCTTTGAAGCATTCTATGGACCGACCATGAACGCCGTCGAAGCGGCCCGGAAAAACGGGAAGGCGCAGGAACTTCACAACCAACTTGTGGACCTGGCCAACGCTCAGAACAAGAGTAAGGACGGCACTTTTATACCCGCCACGTTCATGCGGGTCACAGTTTCCCTCTAAGCGAAAGGAGATCTCAAAATGTCAATGTGGCGGCCCGACCCCACCTTCTACCCTTCACCCAGGATGGCGATGCAAGCGCCCGCGGAAAAGCTGGCGTTCGTCGCTATGCTCAACGGAAAGAATAACGGTCGTCACGACGCGCTAGGCGTCGTGGACGTCGATCCCGCATCGTCCGGCTACGGCCATATCGTCGGCCAGGTGGACATGCCGAATGCGGGCGATGAGCTGCATCATTTCGGATGGAACGCCTGCAGCGCCTGCCTGTGCCCGCACGCTCCGCATCCGCATGTCGAGCGCCGCTACCTGGTGGTGCCGGGCATTAATTCGTCGCGCATCCATATCATCGACACCAAGCCCGATCCGCGCCAGCCGCAAATCGTGAAGGTGATCGAACCGGAGACGCTGGCGGCGCGCACGGGATATGCATCCCCGCATACGATTCATTGCGGTCCCGACGGAATCTTCGTCAGCGCGCTGGGGGCTCCGGATGGCGGGGGTCCCGGCGGAATTTTTGTGATGGATCAAGAGAGCTTCGATGTCCTCGGGAAGTGGGAGCTGGATCGTGGTCCTCAGCAATTGGCTTATGATTTCTGGTGGCACTTGGGATTCGACACCGTCATCACCAGCGAATGGGGCACGCCCAGCATGGTGAACAAGGGAGTGAATCCCGAGATTTTGCTGAAAGGCGGCTACGGCCACAAGCTGCACGTCTGGGATTTGGTCAAGAGGCGTCATCAACAAGAAATCGATTTAGGCTCCGAATATCAGATGGCGCTGGAACTGCGGCCGGCCCACGACCCCACCCGCGCTTACGGTTTTTTGGGGGTGGTGGTCTCGCTGAAGGATCTCTCAGCGTCCATCTGGGTCTGGCATCGGGACAATGGCACATGGGGAATCAAGAAAGTGATCGACATTCCCGCCGAGCCTGCCGATCCGGCCACATTGCCGCCCCTGCTGCAAGGCTTCAAGGCCGTTCCGCCGCTGATCACCGACATCAATCTCTCTCTCGACGACCGCTTCCTGTACGTTTCCTGCTTTGGCACCGGCGAGTTTATCCAGTACGATGTCTCCGATCCTTTTCACCCGCGAAAGACGGGGTCGGTGCACCTGGGAGGAATCGTCCGCAAGGCTGCGCATCCCAAGCAGCCCAAGACTCCGTTGAACGGCGCGCCGCAAATGGTAGAGCTCAGCCGCGACGGCAAGCGTATCTACTTCACCAACTCTTTATATGCTCCTTGGGACGCCCAGTTCTATCCGGAAGGCATTCAGAGCTGGATGGTGAAGCTGGACGCCAAACCGGATGGCGGCATGGAAATCGATCCGAAGTTTTTCGTGGATTTCGGCGAACTGCGCGGCCACCAAGTCCGTCTGGAAGGCGGCGACGCCTCCTCAGACTCATACTGCTACGCATGAGGGAGGCGTCATGAGCGAAGGGTTGGCGGTCTGGTCCACGCTTTTTTTGCTGGGAGCTTACCACGGCATCAATCCCGGTATGGGATGGTTGTTCGCGGTCGCCCGAGGCATGCAGGAGCATCGGGCGCGAGCCGTTGCGTGGTCGCTGCCGCCCATCGCACTGGGCCACGCTCTATCCATCGGCACGGTGGTTCTGCTGGCTGGATTAGCGCAGATGGCGCTGCCGCTCGCCTACATCCGCATCGGCGTGGCCGTTACGCTGGTGGGGTTGGGCGTCTACAAGCTGATTCGGAGCCGGCACTTCCGCTGGGGCGGCATGCAAGTGGGCTTTCGCGAACTCACCATCTGGTCGTTTCTAATGGCATCCGCGCACGGCGCCGGCCTCATGCTGTTGCCGGTGGTGTTGGCGGGACCGCACGCTCAACACATGGCCGCAGCCCAAGGCGTGGTCAGCGGCGCATGGGCCGCGCTGATCCATACGCTGGGATACTTCACCGTGACCGCCGCAGTAGCATTGCTCGTCTATCAGAAATTCGGCCTGGCGATGCTACGGCGGTCGTGGGTCAACATGGACCTGATTTGGGCGATCGCATTGGTGGTAACCGGTTTTGTAGCGTTGCTGGTTTGAAATCAAATTCAAAAGTCATGCAGGCTCCTGGATATACTGGAACCACGGCATGCTGCATCGCAGAAGTGACAAACGCATAACTCGGCAACAATTGTTGATAACCATGGTGGTGGTTTCCTTTGTTCGTCCGGCTGCTGCGCAATCGCATGCGCCGGCGGCGGTCCCGCATCCCGATTTCGAGGGCATCTGGAACTCCGCCACTGCTACTCCGTTGCAGCGTCCGGCGCAGCTTAAGGACAAGGAATTCTTCACGCCGCAAGAAGCCGCGGATTGGGAACGGCGCGCCGCAGCCCGACGGGAAGATCCAAAACCGGAGGTTGCCGCGAAATCCTTCGCCAGTTACAACAACCTCTTTTATGAAACCGGAACGAAGTTGCTGAACAGTCTCCGGACATCCATCATCACCGATCCTCCGGATGGAAGGATTCCCGCCCTGACGCCGGCCGCTGCCGCCGAAAAGGATCGGCGTATGGCGTTGCTCCGTCATCCGCACATCGCGACCGACCTCGGTCTTCAGGACCAATGCCTCGTCTTCCCCACTGCTGTGCCGCCGATGATTCCCTACATCTATAACAGCAATTATCAGATCGTCCAGACTGGCCGGGAAGTGATGATCAATGTCGAAATGATCCACGACACGAGAATCATCCGGCTGGACCGCCAGTCTCATCTTTCGCCCAGCGTGCGGCTCTGGCTGGGCGATTCCATCGGGCGCTGGGAAGGCGGCACACTCGTCGTGGACACCACCAACTTCAACGATGGCGGCGGCTTTTTCGGTGACGCCGGCGGTATGTTCGGCTCCGATCGAAATCTGCACGTAGTGGAACGCTTCACGCTGCTGGACGCCAATACGGTTCAGTATCGATTCGAAGTCGACGATCCCACGGCATTTACACGGCCCTGGAAAGGCGAACTGACCTGGACGCGATCGGACGGCGCGATCTTCGAATATGCCTGCCACGAGGGCAACTATGCACTCACGGACCTGTTGGACGGCGAACGCGCCAGCGAACGTGCAAAGTCCGCCGCGACGAAACAGTAAGTCAGGATTGCAACGTCCGCGAGCGCAAAACATAGAGATCGCGCGTGCGCACTTCGTCGGCTTGGCGGACAATCTCGTCCACGTTTTCCGTGACCGAGAACAAGCGGCCGCTGAGTGCGTCGGCGCAGCCCGAGGCCAGCTTCAGCACGAGACTGGCGGGCAGATCCGGCGCGACATCCTGGCCGCGGTCCAGGATCGCCTGTATATAAGAAAGACGGATACGCGATTCATCCACCATTCTGGTGCGCACCGTGCCGGGGTGGATCGGAAAGACGCTGACACCGTGGGGTGCGAGTTCGAACGCGAGCTGCTCGCTGAAGCGGATGAGAGCCGTCTTGCTGACCACGTAAGCGGATAGTTCCGGAAAGGGGCGGCAGCCTGCGCCGCTGGCCACGTTGATGATGCGGCCGGCTTTGCGCGCGATCATCCCGGGAACAGTTTCGCGGCAACACAGCATAGGCCCGCGTAGGTTCACTTCTTGATTACGCCACCATTCGGCGGGATCGGTCTCCCAGAAGGGTCCGAGCGGACCGGACATGCCGGCGTTATTGACCAGCAGATGGATGGGGCCCAGCTCATGCGAGACGCGCTGGATCATTGCGCGCACTTCCGTGGGGTCTGCGATATCGGCGGTGACCGCCAGCATTCGGTGTTGAGACAGGCCGACGGTTTCCTCCAGTTCACTGGCTGAGCGTGAAGTAACCGCGACCGAGTAACCCGCGTTCGAGAGTGCCAGCGCGATGGCGCGGCCGATCCCGCGTCCGCCGCCCGTAACAAGTGCGATCATCGCGTTCAGTATACGCGACGCTACATCAGGAAAAACAGCGCCACCACACCAAACGACGCGAAGCCAAACGCCAACCACACCACGTAGTCGCCCACGTGGCCGCTGTGCACATTGCGTACAACCTGCACGGCTTTCGCCGCGGCACGAAGCGAGTGACGGCCCTTTTCCCAGCGCAGGTAACTGCCCGCGAGAGCAAGCGCCAAAAGAAGGTTTATCAGGCCATGCGCAATTTCCTGGTGCGGCATTGCGATGGAGCTTGCGGCTGGCGTCGGGGCATTATCAAGAACGCCAGCGATGTAGCCGGCATGATTTTGAAACCGGCTGGCGGCGCGCAGCAGACCCGTTCCCAGGCCGGGGGTGAAGGCGAGAAGAAGCCCGCACAGCACCAGGGCCGCGGCCGGCACAATCATCACGGCAGGCGTTTTCTGGTGGCCGGAGGTTGTTTCCGGATGTTCGGTGATCTTCTCGGGCTCGGCCGGCTTGCTGGGCAAGGCAGGTCCCCAACCCAGATAAGTACGGGCCGCGAACCGGAATATGGCAGCGCTGGTCAGGATGCCTGACGCTGTCGCAATCCAGGTGATCCATCCGAAGCCCTGACCGCTTCCAGCCGAGTGCGCCAGCGCGTCGCCCAAAGCAGCGCCGGAGGGGCCGCAAGCGCTCGCCAGGAAGAGCCATTTTCTAGTCTTTCGGTTCATGCTCTTGCTTCTTGATTTTCGTCAAGGCCAGCAGAATCATCAGCGGCAGCGCTACCGCGCCCACCGTAATTTGAGAAAGACCGACATCCGGCGCCTGGAACAGGAAGAATAAGATGGCCAGCAGAATTCCATAGAAGCTGACAACGAGTGCCTGCGCGAGCGGGTTGCGCGTGAGGGTCACCACCGCTACCGCGACGGCGATGAAGGCCAAGGCTGCGGCCTGCAGGATCGATGTCATTTCGTGTTGGCCTCGACCACCTTGATATGCTCCTTCTCGGTGGGCTTCCACTGGCCGAATTTTCGGATGCGAGCGGCGCGGGCGATGGCGTGCGAGAGGACGGGGTTAATCCAAAACAGCACGAATCCGATGAGAATCGCTTTGATACCGGCCTGTGAAATCGACTTTTCGACCAGTATGGCGGCGACGATCGCCGTCACGCCGATGGTCGCGGCCGGGTAAGTGAAGTGCAGCCGCTCGAACACATCATCCACAATCAGAAGCCCGATGGCGGTCAATGCAAATGCAGCCATGCCAAATGCCCAGCAGCACCCAAATAGCGATGGAGCCGAAATTCAAAGCCAACGCTCCAGGAATCGCGCGAACACCAGCCCGCCACCCAGCGCCAGCAGGGCAAGCGCCAGCGCCAGGTCGGTGAAAGAATCGCGATTATAGCCAATCGCCAGCAGCAGCAAAATTGCGGCTGCCATTGTACTGCCGGATTCGAGTCCCACCAGCCGCGATGTCTCATCGCCGCGCGCACATACGACAAACGGCGCGGCCATGCACACCAACAGGAATAGGGCGGTAAAGAGCCATGGATTCATGCCGCTTCCACACGCTGGATGATGCCGGGAGGAGCGCCCATCTTGACTTGATGAAAAAGCATTTTTCGAGTTCTTCAATCGATTCCAATAACCAAGAAGTTGGGCGGCAACGTAAGGTACAGAATTACCAGAGCGCGCTTGGCAGCCGACACGTCGTCGCTCGCGATGGCGCGAAATGTAATGAGTTCAAAGCGGGACTGTTTGCGCTTTCCGGCGATGCGGCGTGCCAGCACGGTGATCAGGACCCAATTGCCTTCGAGGATAGGACCGACGATGCGCCAGGAGTCAATCAGCGCGCGCACTGGGGGACGAAACCGAAGGGGTTCGGCACGCTTTAAGGACTCGATCGCAATTACCGCGGCCAGCGATGCGCCGGCTCCGGCGATGATTTCCGTGGGCGCCAAGCTGCAGACAAAAAGCAGCCACATGACCAGGAAGACAACAAATTCGATGATGCCCGTTACCACCGAAGGTTAGATACGGGCGGAGCGAAAAGATAACGTTAGAGGCGTCGAAGCTTTACTTCAGTTCCTGCATCATGCCGGCGAGGCTCCATTGCATCTGCAGGCCAGTGGGCGTCCAGTGGTACTCGGCGATCATGGCTTTCGCGACGTCGTCCTGGCTCTTGCCTTGGCGAATCAGCTCCGTGACCCGCATGCGTTCCTTGGCGACATTATCGCGATAGGTTTGCAGACCGGCTTTGTTGGTTACGGGGCCATGGCCGGGGATCACGGTGTCGAAATCGAGCGAGTTCAGCACGCCGTCCAGCGTGTCGGCCCATTCCTTGAGGCTGCCGCCGCCGGGATAGTCGATCAGCGGAGTGTTGCCGGCCATCAGGTCGCCGGTGTGCACGACGCGCAGCGCCGGGAAGTAGATCACGGCGTCGCCATTGGTGTGCCCGCGGCCGTAATACTTGGCGCGCACTTCCTTGCCGCCCAGAAAAACCTGTGCTTCGGTGGTGAAGGTCACGCGCGCGGCCTGCATGCCGGGAGGTGCATTGGACTGAACGTGGTTCACGATGTTGTTGTGCGCGTTCAGAGTGGAAATGATTTCGGCGGTGGGCAGGAATTTCGCGTTGCCGCCGCTGTGGTCGGCGTGATAGTGCGTGCTCAGAATGTATTTTATGGGCTGGTTGGTGACACTCTTGACGTTGGCCACGATCTGCTCGTGGTCCTGATCGTACTTGTCGTCCACCAGAATGACGCCTTCGTTGGTGATATAGACGGCAACGTTGCCGCCGTCACCTTCGATCTCGTACAGATCGTCCTTGACCTTGTTGATGGTCAATTTCGGCGGATTCTGAGTTTGGGTATAAGCGATCCAGCAACCCACAAGGAACAGGGCACCAGCGGAAATGCGCGTCAGGAATGTCCGGCTCATGGCTGGTTACTATATCACAACGAGTAACCAGCGGTCCGAGTTCGTGCGCTTCGTTCGGCTGGGCTTCTAAAGATTGCTCGAAGCCGGGCGTGCTGCCAGTGGGTGCTGGGGCTGGGCAGTATTACCCACCGCTTCGAGAGATATGCCATTTTTCGCGATGTCCTCACTAAAGGCCATCACCAACCGTCCATCCCACATTGCCGTGCACAAGCCCATGCCATTCTTAGAGATGATGATCCGAAGCACTGCTTTGGCGGGTAGCGTGATTACCTGCCCGCAGTCGGACCAAAAGCCGAAGATCGGTCTAACAAGGTGATATTCGAGTGCCACGCAAACGGTGAAGGCAATTGCACTGCCGAACTCCGCACTAGCACTTCTACTAGTTGTCCGCCGAGCATTACACGTCGCACCTTCAAAGGACACCGAACTGATTTAGGAGCCGCTCTGGCGAAGTGTGTTGGTTGCGGGAAAGTAGGAAGCTGCATGCAAGCCAACCTCGCGACAATGAGGATCCAGCGCCGGAGAAGAGTAAAGCCGCAGCCTGCTGAGTTCAGTGAATTTCGCTGGAGTGAACTTCGCTCGATGATGCCGGCTTGAGCCGCCGGATGGAGCGAACTCGCGATGTCCGCACCTCGCCGAGCTCAGGATGACGGAAGGCCATCTTCATTCCCGGCTCGATGTGCCACATCTTGAGAAGAGCAGAGCCTCCGACGGAGCCTCGAAAATCCACTAGCAGCGGCTCCGGACAGTACATAGGATGCCCCGAAATCAGCATTTGGCCCGCACCGCGATTTTCGAGCAGATAGCGCGTATGACCGGTTTCGACTTCGAGCCTGGCACCGATGGGCAGCGTGTCGATGTCGGTACCTTGGGGCTCAATCGCGATGCCAGCCGGAGAGAGGACCGATCCAAGTTCGTGGATGTCACTATCGTGTAACATTGGCAGTCTCCTTTCCTTCTAGGCTTGATTTTAGGCACGATATAAACCAATTCGTGGCCCCAATAAATTCAGCGCGTTACACGAAAGTGCGCCTTTTTGTCACGTATCGGACCGAGTAAGAATGGGCAGAATGCCCCTATTTCGGCACCGCCGGGGTCACGCGCGCAGGGGCCGGAAGAATTCGCGAATGTCGGTGACCATGAGTGCCGGCTGTTCCAGGCAGGCGAAGTGACCGCCGCGTGGCATGGCGGTGTAGTGGACCAGGTTGTAGTCACGCTCCAACAGGCTACGCGGCGGCGCAAGCGCGGTCATTTCTTTCGGCAAGGCAGCGAAGCCGGTTGGAACCTGGAGCTTGTCTGGCGTGGCCGGGCGTTGGGCGGCGCGGGCTTCCTCCGCCGAGCCGCGATAGTACCAGACGCCGGTGCCTTCACTTTCAGTCACCAGGTAGATCATCACGTTGGTGAGTAGCTGATCCTTGGTGAAGGCCTGCTCGATGTTGTTGCCGGAGTCGCTCCAGACTTTGAACTTCTCGACAATCCAGGCCGCGGCGCCCAGCGGATTGTCGGAGAGTGCGAAGGCTACGGTCTGCGGCTTGCGCTGCTGCTCGCGCGAGTAATCCATTTCGGTATCGCGATAAGCGGCGGCCGCACGGGTCCAGGCGCGCTCTGGTTCGGTTAGCTCAGAGTCTGGAACCGAGCGCACGCTGGCGGCGTTGAGATGGATTCCAGCCAGGTCGCCGGGGAACTGGCGCGCGAGTTGAATGGTCACGAACGCGCCCCAGTCGCCGCCTTGTGCGCCGTAGCGCGAGTAGCCCAGGACGTCGCGCATCAGCTTATGCCAGAGACGGGCGGTGGTTTGTGGTCCAACCGGTTTGCCTTGCGGCTTGGATGAAAATCCGAAGCCGGGCAGCGATGGGACCACGACGTCGAACGAGTCGGCGGGCGAGCCCCCGTGGTGCGCCGGATCGCTGAGCGGCGCGATCATGTCCAGAAATTCGACCACCGAGCCCGGCCAACCGTGCGTGAGGACGATGGGGAGAGGACGCGGTCCGGTTCCGCGCACGTGATAGAAGTGAATATCGAAGTCCTCGACGCGCGCCTTGAACTGGGGGAAGCTGTTGAGGCGCGCCTCGGACTTGCGCCAGTCGTAGCGCGTGGTCCAATACGCGGCCAGCTCTTTCATGTAGTCCCAATTGGCGCCGTAGCGCCAGTCGTCTGCGTCCAGGCGATCGGGCCAGCGGGCGTCTCGAACCCGAGCCAGGATGTGGTCGATGGTTTTCTGAGGAATGGCGACGCGGAATGGCCGCGGCGACGAGTCGTGCGTTTCGGACATAAGGGGCATGGCGAGGGATGCGGGACCGAGGGTTAGCAGCATGCGTCGGGTGAGATGCACGGTGAACTCATTATATGTCGGCTGAGTCCGAGTCCGGCGTCGAGGGGGCTCGGGGTTGGCAGTCGCCGTGCAGCTTTTCGGCTGCGGAAAGCCTGGTGCTCTCATTCCAGGCAGCATTTCTGCCTGCCTCGTGTTCGAAGCGTGAGATCGCGCATTCCGGTTGCGCTGGATTCCGCTACACTCGGCCGGGCGGTTATGTAGTTTCGCTCTCCGGAGGGATTTATATGAAATCAATTATCAGGAGCAAACATATGTGGTGCGCCTGCGCGCTGCTTGGCTTGGGCGTAATTGGACTCTACGCTTCGGATCCTGGCGCCGGATTTTCGCCAGTCGGCCGGTGGCGCACGGTGGATGACAAAACCGGGCAGCCGCGGTCCATCGTCCGCATCTGGGAAGAAAACGGGCAGTATTTCGGACGCGTGGAGCAAAGCTTGAATCCCGAGCGCGCCGGGCGCCGTTGCGACCTGTGCACCGACGAGCGCAAGGATCAGCTCATCGTGGGCATGACCATCATTCGCGGTCTAAAGAAGAACGGCGAGGAATACTCGGGCGGCGATATTCTCGATCCCGACAACGGGAAAATCTATCGCTGCAAGGTGAAGGTCAAGGAGCAGGGCGACGTGCTTTCGGTGCGAGGGTTTCTGGGAGCATCGCTATTTGGCCGATCGCAGACCTGGACGCGTGAGCCGGAAGTCAACAGCAACGTTTCGGTCAAGCCCAGATAGGCCGGAACACAGACAGGCGCAGGAGCAGGTTGCCAGGCCAAGCCCGGCTAGGTTATTCTGAGATCTGTACACCACGAAGGATTCCAGTTAGCGAATGGCAAATACTTATTCTGCCCTCAAGCGAATGCGGCAAACGCGGCGCCAGATGATGGTGAACCGTTTGCGCAAGTCGCGTCTGCGGCACCAGATCCGGTCGTTCCGCCGCCTCATTCAGGAAAAGGACGCCAAAGCCGCCCAAGCCGCGCTGCCGGCGACGTTTTCGATCATCGACCGCTCCGCCAAGTGGGGCATCATCAAGAAGAACACCGCCGCGCGCTACAAGAGCCGGCTGCAAGTGCGGCTGAAAGCCCTCGCCTAGCGGCACTCAGCTCGTCAGACTGAAAACCAATTCTTCCATTACTACGCGATCGTCGGGGCGCGTGTCGCGCAGTGCCCGGTCGGCACGAAACACGCTCTCGATGGCTTGCGCCAGTTTCTCGCCCGGAAATGCGGCCACGGTCTGGTTCACCTGTTCGGCCCGGTCGCGCCACATGCGTATACCCTGCTTGGTGAAGTGCGCCTGAATCTGTTGCGCACTGCGGAGGCCGGCCTCGTGAGCCACCATTGCGAGGCGAAATTGCGTCCCCAGGAACGTCAGAGCCAGTGGGAGATATTCGCCTTCGCGCAGCAGAATATCGAGACTGGCGAGCGAGCGCTTGCGATCCGCGCGTCCCAGCGCGGCCACCAGAGCGAAGATGTTGGAAGCTTGCGCATTGGGAACCAGCCGGGCGATATCGTCGGCCGTCACTTTTCGAGCCGCGCCAGTATACAGGCGCAGCTTCTCGATCTCGGTAGCGATACGGCTGGCGTCGGCGCCTAAAGAATCCACCAGCAGCCCGATCTCGGGCAACCCGATTTGGAGCCCGGCTTCTTCGGCCAGATCCTGGACCAGAGCGCGCGCCGCCTCGACGGTATAAGGGCGAAACTCCACCACTTCCGGAACGCCCGAGTAGAAGTCTTGCACTCGCTCGATCTTGGCGCGGTCGTCACCCTCGAAGTCATAGCGGTTGCATTCAAACACCAGCGTTGTGCCGGCATTGGCGTGGCGAAGATATTGGTCCAATTCAATGCCCCAGGAATCCTTGCCGGCGCTGGCCGCACGGCCACGCGGCAGAGCAGCTTCTGCGCTCGAAACCCAGATCACCCGATTCATCGCGAAAAGCGAGAGAGAACGCGCATCGTCGAGAATCGCAGCTATCGGCGTGTGAGCCAGATCATGGCGCTCCACTCCGTTCTCCCGCTCATCACTCGCCAGCAGGCGCTCAATCAGCGCCTCGCGGCAGCGCCTGAGATCATAGAGCTCCGGCCCGATGAACAAATAGGCGAGCGCGGGCGCCTTTTTGCGAATTCGTTCCAGGAACTGTTCGGGGCTCAAAAGTTATCCAGAATGGACGTGACCACGTCCCGGGCCACGCTATGGCTCAGACGCTCGAGGGCGGGTTCGCTCTCTTCGAAATATTGGTTGGTATTGGTCACCGCGATCTCGTAGCGGTCGTTATAGACGAAATTGGGGCGTGAAAAAATCACCTTGCCCGTGGCGCGCTCGGTGAGGCTCACTTGCATGGTGACGTTCACTTGCAATCCGCTGGCGCGCCCGGTCACCTGATCGAACAGGATGGGAAAAGCGATAAAATTGACCACCGCGCCGCGCAGTACCGCGTCAGCCTGGCCTGGATCGTTGACGATCTGATAATGTGTGCGCGCGATGAACTCCTGGCTAATCGCTTCCGGCAAGCGGTCGGTGAGTTTGTAGCGCAGCGTGGTGTTGCCGAAGGGCGGGATGGCGATGGTGTGGATGTTCTTCGGCACCAGGTCGGCTTTTCCGGCGATGTGGTACCCGCAGGACGCCAGCGCCAAAACCAGAACCGGCGCCAGCCAACTCAGCCGGGCCAGCTTATTTGACAACTTCACGCGCCACCTCCACGGCATTCTCCGCCGCTATGCGAAGATTATCCGCCACCATCCAAAACCAGCAGGCGTGTGGTTGATTGTGATCCAGCGCGATGGCTCCCACGGTGATCCCGCTCTGGCCGGCCACGCCCACGTTGGTAGGCGGCTCATGTTCTTTCCCGCGCACGTCAATTTGACTCGACGCCAGGCCACGCTCGATGGTTTCGATGTCCGCGTTGGTCTCAAATTCGACCCACAGCGAGATACTGTAGCCATGAAACACGGGCGCTTGAATCAGCCGTAGCGAAGGCATGGGCACGGTACCGGCGCTGGCCAGCAGGCTGGCCAGGTGACGATCGATTTTCGACTCGATGGCCGCCAGCGAGTGCGGCGAATCGGAACCGTACTGCGGCAGCATATTGAAGCTGACCTGCGCATCGTAAACGTCCTTTTGGAGCGGCTTAAAGGACAGCAGGCCGACGGTTTGCTTTTGGAGCTCATCGATGCCGGCGTGGCCACGCTCGCTTGCGGGCTCGAAAATCTGCGCCACCGAGCGCCGGATCTTAGCGGACTTCTGAAGCTCGACCAGGAGCAACGCCAGCGCGATCGCCGCCGGATGCGCAATCACCTGGATGGGGGAGGCAGCGCTAAAATCCGGGGGTTCCACGATAGGCGCGCGCAGCCGGGCCTCGGGCCGATGCTCGAGCGCGGCAGTCAAATCGATCAGTACCGGCGCGCGAGCAGCGCCGCGGATGTGCTCGTAGACTTTGCCGCTGGATTCAGCGGATCCGGCCAGCAGGATTGCCTTGGCTGACGGCAGATCGGCCGCTTGCAGCGAGCTCATCACCAGCGGCTCTTCGTGGCCGCGCGTGATGACGCTGGTATCCTCGCTCTCTTCAGACGCGATCAGCGTGACGCTTGCGCCCAGATCGCTAGCCTCCAGCAGCTCGCGCAGCTCCTTGCCGAGCAGCGATTCACCGCCCACGATGGCAATGCTGGATCGAGATGTCACGCGATGAAGATGCATCTTAGCTGGCCTGGTGTTCCGGTTGCGGCGGTGGATGACGAGGGGGGAAGCGGCGGCGGATGATTCCTCCGGCGCGAATGAAAATCCCGGTGCTGACATACAGCGTCGAGAGCGCCAGCAGCACCGGCTGCGAGTAGTTCCAAATCAGATAAATCAAAGCTCCGAACAGAATCACCGTGAGCGGGGAACGCGGCCCGGTGAGACTGATTTCCTTAAAACTGGGATAGCGCCAGGTGCTGACCATAAGGAACGAGAGCAACGCCAGCAGTGCCAGCCAGGCGGCTGACAAGATCCACCATTCCAGCGGCACGGAGTCGGAAGCGTATACCACCGCCGCGACCATTGCCGCCGCGGCTGGAATCGGAAGGCCCACGAAATATTTCCGATCCGGCCGTCCGGGATTTTTCGGAACGGGATTGGTCTGCACGTTGAAGCGGGCCAGGCGGGCCGCACCGCACAGCAAAAACAAAAACGCGATGAAGTAACCGGCACGGTGATCGGGCAGCAACCCGCCGGGGTTGACGAACTGGACACCCCAGCAATAAGCCAGAACGCCAGGCGCGATGCCGAAGGTTATGACGTCGGCCAGCGAGTCCATCTCGCGGCCAAAATCGCTGACCGTGTTGGTGAGGCGCGCGATGCGGCCGTCCAGGCCGTCCAGCACCACCGCGATGCCGATGGCTTTGGCGGCCACTTCAAAATTGGGATTGGAACCGAGTTGCCCCGTCGCGCCCAGCAGCGCGCCTTCGATGGCGCGCAGAATCGCCAAAAATCCGAGAAAAATGTTGCCGGCGGTGAACAGCGTGGGCAGTGCATAAGCTGCTCGGCGCGGACGCCGCGTGGGCGAGCGTGGATCGATGAATCGTTCCTTGAAGCTGAGCTTGGCCATCAGACTTGCTTTCTGCGCGCCAGGATGCTGGAGCCACCTTGCACGCGCTCACCCGGCTTCACCGTGATCTCCCACTCGGGACCAAAAAAAACGTCCACGCGCGAGCCGAACTTGATCAGACCGACCCGCTCGCCCTTGGCGACACGATCGCCGGTTTGCTTTGAGAAGACGATACGGCGCGCGATCAGGCCCGCAATCTGGGCGAACGAGACACTGGTTCCATCCGCGTCGATCGAAACCGTGTTGCGCTCATTGAGGGAGCTGGCGATCTCGCGGCTTGCGACTTTGAAGCGGCCTTTCGTGTATTCGACCTTGGTGATGACGCCGGCGATGGGCGCGCGGTTGACGTGCACATCGAAAATGTTCAAGAAGATGCTGATGCGCGTAGGTGCGCCGGGATCGGTTCGGACGCCCACCACTTTGCCGTCGGCGGGCGATACAGCCACCGGCCCATCCGGAATGGCGCGCTCCGGATCGCGAAAAAAATAAAGACAGAAAAGCGAGAGCGCGAAGAAGGGGAGCCCGAACCACGGCCGCGTCAGGTACCAAACCACGGCGCCTCCGGCAGTGAGCGCAACCGCATAGTAAATCCCGTCGATCACCATCGATACTTCTTATTGTACGTGGGGCGCGAAACCGGTTTCCTCATGCCACCGGATGGCGCCGGCCGCAATTAACGCACGATCGTACGCAAGACATCGAGCAGACGCTCACGGACCTCGGCTGGTAATCGCTCTGCACCGCGGTACGACCGGGCCCGATCCGTTCAAGCATCCTGAATTTGAGGCGTGTAGATTAGGCGCGGCTGCCG
Source organism: Bryobacteraceae bacterium (assembly GCA_035501355.1). Taxonomy (GTDB): domain Bacteria; phylum Acidobacteriota; class Terriglobia; order Bryobacterales; family Bryobacteraceae; genus Palsa-89. The sequence continues at coordinate 1,825 of DATJWJ010000026.1, read as the reverse complement.
GCTTAGAACGGCGTATTAGCCTTTTACGTCGATCCCAGCGGGGCTGCGATACGAAATACGAATCGTCCCGGCCACCGGCACGCCGAAGGAGGTGGCGGGCCAGAATTCCGTGAACAGCAGATTGTTTTCGATGCTGCGCCGCAGTTGCTCGTTGTCCGGACCTGTGGAGCTCACGATCGAGTAGCCGCTGATGCAGCCGTGATCGTCGATGTTGACATCCACTACCGCATCGCCGCCGAACGCGATCGGCGCCATATATTTCACCATCGGTTCCGTAATGAGCATGGTGGGAGGATCCCACGGCGAAGCGTTCCGCGCCATGGCGTAAGTCGGCATAAAAGTCGGAACCAGCGCGCTGAACATGAAGATGGCCGAGCAGAGTCCGCCGACAGCGGGAACCGCTAGCGGGCGCATAAGATTGTCCAGGGCGAGCGAAAGGCGGTCGCGGAAGCGCGTCCAGCGGCCCGGTCCCCGGAGTTCGGCCCGGGCTTTGGAAGCAACCACGCGCAAGCGCAGCGTCAGATCGGAGGGCGGAATTCCGCGCGGCAGCGAGCTCACGGCCTGACGCAAGCGCTGCTGTTGGCCGGATTCCAGCGCGCAATCGCGGCAAGCGTTCAAATGCTGCCGCAGGGCCTGACGCTCTGCCACGGGGAGGGCGTTATCCAGGTAAGCCGAAATTCTGCTTCTTGCGTTCCAGCACTTCATAATCATTCAGCCAGCGGCTGGGCCGACCATTGGACGCTCGCCTCCGGCTCCAACCGCCCTTCTAAAATCCTTCGCAGCGCCTCGCGGCCCCGCAAGATACGCGACTTCACGGTACCCAGCGAAACCTCCAGAACCGCGGCGATCTCCTCGTAGCTCAGGTCCTCGATGTCGCGCAAGACCACGGCCGCTCGAAACTTCGGATTCAGTTTTTCGAGCGCTGCTTCCACCAACGCGCGGGTCTCATGGCCGGCCGCTTGATCGAACGGCGAGCGGCCGGGATCGGCAAAGCTGTCGGCGTTGGCCGGCGCGCTATCGTCCAGACCAAATGCAACCTCCTGGCGCTGGTGACGCGAAAACCAGCGGCGATGATTGTATGCCTCATTCACCGCGATGCGGTAGATCCAGGTTTTCAGACTGCTGCCGTGCCGGAATGACCGGATGTTGCGAAAGATTTTCAAAAAGACTTCCTGCACGATGTCGGATGCGTCGGACGGATCGTTCAACAATCGGCAGACCAGGTTGTACACCGGCTGCTGATAGCGCTGGATCAAAATTTCGTACGCGTCGTCGTCGCCGTGGCAAAGCCCCGTGATCAGTTCGTCCTCCTCAGGCAGGGAGAACGGGCAGGCATCCAGATGTAGACCAACGGTTGTATCCGCCACGGTGTCTACCTAGATTGTAGCCTCAAACTTCGAAGCCGTCTCTTCTAGATTGGACACCGGAGGTGAGGAGAAAGTTCCCCGGTGCCTAATTCGGGCCGCCGGCAAGCGTTTCCATGTAATAACGTTCATATTGCGGAATGATGATTGAGCTGGCGAAACGCTCCACCGCGGTGCGGCGCGCGGCAGTGGCCATCTTTTGATATAGGTCGTCGTTGGTCAGTAGCTCCACCACGCGCGCCGCTTGTGCACCGATGTCGCCCACCGGCTCGAGGAATCCGTCCACGCCGTCGGTGACCAGCTCGGGCACGCCGCCGACGCGCGTCCCCACTGGCGGCACACCGCAAGCCATCGCCTCCAGGGCGGCCAGGCCGAACGATTCCATCTCGCTTGGCATCAGCAGCACGTGCATTTGCGGGAAGATGCGCTCGACGTGATCCTGCTTGCCCATGAAGGTGACG
>DATJWJ010000025.1:0-3704 GCA_035501355.1 Bryobacteraceae bacterium | reverse complement strand
GTCAGCTGCGCTTCGGGGAAGTCTGGGCTGATTCTCAGACCACCGCATTCAACCTCACCGCCGGCGAATTCGATCTGAACGATCAGGACAAGCACAAGAGCGCCGGCGTCCTTTATCCGGCCGCCCAGTTGGTCATCGATAAGGAAGGCAAACTCCAGTTTCAACTCAACCAGAATCCCTGGACCTTGGTGGATGTCATCGATTGGAAGGGCACGACGGGCGTCAACTAGCGCGCCTTGATGGGAGCTGATTCCCGCTTCCGCCCTCCCATCTTGCGCCTGGCCGATCAGTCGTTGAATTGCTATTGAATTTGGCTCTTTTAACTTCCCTTCGAGGTGACAAAAGAAATGTCTGCGCGCCGTGGTCTTTCTTTTCGCTGTTATTCTCCGGGCAACACACCGGCCTGGACCATGCGTCTACAGATTGCCTTTCTGTTCCCCAAGCTAGCGATGGAGCAGGAAAAGATGCTGATGGAGAAACAACTGAAACAGATGGAAGAGCAGCCACCGCAGAAGAACTGAATTGGTTTGGGCATTACCGATCAACCTTTCCGCCTAAACTGCGACCTACATTACAGACCTAGTGCGGGATCTCTCACGCCATCGAGGGTTAGAATCTCCTTACCTTGAAGGGCATGTGGCATCGACGACTTCAAAATTCAAGTCAGGTGGAAGTGAAGCCTATGATTGACGCCATGATCCAAGAGAAACGGCAGAGTGAACACGTACCAATTCTTCGGGATTCGGTGCGGAATTCTATTTTCTCATCGTTAAAGCGCTGGTTGCGCGAACCGCTGGTGCACTTCCTTCTGATCGGCCTGGCCTTGTTCGCAGTGTACGCCTATATGCATCGAGGGCGCTTCGGCGTTGAGTCGTCGAAGCAGATCGTACTGAGTCTCGATGAACTCGGGCAAATGCACACGTTTTTCGTTTCCCAATGGCATCGCGAGCCGACGCCCGCGGAATTCCAAGCCATGCTGGAAGACAAGGTGCGCGAAGAAGTGCTCTATCGCGAAGGCCTGGCCATGGGCCTCGATAAAGACGACACCATCGTGAAGCGGCGCATGGCTCAGAAGATGCAGTTCATCGCCGAAGATGTGGCCACGGCTCACGAACCATCCCCCTCGGAACTTAAGGCCTGGTTCGAGAAAAACAGCGGCAAGTTTGCGCTGCCCAGCCGCTACAGCTTCCGGCATCTCTACTTTTCCCCGGACAAGCGCGGAGCGAACGCTCAGGGCAACGCCGCGGAAGCACTGAGTAAAATCGCCGGCCAACCCGAAGATTCCAAGCTGGCCGTTTCGCTCGCCGACCGCTTCATGTTCCAGGACTATTATCGCGACCGCACACCCGAAGCGCTGGCCAAGGAATTCGGGCCGCAATTTGTCGTTGCTCTGGAAAAGCTGAAACCAGGTTCGTGGCAGGGTCCGGTCGAATCCGGCTACGGTTGGCACCTGGTGTTTGTCGATACCGTGATTCCGGGCCGCATTCCCGCGCTCGAAGAGATCGAGCCTGACGTGAAAACTGCCTGGCTAGGGGAGCAGAAAGCCAATGCGTGGCAAAAGGCGTATGGCGAAATGCGCGCCAAGTACACCGTGCTATTGCCCGCGCCTCCCGACAAGGAAGCCGCGTCCGCGCCGACGCCTCCTCCCAAGACGCAGACTCCGAGTGCCTCCGGTGAGGCGCCGCTGTGAGCAGTTTCATTAGGCGCTGCGTCGGTCTGGTGGCTTGTTTGCTCCTCGCCGGTTCCGTTGTGTCGGCCCACGAGGCGCGCCCCGCCTACCTGGAAATCAAAGAGATCGCGCCCGGGCAGTTCAGCATCCTCTGGCGCACCCCGGTCCTTGCCGGCATGCGCTTGCCCGTGGTTCTCCAGTTGCCTGACGGCCTGAAGAATTCGCGAGATCCCAGCGTGCAGGAACTCGCGGACTCGTTTGTCGAACGCCGCTGGATTGATGCGGGGCCCAACGGCCTGGCGGGCAAACGCATTGAGTTTCCCGGGCTGCAGCTGACCATCACCGATGTGCTCGTGCGCGTGGAACTGCTGGATGGCCGGTCCTGGTCGACGATCATTCATCCGTCTCAGCCATATTTCGAAATGGCGGCGCCGCAGAGCCATCTTGCCGTCATGGGCGGTTACATCCTACATGGAATTCGCCACATCTCGCTCGGTGCGGACCATCTGCTTTTTCTTCTCGGTCTTCTTCTGATCGTCCAAGACCGCTGGATGCTGATCAAGACCGTGAGCGCCTTTACGGTGGCGCACAGCATTACGCTGGCTCTCGCCACGTTGGGTTACGCCAGCGCTCCCGTGGTTCCGCTCAATGCCGCCATTGCGTTGAGCATTCTCTTCCTCGGGCCGGAAATTGTTCGCGTCTGGCGAGGCGAAACCAGCTTTACCATTCGCCATCCCTGGGTGGTGGCCTTCGCCTTTGGACTGCTACACGGCTTCGGCTTTGCCAGTGCCCTCACCAGCGCGGGTCTGCCGCGCGCAGAATTGCCTCTGGCGCTGCTGAGTTTCAACGTTGGCGTGGAAATCGGTCAGCTCGGATTTGTGTTGCTGGTGCTCTTGCTGGAACGCGCGTTTCGCATCCTGGAGATTCGCTGGCCGCATTGGGTGCAGGCGCTTCCCGGCTACACTGTGGGCTCGCTTGGAGCGTTCTGGACCATCCAACGCGTGTTCATGCTGTTAGGGGGCGCGCAATGAATCGCTCCAAGGAAGCTATCGCGCGCCTTGGCACTCTGTGCATCACTCTCCTTCTTTACGCGCAGGCAGCCCAGGCGCACGTGAATAAAGGAGAAGCTGCCGGTTTTCTCAGCGGCCTTAAGCATCCCATCTCCGGTCTGGACCACGTTGTTGCGATGATCGCGGTCGGCTTGTGGGGCGCGCAGCTCGGCGCTCCCGCCATCTGGGTGCTTCCCGTGGCGTTTCCGATGGTCATGGCTTGTGGCGGCATGTTGGGATTGCTTGGCGTGCCGCTTCCTGGCATCGAAATTGGTATTGCCGCCTCGGCCATTCTGCTTGGTGCAGCCGTCATGATGGAACTGCGTCCGCCAATCGCCCTGGCCGCCGTGCTCGTCGGATTCTTCGCGATCTTCCACGGTTACGCGCATGGCAGCGAGTTGCCCGCTGGCCAGAGTGGATTGCTCTATAGCATCGGTTTCGTGATGGCCACCGGCTGTTTGCACGGAGTCGGCATTTCCATCGGCCTCGTTCACCGTTGGAGTTGGGGGCAGCGCGCCCTGCGGATGGCCGGCGCCGCGATTGCCCTGGCTGGATTATTTTTTATGTGGAAGGTGTTCGCATGACGCGCGCTCCTCGTCATTGGCGCGCTCTGGTTCTCGTCATCTTCCTTTTTTCATTGCTGCTGCCGGTGCGCGCGGAAGCGCATTTGCCGACGATCGGTCTCGGCCCGGTCTACGACGGAATCTTTCACCTGTTCCTGAGTCCGGAAGATCTGATTCCCGTGATTGCGCTCGCACTTCTTGCCGGACAACGCGGCGCCGCCACGTCTCGCCACGTGCTGTGGCTTCTACCCGCGGTTTGGTTTGCTGGAGGCGTCCTCGGCATGTTCGCGCCGGCGGCTCGTGGATCCACGCTGACGTGTGTCTCCTTCCTGGTGCTCGGGGGACTGATCGCGGCGAACGCAAGAATCTCTGTGCCGTTGATGACGGCTTTGACCGCGATCCTCGGTCTCTTCCACGGCTACC
>DATJWJ010000024.1:0-10605 GCA_035501355.1 Bryobacteraceae bacterium | reverse complement strand
ACTTTATAGAGGCACAAGGCAGTTTCCCGTGTCAATTCCTGCGGCACCCTGTGGCTGGCAAACTCCACGCTGACGCCATTTTCCTGGCCGATCTGCTGGCAATAAGCACGCAGCGCTTTCTCCAATCCCAGGTCATCCAGTTCGGTGGGATGTAGCTCGTAGGCCACGTGCCGGGCCGCTTCAGCGGCTTTCACGACGCGACTCTGCAGTAAGTGGTAATCCTGTTCGAGCTCGTCGGAAGCCGGAGGCTGGGTGACGCGCCGGCCCAAATCCATCGCCACTCCCGCCAGCTCCTGAATCAGACCATCGTGCAATTCGCGCGCAATTCTGCGGCGTTCCCCCTCTTGCGCCGACGAGATGCGGGAGGCGAAGGCCTGCCGCTCCTGCTCCACCATCTTCTGACTGGTGATGTCGATGCTCACGCCGCGAACTTTGACAGGATTCCCTTTGGCGTCACGCACCAATTCCGCGCGACGATTGAGCCAGTGCACGCTTCTGTCCGGCCAGATGAGGCGATATTCCCGGTTCAGCGCCTTTCCGCCGGTAATGAGGTGGTTGACGCCGTCCTGCAACAGGGGACGATCTTCAGGATGGACGCGCGCCATCCATTCGGCCTGGGTTATAGGGTTGTTTTTCTTCAAACCATACAACTCGGACCATTGCTTGGAACCGCGGACCTCGCCCGAAGCAATGTCAAGTTCCCACATGCCGATGCGCAGGTTCTCGCCGGCCAATGCCAGCCGTGCTTCCAAATCCTGGGCGCGTTCGCGGGCCTCCGCGGCATCCTCCAGACTCCGCTTCACCAGGTCGACATCCTGAAGCGCGATTAAAACTCCCTCCCTGGTGCCCCGGCTGCTGTAATAGGGGCGCATCCGCAGGGTATACCAGTGGCCATTGTGATCTTGGACTTCCGACTCGATGTATTGAGCCTTTTCAGTCACCTCGGCAATTAATCCCTTCCAGTTCACCGACGGCAGCGTCGAGGCCAGATCGGATAAAGGACGCGATATGTCGGTGGCGATTAGGTTCAGCACCCTGCCAGCCGCGGGAGTGAAACGCCGGATGTGCAGTTTCGCGTCCAGCAGCACCATCGGGATATCCATCGCAACCAGCACGTTGCTCAAATCGTCGGACAAGATCGAAAGATCGGTATTGCGTTTTTGGAGTTCGTCATTGAGCGTGGTGAGCTCTTCATTGGTCGATTCCAGCTCTTCCTTGGCGGTCTCCAGTTCCTCATTGGTGCTCTGGAGCTCCTCATTGCTGGAAAGAATTTCCTCATTCATCGACCGCATTTCTTCATCGGCCGCCTCATGATTCTGCACCAGCTCCTGGAGTTGCTCGCGCAAGGCCGCGATCTCGTGTTCCGAGCGGGCCAACTCAGCCCTGCTGCGGTCTTTTCCGGCGCGGGCAGGTTTCTCCACCGCCTGCTCGGAGGGCGACAACCTGGGGTTATCCCGGAACACTACCAGATAATCCTGATCGTGGCCCCGCGTTTTCATGGGCGAGACGTCGATATCCACCAAAGTGGATTCGCCGTTGTGTTTGAATCGAATGCCCTCCCGGTGAACCATGACGCCTTCCCGCTTGGCTTGATAGATAGCCGTGCGCATGTCCACCAGCAGTTCAGGCCGGATCATTCGCAGTAGATGAAAACTAGGCTCGCCCGAAGCAGGCGCTAAGAAATAACCGGCTTTACCCTGAAAGTGAATAATCTGGAGGTTGGAATCCACCACCAGCGCGGCCGGTGTGTAGCGATCCAGCAGCAGCCGTTCGGCCTCGCGCCGCATATCCGCAGGCGCCGGGCTTGATTCTAGCTCGAGTGGCGCTTTCTGGGCCGCAGACTGTTCTCTTACAGGAGCGTGCACATGCTGCGGGAACTCTGAGGGCCTGCGGGCAAGAATCTTGTGCTTGGCGTCCTGCGGGGCGAAAAGGCTGGAGTAGGCGGTCAAGGACTCTGATTTTCCCAACATGAGATAACCGCCCGGTTTCAAAGCGTAGTGGAACGCTTCAACCACTTTCTTCTGCAGGACGGGTCCCATGTAGATCAGCACGTTCCTGCAACTAATCAGATCCAGCTTGGAAAATGGCGGATCTTTAGTAACATCATGCCGGGCGAAAACGCAAACATCGCGAATCGACTTGACAATTTGATAACCCCCTTCGACGCGGCTGAAGAATCGTTTTTGACGCTCTGGAGCGACGTCGATCAGGCTGGATGCGCCATAAATTCCGGCACGCGCGCGCTGGACGGATCGCTCGCTAATGTCGGTGCCGAAAATCTGGATGGTCGCCGCCGGGCGCCGTTGGCCCAGGGTCTCTATAAGCAGCATAGCGATGGAATACACTTCCTCGCCGCTGGAGCAGCCCGGTACCCAGATTCGGATAGTGCGTGAAGACTTCCCCGGCGTGAAGTTGACCAGCACGCGCTTTTGCAGGATTCGCAGGCTCTCTGGATCGCGGAAGAAGCTGGTGACGTGGATAAAAATGTCCTCATACAGTGCATCCAGCTCCGCGCGGTCCTTTTTAATCAATTCCAGGTAGCGGTCATGGCTATCAATTCTGTGGAGCGCCATGCGGCGCGCAATGCGGCGGACGATCATGGCGGGCTTGTACAGCTCGAAATCGACGCCGGAAGCAATTCGGAGCTGTCTGAGAATCCTGCGCAGGCCATCGGTACCGGCCGGTACGTCGGGAGGCTCGGCGGAGGCCGGAGCGTGGCGAATGTAGGGATGGCCATTGATGCGGGCGAGTTCCTGCGCGATTCGATCGGGCGGAAGCGCAAAATCCACGCAGCCGGAGGCGACCGCGCTGGCCGGCATGCTGGAGAATTGCGCCGATTCGGTGTCCTGGGCGAACGTGATGCCGCCCTCGGTTTTAATCGCCTGCAGCCCGCGCGTTCCATCACTAGCCGTACCGGATAGCACCACGCCAATGGCCCGGTGCTTCAGGTCGTCAGCCAGTGAAACGAAAAACTGGTCGATCGGATAGTCCCTGAACGAGCGCGGCCCGCGCGTAGTGAGCGAGAGCACGCCGTTCGAAATGGTCATCAGAGAATTGGGTGGAGAAATATAAACGCGATTGGGTTCCACCACCGTTCCCTCGGTGGCCTCCCGGATCGGCATTTTAGTCGAGCGCTGCAGCAGGCTCGCCAGAATGCTTTCGTGATGGGGGTCCATGTGCTGGATCAACACGAATCCCATTCCAGTGTTGGCGGGCAAAGCGGTTAAAAATTGCGTGAAAGCTTCCAAGCCACCGGCGGAGGCGCCTAGTCCCACTACCGGGAAGTGTTCGGCCAGATCGCCTGGCTGGGCAATCTTCGCTTTAGCCGGCTTCGCTCGTTTGGTGGCGGTCGCGGCTAATTTTGCCGCGCCACGGGTCTTCGGCGGGTTGCGCCGTCCCGAAGCTGGTCTCGCCTCGCGGGTTCGCGATTTTTTTGCCATTGCTAATTTCGAATTCCGATCCTCTCCGCGGCGGTCGGCAGTGAATGATTATAACTCCCGAGCGGAATCCGCTCTTGGCCGCGTCCGTCTCGGCCGTTGCGATGCTGCCGATTCGAAGAGAATTAGCGCGAATCGCCGGGTTTCTTGACAGCGGCGCGGCAGCGCGGATTCGTAAACACGTCGTGCGAGTTCTCCCGCTTCAAGCGAATCAGCTTTCCGTCCGCCCTCGTCATCCACAAGTGTTGGTCATCGTAGCTGATGGTAAGCGGCGCGCTGGATGGGAGCGGATTTCTCCAGGACTTGTGGACCTTTCCGAGGAAGTTCTTGTTCGCGTCGGAATAGTTCATGGTCGGGATTTTGTCCTGAGCCAGCAGGATCTGGTTATCGGCGTCGAAACAGAAAAAATAGTAGGTGTTGCCGAAAAAACAGTTGTGACACGGGATGCTGGCCTGTTCCAGGATCTGGGCTTGCGCCTGTTTACGTTCGGCCGGCGCCGCCAACAGCGCGGACCCTGCGGCGAGCGTCAGAGCCAGCAGCTTGGAAACAACTGGCGCGGCCATGTCGTGCTTCATTGAATACCGTTCCTTGGAGACGCTTGCTGACTCTTAGTATAACCGGGCGGCTTCATCCTCTAAACGTTCTTGAATCTGAAGGCGCTCGCCGCGGCACTGCTGGTTACGCTTAATGCGATGTCTTTGCGCGGCGGCGAGTAGCCGTTGAAGAATCCAAGCTGGTTGTGTGGCCCGAATCGCGGCCCGACGGCAACTTTTTTATATCGAATATTCATTTATTCGCTAAGCGGAGTGCCTTCAATAGAGGCGTCTTCCAGCAGGCACTTTTGCCAGTAGTACTGCTGACACTTCGCCAATATACTGGGAGAGTTCGGAGGGTCAGGAGCCCGCTGTTATGCCGGCTTTGTAGGAGGACCCTCCGAATAGCTGTAAGGGTTGTAGCGTGGCCTCGAATGCCTATCGCCTGAAGGACCCCTTGATCGCCGTGATCCAAGAAGATCGCTCCCACTTGATGGAACTCCCCGCAGGATCCATGTTCTCCCGCCCCAGCCAGAAGCCCGATTCGCACGGAATGGTGAAAGGAATGTGCAAGGGCCAAACGGTTCTTCTTTTCGCCAGCGATCTCGAAGAGTGCGCCGAGCAGCTCGCTCAGGTTTTCTAAACTTCCGGCAGCAACCGGACTAGAGACTTCGTGTGACGGAGTGCGGCCTAATATGACCGAAAGAAACGAACGGCGCCCAATCGGAGAAACATTAGCCACCATCATTCTCGTAATAGCGCTGGCGGTGGGCTTCGTAGTGGCCAATATTTTCCAAAAACCTAAGCCAGGCCGTGACCCGCTTTACCAACAAGTCGGATCTTGCTGAAGAGTCCGAGCTGCAGGCGGAAATCGACCTGGCTTTCAGATTCTTGCGCCTGGCCCAGGCCGAATCCGAATTAACGGCGGGCGGCGTAGAAGCGCTGAAGACGCTGGTTTCACCGCTGCCGCCAGACTTACCATGCATCCCTGTTCGCGGTGCTTCACGTTACGCCCTGGGCGCGATCTTCGTTACCGGCGATTTTGGACCGCCATGGCCGTATGGAAAAGGACTCGATCCGGCTATGGCACGGCTCAAGAGAAAATCTGGTTGGACACGGCTATTCGCCGCGCTTGGCCAACTGTCCGGCATTCTGGAACGCCGCTAGCGCTGGACCGACCCGGCCATGTTGGCCAGGCCGTGTGCCGTCGGATGCGCTTCCGCTTCGGCTTGCAGCTCGGCCTCGGCCTGGAGCCAATCCTGCTCGGCCGACCCCTCCGGACAACCGCGCGCCTGCCAGAGCTGAAAAGCTCTTTCGGCCACCCTATGGTGGCTGGGAGCCGAGCCGGTGTCTGTCACGGCGTTGCGCACCTCATTCTGTTCCGGATAATGTTCCTGATCGACCGCCGAAGCGGTTTTTGACTTTCCATCGCGATCACTCGGGTAGCTCATATGGGACCTCAAATGTTGGGCAATTGCCCGACTGTGAGATACCATATCGCGCGCAATGTTTCAGAGCTTTGGATTGGCCTTTACCACCTGCGGCGGTGATACTCTCCGCCGCCTAGCCCGCCCAGATCGACGATCACGGCAATCAGTAAAATCAGCAGATTGACTCCAGCGGTGGGCTGGCCCGTATTGACCATCCACGCGTAGGCCAGAGTGGTGAGCGGGAGCAAGATAAAACCCAGCAGCGGAACCAGCAGTCCGTGGTAGGCGCGCTCCAGATAGTTCGAGAAAAAGAACAACAGGACCAGCGCGATTCGGGGAAATGCCACGACGACGATCAGCAGAAGGCAGGCCATGCACAGAAGATGCAGTTCCGAGGCTTTTTGTAACCTCGCCAAATGCGTGGCGCAAGCGTGCGTCCCGCCGCCGTTGACGCGGCAAAAACGTTCCGAGAGTTTCTGATTCAATTGCCGCCGCGGAAGGACGGTTACAGCGCCGGCCCAGGGCCAGCGGTCAGCACTGATTTTTCAAGTGTTTGGCGGGCAGCCGCGGCAGTGACGGTTGCTAGTGGCTGCTCCGCCTGAACGGTAGCGCTATGGTGCGTGATAACCTAACAGAGCGGAGTGATAGAAGGAGCCTCGGGATCATGCTACCCACCAAGCCCAAGGTACGCTACAGGATTTCCAAACCGCTGCATGCTGTCAAGCTCGAGGATCACCCGGGGAGCAGTCTGAGGGACCCCACCGGTACGCTGGTCGAGATTCCAGCGGACACGATTTTGGAAGCCGAGGGCGCGGTTGCCCAGTCCGGGCTCATCAATGTGCTGTGGGATGGCATGGCATTCTCGGTTTTCTATGAGGATTTGAAGGAGAAGGCGCGCCAGCTCAATTCGGCCGAAGCTTGAAGCTCGAGTGGTCTCCGCCGGGCGAGGTTATTTCCCGCATGGCAACACAACGAGATCTTGATTTGATTCGGGCGTCCGCCGCCGGCGACGTCGAACGACTGCGGGCGCTGCTGGGGCGGGGCGCTAAAGTGAACACGCGCCTTCGCAACGGAGCTACGCCGGTGCTGGCAGCGGCGGTCTCAGGCCGGATTGACGCCCTGCGGCTGCTATTGGTTCAGGGCGCCGATCTGAAGGCCCGCTACCAGGACGATTCCACGGTCCTCATCATGGCCGCGGCGCAGGGACACGCCGGCGCCGTCCGCCTTTTGCTGCAAAAAGGGGCCAGCCATCAAGAGCGGACGCGGAATGGCGTGAGCGCATTGCTGGCCGCCTCCATCGAGGGCCATACCGAGGTTGTGGAGGCGCTGCTGGCAGCCGGAGCCGACCCCAATGGGCCGGATGATCGCGGCGTAACGCCATTGATCGGTGCGGCGGTGAACGGCCGCCTGGAGGTGGCTTGTGCGCTGCTCGCGGCCGGGGCTCGCGTGGACGCTCAGAGCAAGTCGGGTTTGACCGCGCTGGCCGCCGCTATCGCCACCGCACCGGCCGTAACCTGGGTGCTGCTCGAAAATGGCGCCGATCCCAACAGCCTGGACGAGGACGGCCGTCCGGCGCTGGTGGCTGCCTCCTGGCAAGGCAACGCCGAAGTGCTGTCCATGCTTATAGAAAAAGGGGCCGATCGCGAGGCGCGGGACGCCTCCGGAAACACGGCTCTGCTGGCGGCGGTTTTGGGCGGGCACCTCAACGCCGTCCAGGCCCTGGCTTCCAAAGACGTCGATTTAAACGCGGCGGGTTCGTCCGGAATTACACCGCTGATCGTGGCCGTAGTGCGGGGGCACTTTGAGATCCTTCAGGCGCTGCTGGACTCAGGGGCGGACCTGAACAGCCACACCAAGGAAGGCGTTACACCCTTGATGGCGGCGGTGAATAGCAATCCCGAGGCCATCGACATCCTGTTGAGCCGGGGCGCGTACCTGAACGCCGCCGATCAGAACGGCATCACCGCTCTGCATGCCGCCGCAGCCATGGGCAAGGCCGCGATCGTGCGGCGCCTGGTGGAAGCGGGCGCGGACACGCAGCTGCTGACGGCGAATGGTCTAACGGCGTTGGCCGTGGCCGAAGCGGCCGGACACGACGAGATCGCGAATTTCCTGCGAAACGGCGCGGACTGAGGTTATCGCCGGTGGCCGGTCATTGCATGGACGCTTGCCGCAGGACCGCCTGGGCCGGCTGCGAACCGGCGTTCTGTGATTGAGGCTCCACGGCCGACTGCGGAAACGTAAAGCAGAACCGGGAACCGCGGCCCACGGTGGACTCCACCCAAATGCGGCCGCCGTAGCTTTCCACGATCCGTTGGCAGATCGCCAACCCGATGCCAGTGCCCGGATAGGCCTGACCATGCAGCCGCCGGAAGATGCGAAAAACCTCCTGCGCGTATTCCGGATCGATTCCAATGCCGTTGTCGGAGACCGAGAAAACCCAATCGGTCCCGCGCTGCTCCGCCGAGACCTGGATTTTGGGCGGTTCCGGGCTGCGGTACTTGATCGCATTTCCGACCAGGTTCTGCAATAACTGAACCATTCTGATCTCGTGCGCATGCACGATGGGCAGCGTATCCCAGGTGATCGTAGCGCGATTTTGCTCGATGGAAGCCTGCAGATTCAACATCACTTTGCGCAAGGCGGCGCCGCAATCCACGGGATGAATCGGCCCCTCACTCGACGACCCGGTTTGCGAATAGGTCAGCAGGTCCCTCAGTAGCTGCTCCATCCGCTTGGCGCCGCCGACAATGTAGGAGATGAATTCATCGGCCTCGGCGCCCAGCTTGTTGCCGTACCTGCGCTGGAGCATCTGGCTGTACAACGAGACCATGCGTAGCGGCTCCTGGAGATCGTGGCTGGCGGCGTAGGCAAACTGATTGAGATCGTCGTTGGATTGACGCAGCGCCTCGTTGGACCGCATCAATTCCTGAGTTCGCTCGGCGACGCGCTGCTCCAGCGTAAGATTGAGTTCGCGAACGGCATCTTCGGCCCGACGGCGCTGCGTTATGTCGCGGATGGCCGTGGTTACCAGCAAACCTTCCTCGGTTTGGAGCGGGCTTAAGCTGATTTCAACCGGAAACTGGTGGCCGCTTTTGCGCCGCGCCCAAAGCTCCGTTTGTCCCTGCCAGATGTCCGTGTCGGCGGAACCGGCTGCATGAGAGCTCCAATCGGGAACCAGCCGGCGTACGTTTTCGCCCATCAGCTCCTCGCGGCGGAAGCCAAAAACCACCTCGACTTGAGAATTGACCAGGCTGATGCGCCCGTCATCGGCGCTGATGATCATCGCATCCGGGGCGGCTTCGAGCAACGAACGGAACTTCTGCTCGGCCTTTCCCAGCACGTCCGCTTGGCGGCGCAGCAGGGCCGTATTGCGGCTGAGCTCGACGAACACCCCCACTTTGGACCGCAGTATCTCGGGAACGATGGGCTTGAAAAGAAAGTCCACCGCGCCCAAGTCGTAACCGCGAAACAGATGTTCGTCGTTCTTGTAACCGGTCAAAAAAAGAATAGGCGTATGACGCGATCTTTTTCTGGCGCGAATCAACTCCGCGGTCTGGAAGCCATCCATGTCCGGCATTTTGACGTCCAGCAGAATGGCGGCGAAATCGTCTTCGAGCAAATAACGCAGCGCTTCCATTCCGGACCGGGCCAGCACGAGCGACTGCCCCAGTCCATCCAGCGCCCCTTCTAAAGAGACAAGGTTTTCTGGATTATCGTCCACCAGGAGGATCTTCATCCGATCCTGGATTGCCTGATCGGCCGAACCTGGTATAGGCTCTTTCGGAGTCATCAGATACCTCTATAGCGTAAGACTCACTGGACTCAATTCGTATTACTCATGGCTGCTTCCGTGACAGCCTGCCCGCGGCCCACCCAGACGCGTAACACCGAGAAGAGCTGTTCCAAGTCGACTGGCTTGGTAATGTAGTCCGATGCCCCCGCTTCGATACATTTAGCGCGGTCGCCCTTCATGGCCTTGGCCGTCAGCGCGATGATCGGAAGCGACCGCAATTCGGGGATTTCCCGAATCGCCTTCATTGTCTCATAGCCGTCCATTTCGGGCATCATGATGTCCATGAGCACCAGATCGACATCCGGGATTTTCTTCAACAGCTCGATACCCGCCCGGCCGTTCTCGGCGTGAACCACCTTCAGGTTATGGTCCTCGAGAAGACTGGTTAGGGCGAAGATATTGCGGACGTCGTCATCCACCACCAGCACCTTGCGCCCCAGCAGGGTCAGGTCAGTTTCGCGCAATTGTTCCAGGATGCGCCGCTGGTCCTCGCTCAAGTCCGCTTCGGCGCGGTGCAGCAGCAGCACGGATTCATCCAGCAGGCGTTCGCGTGTCACCGCGCGCCGGATCACGCTGTTGCGGCTAAGCCGCGAAAGGTCCATTTCCTCGGCGGCGCTGAGCGGCCGGTCGCATACCAAAATCATCGGAGGAACATAGTGACCCACGTGCCGTTGGATTTCATCCACCAGGTCGATGGGAGCGATGCCATCCAGGCGAAGGTGGATCACGATGCCATCCAGATACTGCTGTTTCATCACCGCCAGGGCTTCGCCGCCCGTGGGTACAGAGAAAATGTCGACATCGGGTCCGCTGATTGTGTTGACGATGCGGTCTGTTTCTTGCTCGTCGCTGGCGACCAGCAACACTTTCTTGACTCGCTTTTGCACCGAATGCTCGATGGTGGCGAAAGTTTCGGCCAACGATTCATTGGTCTCGGATTTTTCCAGGTACGTCATGGCGCCCAGCGCGATCCCGCGCCGCCGGTCTTCGTCGCCGGAAATAATGTGGACCGGAATGTGACGAGTGGCCGGATCGTGCTTCAACCGGTCCAGAATCGTCCATCCGGCCATATCCGGGAGATTGATATCCAACGTGATAGCGCCGGGCTTGAACTCGCGCGCCAGCGTCATGGCGCTGGAGCCTCGCAGCGCCACCAGCGTTTTCAACTCATGCTCGTGGGCCATGTCCACCAGAATTCTGGCGAAGGTGATGTCGTCCTCGATAATCAGCAGCGCCGCATCGCCCGGTTGAATCAGGTTGCGATCGTCGTCAATTACCAAGTCCTCCACCAGCTCCTCGGTAGCCAGCTGCGTGGGCGCCAGGATCATGTCGACTGCGCCGTTGGAGGCCGGTTGCGCGGCTGCTTCTTCCAAAAGCAGCGGCGTGCTTTTCAAAGCCTCGCTCTTGGG
>DATJWJ010000023.1:0-21930 GCA_035501355.1 Bryobacteraceae bacterium | reverse complement strand
ATGATCGAAGACCCACCTTACTTGGTGCGCAAGACATTGAAACAGGGTTTGAAGATCGATTTCATCGGCCTCGGACTGCTGAGTGTCGGCCTGGGTTTCGGGCAGGTGGTTCTCGACAAGGGGCAGCGCGACGACTGGTTCGCATCGCACTTTATCGTGTTGGCCACCGTCATCAGCACCGTGGGATTGATCGGCGCGGTGTTCTGGGAATTGCGCCAGGACCAGCCCATGGTCAATCTACGTTTGTTCGCCAACCGCAACTTTGCCATGGCCACCTTCATGATGTTCGCGCTTGGCTTGGTGCTTTACGGCACCACCGTGCTGCTTCCCGTGATGGTGCAAAGCCTGATGGGATACACGGCCGAGTGGTCCGGCCTGGTACTATCGCCGGGCGCGATCTTGACATTGTTCGCGATGCCGCTGGTGGGCCGCCTGCTCAACAAAGTCCAGCCGCGCTGGCTGGTGGTGACCGGCCTGGCGATATTGTCGATCGGAATGTACCGGCTGTCGATGTTGAGCTTACAAACGGCGTTCTGGACCTTCGTGTTTACGTGGGCCATTTCGCGCGGCGGACTGGCGTTTCTGTTCGTGCCGATTAACGTGACCGCGTTCTCACATATCGAGCGCGAGAAAACCAGCAGCGCCACCGGGCTAATCAATCTGACGCGCAACATGGGCGGGAGCATCGGGATTTCCTTAGTCACTGCGCTTCAGGAGCGGTTGACTCAGGCGCACCAAAGCGTCTTGGCCGGACATCTCACTCCGCTCGATCCCAGCTATACGTCCAGGTTGAGATTTCTCGAAGCGGCGCTTCGCGCGGGAGGATCCAATCCGGTGCTTGCCAGCCAGCAAGCGCAGGCCATCATCTATCGGGAGCTGACGCAGCAGGCTTCCATGCTGGCCTACATCGACGTATACCGTCTGCTGAGCTACCTGTGCGTCGTTTTGATCCCACTGATGTTTCTGATGAAGCGCGCAAAACCAAGAACCACTCTCCAGTAAACGCGAACAACGCAACGCGTCGCGCGCGCTGTTCGCTTAGTAACCGGCGTCCCTGAACAAAAAATCGCCCCGCGAACGGACGCGAGTTTCACCTCGCGACCGCTCGCCGGGCAACCGGCTTTAATTCGACCGAGCTACTTTTCCAGCGCTATGCTGTTTTGCCAGGTGATGTACAACGTGACGGCAAACAGTACAACACCGAACGCAACATCCACCACCGTGAGCAGCTTACCCCAATGGTCGATTTTGTCGAGCTTGTTGGCGATGGTGAACTGCTGGGATATAGCAGTATCGGCAGCACCCGATAAGTGCACCAAATCATCTTCTCGGCGCGCCGTAAATTTCCGGACCAGCGCCAAAGAAATCACGAACAGCGTAAGAGCAGACCACACAATCCAAAGCGTAAACATGAATTAGCCTCCTTGCGTACCTTTGTCACTACCAAACTTGGTTAACCCGCCGCCCCGGCCTTAGCGCGAGCCGAGTCAGCGAAAAGCCCCTGGCTATTTCGGCGTGCAGCCCTCGAGCGAATGGTTGTGCTCGGCATAACACTTGCCGACGTCATTCAAATCTTTCTTGCCGGCAGCCGTATGACAATACGTGCAGCCCTTGCCCTCTTTCTTGGTGTATTCCGCCTTGCCGAAAGAGAAGGAGGGTGCCATCATAAGGCCACCCACAACGATAGCGGAAGGAATGCCGAACGTCAGAAATCGCTTGAGCATAGGTTTTAAAGTCTCCGCCACCAGGCTTGCAATCGAAACGCCGTTCATCGTCGAACGGCAAATCAAATATGTCGGAGCGACGTTCCAGCAAGCCCGAAGACGCGGGGTGAAATGGCTCAAATCGATGGGCGAACATCCCCAGGCTGCCCCAGAGACCGCGGCCTTCCCACGGACGCGACGCCATGTCGAGCCGCGGAGGCGCGCGAAATAGGGATGAGGGGGAAAAGCAGTTACTACGAGTGTGTTCGCGCGCTATAGCTGCCTAGGACCTTCAAGTAATTAGCGCGCTCGAAAGCGGCGGGTTCAGCAACTGAGCTGGCTTGCATGCACCCGCGCATCTCGGCGATGGAGCTATAACTATGCTGTTCCATCCACTCGGCCACGCCCTTTTCGAGCTGGCCCAGATAAGGGATTCCGTTCTTGAGTAGGGCCGAAGTGAGCATCACCACCTGGGCGCCGGCCAAGATGCCTTTGATCGCGTCTTCGGGTGTGTGCACCCCGCCTGTCAGCGCCAGCTCCGCGCGAATGCGTCCTGAAAGCATTGCGATCCAGTGCAGCCTGAGGCGCAATTCGTCGGAAGTGCTCAACGTAAGATTAGGAACTACTTCGAGGCTTTCCAGATCGAAATCGGGCTGATAGAAGCGATTGAATAGTACCAGTGCATCCGCCCCCGCGCGGTACAAACGGAGAGCAATGTTCAGCATGGACGTGAAATAGGGGGCCAGCTTAACGGCTATGGGAATCCTTATTTTGGCCCGAATGTCTTCTACCAGACGGCAGTAGCTATCCTCGGTGACCCGGCCGTCGATTTCTAATTTAGTCGGCAGGAAGTATATGTTGAGCTCGAGCGCATCGGCTCCGGCGTCCTGAATCTCACGTGCGTAACGGATCCAGCCTCCGGTAGACGTTCCGTTCAGGCTGCCGATCACCGGAATGCGGAGCGCTTTCTTGGCCCGCCGGATATGCTCAAGATAGGCGTCTGGGCCCATACCGTAAGAGGGCAGGTCTGGAAAGTAAGTGGCCGCTTCGGCGAAGCTCTCTACGCCCTGACTTAAGACGTTATCGAGATACTCCGCTTCAGTCGTGATCTGTTCTTCAAAAAGCGAGTGAAAGACCACTGCTCCCGCGCCGGCTTCTTCCAAACGCTGGAGATTCGCAAGGTCTCTGGAAAGCGGGGATGCCGAGGCGACTAAAGGGCTGCGTAGCGTCAGTCCCAAATATGTAGTAGAAAGGTCGATCACGCTTCAGATCCTCCATTTGGGCTGGAAAAGCTGGCCCAGTGCTCATAGAGCTTCCAGCGGAGATTCACGTCCTTCTGCGCTTCCTCCAGCAAGATTGCGGCGGTCTCCGGTGAGCTCCGCGCCAGCATGGCATAGCGGCCCTCGTTGTAGACGTATTTCTCGAGCGGAATGGAAGGCGGGCGGGAATCTAGTTGAAACGCGTTCTTGCCGGCCGCGGCCAACTCGGGATGATACCGGAACAGCGGCCAATAAGCCGACTGCACCGCGGCCTTTTGCTGATCCAGACCGTGAATCAAATCGTAGCCATGCGCGATGCAGTGAGCATAGGCAATAATCAGCGCCGGACCGTCATAAGCTTCGGCCTCCAAGAACGCCTTAACCGTTTGGGTATCGCTGGCGCCCAGGGCTACATGCGCCACGTACACGGTCCCGTATGTCATCGCCATCATAGCCAGGTCCTTTTTCGGGGACCGTTTCCCGGAGGAAGCGAACTTGGCGACCGCACCGCGCGGCGTCGATTTCGAAGCTTGGCCGCCGGTGTTGGAGTACACCTCGGTATCGAGCACCAGAATTTTCACATTGCGCCCGGAAGCGAACACATGATCCAGACCGCCATAGCCGATATCGTAGGCCCACCCGTCCCCTCCCAGAATCCAAACGCTCTTGCGAGCCAGTGCGCCGGTAAGGGCTCGCAAATCGCGAGATTGGGGTCCACCGAGCGCGGCCAATTTATCTTCGAGCTTTCTGATCGCCTGGCGCTGCTGACTGATCCCGCTTTCGCTGGATTGATCAGCTTCCAGGATCGCAGCGGCCAGCTCCTCGCCGACCTCAGGCGCCAGGTTCCGCAGCAATTCGCCCGCATACTGCGTCTGTTTATCGAGCGCGACGCGAATCCCCAACCCGAATTCGGCATTGTCCTCGAACAGCGAATTCGACCAGGCCGGCCCGCGTCCGGCGCGATTCACTGTATACGGCGTAGTGGGCAGATTCCCACCATAAATTGACGAGCAGCCGGTTGCATTCGCTATTACCGTCCGATCGCCGAACAACTGCGTCAGCAGCTTGATGTACGGCGTTTCGCCGCAGCCGGCGCAGGCTCCTGGGAATTCGAACAGCGGTTCCAACAGTTGCACATCTTTTACGTTGTGCGTTGCTAAAGCACTGCGGTCGAACTCCGGAAGCTGCAAGAAGAATTCCCAGTTGTGCCGCTCTTGTTCCCGAATCGGAGCTTGGGGCGCCATATTCAGCGCTTTCCGCTTGGCCTCGCTCTTGCTCTTGGCGGGACACACCTGCACGCACAGGCCGCAGCCGGTGCAGTCCTCTGGAGACACCTGCAGCGCATAGAACAATTGCTCGCGGTCTTTCCAATGCGCGGGTGCGGACTTGAAAGCCGCCGGCGCCGAGCGCAGCAGCTCCGGCTCGGAGAGCTTGGATCGAATCACCGCGTGCGGACACACCAGCACGCACTTGCCGCACTGGATGCACAGCTCTTTTTCCCACACCGGGATTTCCTGGGCCAGGTTTCGTTTCTCCCACTTGGACGTGGCGGTTGGATAGGTGCCGTCCACCGGAAGCGCGCTGACAGGCAGGCTTTCGCCCCGTCCGGCCATCATGGGAGCCAGCACGCGGTGCACGAACTCCGGAGCCTGCGAAGAGACTACCGGACGCCGATCGAAGGAACTGTTCACCTCTTGTGAAACCGCGACTTCGTGAAGATTCGCCAGCGCGTGGTCCACCGCCGCGAAATTTTTCTCCACCACTGCTTCGCCGCGCTTGCCGTATGTTTTTTCGATGGCATGTTTGATGGCCGCAATCGCCTCATCGCGCGGGAGCGCGCCGCTAAGGGCGAAGAAACAGGTCTGCATGACGGTGTTGATCCGACCGCCCATTCCGTTGTCTTTGGCCACCCGGTAGGCGTCAATGACGTAAAACCGCAGGCGCTTTTCGATGATCTGCCGCTGCGCCGAAGCAGGCAGATGCTCCCAAACGTCCTCGGGACCGAACGGGCTGTTCAACAGAAATGTCGCGCCGGGCTCGGCCAGATCAAATACATCCATGCGCTCCAGAAACGAAAACTGATGGCAAGCCACGAAACTGGCGCGCGTGATCAGGTAACTGGCGCGGATCGGCTTGCGGCCGAACCGCAGATGCGAAATGGTCATCGCGCCGGATTTCTTGGAGTCATAGACGAAGTAGCCTTGGGCGTGATTGCCGGTGCTCTCACCGATGATCTTGATCGAGTTCTTGTTGGCGCCCACGGTTCCGTCCGCGCCCAGTCCATAAAACACGGCGCGAACCGTTTCCGGATCCTCGGTGGAGAAGCCGGCGTCATAATCCAGACCGTGGTGCGATACGTCATCCTGGATGCCGATGACGAAATGGTTCCGCGGTTTGGATGCGCGCAACTCGTCGAACACGGCCGCGCACATTGCGGGCGTGAACTCCTTGCTCGCCAATCCATAACGCCCGCCAATCACTCGCGGCCTGGAATTGAACTGCCCGGCTTCTTGGAGCGCAGTCACGACATCCTGATACAGGGGTTCGCCCGCGCTTCCGGGCTCCTTGGTTCGATCGAGCACGGCAATCGCCTGCACGGTCGAGGGCAAGGCGTTTACCAAGTCTTGCGCCGAGAAAGGCCGGAACAGATGCACGTTTATGAGCCCGACGTGCTCCCCGCGCGCTCGCAGCGCATCCACGCATTCTTCCGCCGCCAGCGCCGAGGAGCCCATCAACACCACGACGCGGTCGGCGTCGGGTGCGCCATAGTAGTCGAACAGACGATACTGACGGCCGGTCAGGGACGCGAAGCGATCCATGGCCCGCTGCACGATTTCAGGGCAGGCATCGTAGAACGGATTCACCGTCTCCCGCGCCTGGAAGTAAACGTCCGGATTTTGCGCCGTGCCCCGCAATACCGGCCGATCCGGATTCAAGGAACGCGCCCGGTGCGCATTTACCAGGTCGTCATTGATCATGGCCCGCAAGTCTTCAACGCTTAATTGCTCGACCTTGGCCACTTCGTGCGAAGTGCGGAAGCCATCGAAGAAATGCACGAACGGAAGGCGCGATTCGAGCGCGGCTGCTTGCGCGATCAGCGCCATGTCCATCACAGCCTGCACCGAATGTGACGCCAGCATGGCGAATCCGGTGGAGCGAACGGCCATCACGTCCTGGTGATCCCCGAAAATCGAGAGACCTTGCGCCGCCAGCGCCCGCGCCGCGACATGGAAAACCGCGGGCGTCAGTTCGCCTGCGATTTTGTACATATTCGGGATCATCAACAGCAGCCCTTGCGATGACGTAAACGTCGTGGTCAGAGCCCCGCCTTGCAGCGCGCCGTGGACTGCTCCGGCAGCCCCGCCCTCGCTTTGCATTTCGATGACAGAAGGCACGGATCCCCAAATGTTGGTTGCTCCCGTGGAAGACCACTGATCGGCCCATTCCCCCATCGGTGAGGAGGGTGTAATTGGGTAAATCGCAATGACTTCGTTTACCCGGTGCGCGACATAGGCAGCCGCCTCATTCCCGTCTAGCGTGACTTGGAGACGTTTCAAGTCCAAAAGTGCCTCCCTGAATTGGTTCTCAAACCGGGGAAAGCACGTCGGACTCCGTTGACAACTGCTTGGAGTTGGGCTGTGGTCCGAAAGGTAACTGGGTTATTTCACCCAATTTGTTGCTTGAATTGAGCCCGAAGAATGGAAATCATTGAATCTTCTCGGAGACGGTTGGTGACTCAGGTGCACGATTGCGATTGAAATGTTCCCGTACTTGAAGAAATGCGAACCGCCTTCGGACGACAAGCGCTGGAAAATCATTGCCGCGACAATGCGCAAGCTTGGCAACGAGAGGCACGGATTGATTGAAACCCTGCATTCGCTGCAACAGACCTTCGGCTATTTGGACAAGGCTGGACTGACTTATGTGGCCGCTTCACTAAAGATCCCGCTGAGCAAGGTATATGGCGCGGCGACCTTTTACAACCATTTCACGATGAAGCCACAGGGCAAACACGCCTGTGTGGTGTGTACGGGAACGGCGTGCCACATCAAGGGAGGGCCCGACTTGCTCCGTTCCATTGCGGAGAAAGAGGGCATAAAGCCGGGAGAAACCACGCCCGGCGGCGAAGTGAGTGTCTTGACGGCACGATGTTTTGGAATGTGCGGCTTGGCGCCGGTCGTGGTGATGGATGGAAACGTTCTGGCGTACGTTACCCCGGAGGCGCTGGAGCAGAAACTTCGGGAGGCAATGCAACGTGCTGGCTGATGAAATTAAAGCTTTGGCGATCGAAGAACGCGAGGCTAAGGCGGCTGCGGGCTCCTGCGTGAACGTGTGCGGCGCCGCAGGCTGCCAGACGACGGAAAACGAGGCGTTAAGAACCGCCCTGGTGCAGGCGGCCGCGGAACAAGGCTATGGTCCGGAGAGTTGCGCTGTCCGCCGCGTGGGATGTTTGGGACTTTGTGGCGCGGCGCCTTTGGTGAGCGTCGAACCGGCGGGTTTCATGTATCAGCGAGTGCAAGCCTCGGATGCGTCCGACATCATCGCCGCACTGAACGGCCCGCCCGTCAAGCACATCCACTTGCAGTCGAGCATCCCCTTCTTTACCCGCCAGCATCGAATTGTCACCGAGAACTGCGGGCGCATCGATCCGGAGCGGCTGGAGGATTACATTGCCGCGGATGGCTATATGGCCCTAAGCAATGTTCTGAGCGAGATGACGCCGGCGCAGGTGATCGCCGAGATTCACAAGAGCGGTCTGCGCGGACGTGGCGGTGCGGGCTATCCTACCGGGCTCAAATGGGGTACGGTCGCGAAAGCGACCGGGTCTCCCAAGATGGTCATCTGCAACGCCGACGAAGGAGACCCGGGCGCCTTCATGGATCGCAGCGTTCTCGAAAGCGATCCGCACCGGGTGCTGGAAGGCATGGCGATCGGTGCCTATGCGGTGGGCGCCACGGAGGGATACATTTACGTGCGAGCGGAGTATCCCCTGGCGGTCGCACGCCTCAAGACTGCTATTCGGCAGGCCGAACGGCAGGGTCTGCTCGGAAATGACATTTGCGGCAGCCATTTCAATTTCCGCATCTATCTGCGGCTAGGGGCGGGCGCGTTTGTGTGCGGAGAAGAAACCGCGCTGATCGCATCCATCGAGGGCAAGCGCGGAACTCCGCGCCCCCGGCCTCCATACCCAGCCGAATCGGGTTTGTGGGAACGTCCGACCCTCATCAATAACGTCGAAACGTTCGCCAACGTCCCTTCCATTCTTCGAAACGGCGGCGAGTGGTTCGCGCAAATCGGCACGGAGCGTAGCCGGGGCACCAAGGTCTTCGCGCTGGCGGGAGCCATTCAAAACGCCGGTCTGATTGAAGTTCCGATGGGCATCACGCTGCGCGACATTATTTTCGAAATCGGTGGTGGGATTCCGGGTGGCCGCGCCTTTAAGGCGGTGCAAACTGGCGGTCCATCCGGCGGATGTATCCCGGAAGCTCATCTGGACACCCCGGTGGATTACGAGACGCTTACCAAGCTCGGCTCGATTATGGGCTCGGGCGGAATGATCGTGATGGACGATACGTCCTCAATGGTCGACGTGGCGCGCTATTTCATGGAGTTCTGCATGAGCGAATCCTGCGGCAAATGCACGCCGTGCCGCGCCGGCACCGCCCAGATGTACGAGTTGCTGGGGCGTTTCGCCAGCAAGAGCGCCCACCCCGCCGACCTGACGTTGCTCGAGACGCTCTGCGATTTGGTGCGCAACACCAGCCTCTGCGGACTGGGCCAGTCCGCTCCCAATCCCGTGCTCAGCACGCTACGGTATTTCCGCCCCGAGTATGAAGCCGCATTGGCAGTCGAGGGAGGAGCCTGAGATGGCGGCCAAGGTAGTCACTCTAAAGATCGATGGCCACGATGCCAGCGCGCGCGACGACCAAAGCATCATCGACGTCGCGAAAGAAAACGGCATCCTCATTCCAAAGCTGTGTTACGTCGCGGGTTTATCCACTTACGGTGGCTGCCGCCTGTGCCTGGTCGAGGTGCAAGGCGTGCCCAAGCTTCAGGCCGCTTGCACCACCAAGGTGCATGAAGGCATGCACGTGGAAACGCAAAACCCGCGCCTGCTGGAATACCGCCGCATGATCCTGGAAATGATGTTTTCCGAGCGCAACCACGTATGCAGCGTGTGCGTTTCGAACGGCCATTGCGAGATGCAGTCGCTCGCGCAACACCTGGGCGTCGATCACAGCCGGTTCCCGTACGTCTACCCTAAGCTTCCGGTTGACGCCAGCCACAGCCGCTTCGTGCTGGATCAAAACCGTTGCATTCTTTGCACGCGCTGCGTCAGGGTTTGCGACGAGATCGAAGGAGCGCACACCTGGGACGTGATGGGGCGAGGCAGCGAATGCCTGGTGATCACCGATCTGGCGCAGCCCTGGGGCCAAGCCGAAAGCTGCACCAGTTGCGGCAAGTGCGTGCATGTTTGCCCCACCGGAGCGCTCAGCGAAAAAGGCCGCTCGGTGGCCGAGATGGCCAAGCGCAGACAGTTCTTGCCCTACTTGACGATGATGCGAGGGGAAAACGAGTGAGGTGTAAACAATGAGTAGCTCGAAACCCACCTTGGCCACGGTCTGGTTGGACGGTTGTTCCGGCTGCCACATGTCGTTCCTCGATATGGATGACCGGCTGCTGGCTCTGGCCGAACAAGCGGATTTGGTTTACAGCCCGCTGGTGGATCGCAAGGATTTCCCCGAGCACGTCGACATCACCTTGGTGGAAGGCTCGGTGTCGAATACGGACGATCTGGCGAAGATCCAGAAAGTCCGTGCCCACACCCGGATCCTGGTGTCGCTGGGCGACTGCGCGGTGACCAGCAACATTCCCGGAATGAGAAATCCGTTTGGAGTAAAGACAGTGCTGACGCGGGTCTTTGTAGACAACGTCACCGTGCCAAAACCTGTCCCGTCGGAAGTGATCCCGGCGCTGCTCGACCGCGTACGGCCGGTGCATGAGGTCGTGCCCGTCGATGTCTTCATTCCCGGCTGCCCACCTTCGGCGGACGTGATCTTTGAGACCCTCCAAAACGTGCTGGCGGGACGGCCGCCCCACACCGGCCAAGTGCAGCGGTTCGGAGCATAGCGAGGCAACATGGCACAGCGAATTGTTATCGATCCGGTGACTCGAATCGAAGGTCACGCCAAGGTATCCGTCCAGATCGGCGATGACGGCCACGTTACCGGCGCGCGCTTGCACATTACACAGTTGCGCGGCTTTGAAAAATTCTGCGAGAACCGGCCGTTCTACGAAATGCCATCGCTGATGGCGCGTATTTGCGGTATCTGCCCGGTAAGCCATCTCATCGCGTCCTCCAAAGCCTGCGATGCGATCCTGGGTGTCAACATTCCTCCCAACGCCGCCCGCTTGCGGCGAATTCTGAACCTGGCGCAGATTCTGCAATCGCATGCCCTGAGCGTGTTCCACCTCTCGTCGCCGGATCTGATTCTGGGCCTGGATTCGCCGCCCGAAAAGAGGCATCTGTTCGGTGTGGCCGAAAAGGCGCCAGAAGTTGCGCGCGACGGCATTCGTCTGCGCCAGATTGGGCAACAGATCGTCGAATTGCTGGGCGGCAAGCGCATTCATCCGGCCTGGGTGGTGCCGGGCGGGGTCAGCTCGCCATTGACCGCGGAAAAACGCGATCAGATCCAAGCCCTGCTGCCCGACGGCCTGGCCGCGCTGGACCGCACTGTCGACCGCTTCCGCGGTATATTTCAACGATTCCCCGAGGAGATGGAAACATTCGCGAATTTTCCGTCTCTATTTCTCGGCATGACCGACGGCGCCGGCGAGCTGGAATATTATGATGGACCGCTGCGCGTCGCGGCCGCCGACGGAAGCGTGCTCGCTACCGGCCTGCGGCCCGAGGACTATCCGAAGTACCTGGGTGAGGTGGCGGAGAACGATTCGTATCTCAAATCGGCTTACTACCTGCCTCTGGGTTATCCGGAAGGAATGTACCGCGTGGGACCACTCGCGCGGCTGAATCTGGTGACGCATTGCGGAACGCCGCGCGCCGACCACGAACTGGGCGCGCTGCGCACGTTCGCCGGCAGCCCGCTGCTCAGCTCGTTCTATTATCATCATGCGCGCCTGATTGAAATGCTGCACTGTGTCGAGCGCATTGAACAGTTGCTGTCCGATCCCGACGTCTTGAGCCCGCACGTCCGCGCGTTCTCGGAACCTAATTGCGAAGAAGGCGTGGGGATGTCGGAGGCGCCTCGCGGAACGCTGCTGCATCATTACAAAGTCGATCGCAACGGGCTGATCCAGTGGGCGAATTTGATTATCGCCACCGGACACAATAACCTGGCCATGAATCGGGGCATCCAGCAGACCGCGTCTTACTTTATCCGCGACGGCCGGTTCTCGGAAGGCGCTCTGAATCGGGTCGAAGCGGTGATTCGCGCCTTCGATCCGTGCTTGAGCTGTTCCACCCACGCGGCCGGTCAGATGCCGCTGCAAATTGATCTGCTCGGACCCGGCGGCGTTCTGCTCGATTCGGTGTCGCGAACGTCATGAGCCGCCCGCTCATCATTGGCTTCGGCAACCCGCTCCGTGAAGACGACGCGCTCGGCTGGCGGGCCGCTGAGCTGCTCGAACGGCGAGAGGGCTCGAGCATCGACGTCCTGAAATGCCATCAACTCACCCCCGAACTGGTCGACTTGGTCGGCCGCGCTTCGCTGGTGATATTTCTGGATGCATCGATCAGCCAGGAACCCGGCGCTATATCGACCAGGCTGGTTGAAAAAAGCGTGCCGGCGGCATGGTCGCACCAGCTTTCGCCGGACCAACTCATCGGATTCAGCGAACAGGTCAGTGGGCCGGCTCCTCGCGCGTACGTGATTACCGGTGGCATCGACCGAATGACCTGGAGCGAAAGCATGAGCGGCGCCGCCGAAACATGCGCCCTGCAAATAGCAGCTTCAGTCGAGCGCCTGTTGCGCGGTTCCTTTTGATTCGCTTGGAAATGATGCTGCGGGCGTCAGGCTGGGGTGGCGTACGCGTCTACAAGCTGGACCCGCGTGATGTCGAGCCGTTCGGTAACCAGGGAAAGCAAAGCTTTCATCAGATGGTAGCCGAAAGCCGGATCCGCTTCACACGCCTGGCGCAGTTTGGCTCCGTCAAATGCGATGGCGCGCCCGGCCGTGAGGGCGCGAGCTTCAAAGTGCGCTCCCTTGCCTCCATCAATCAGCGAAGTCCACGCTAAGGCATCGCCGGTTTGCAACGTCTGTAGCAACATGGGACGGCGGCCGGCCATTATTTCCAGCCCTACACTGCCTGCCAGGATCAGATAAAAAAACTCGGGATACTCCCCTTCGCGGACAATAACTTGATCCCGATAAAAATCCACTTCATCGGCCAGCGCAGCCAGGCGGTCCAGATGCTGCGGCCCGAAGGCCTTCAGGATTTGCTGATTCTTCGTAGCTTCGATAAATTCTGTAGTGCTGATCATTTTGGTTCAAACTTGCTTCTTGGGTTAAATGCCCCAAAAAGGGCCGAACTGGCATCAGCCAGTCCGGCCTATGGTCCGAAAGTGGAGGCCTGGAGGAGGAGGCCCCCAATCGGGAGACAACTAAGGCGTTACGAAAGCCATGCTGCGCTCCAAACATTGCTTGCGTTTGCTGTCCAGCCACGAGAGCCAATCGTCAAAGCCTATCCTGGCAGTGGACGAAACATCCAGAATTTCGACCTCGGGATGAACCTTACGCACGTTCTCCTTGGCTACCGCAAGATCGAAGCGCACATACGGGAGAAGGTCGATCTTGTTGATGATCACCAAGCCGGCTCGCGCGAATGTCGCCGGATATTTCAACGGCTTGTCTTCGCCTTCGGTAACGCTCAGGATCACGATCTTGTCGTTTTCTCCCAGGTCGTAACTTGCTGGACAAACAAGGTTTCCTACGTTTTCAATGAACAGGTACTCAAGCGATTCGAGCTTCCATTCCGCGAGCGCGCGCTCGATCATCCGCGCATCCAGATGGCAGGACCCGCCGGTGGTGATCTGCCGAACCGGGAAACCGTAGCGCGCCAGCCGCTGGGCGTCATTATCGGTTTGAATATCTCCAGTCAGCACCGCCACGCGTGTGTTACGCGGCAGAAGCTCCAGCGTGGACTCCAGCAACAAAGTCTTCCCGGCGCCCGGGGAGCTGATGAAATTCGGACAGTAAACCCCGCTGTCCCTGAGCTTCTCGCGTAGCGCGCCAGCCAGGCGATCATTCTCGCTCAGTACCTTTTGCTGGACATCTACGCGGGTCAAGGTTCCTCCAATTCCACGAACGCCAACTCCAACTCGTCCCCACTGACCGGCTCTGTAACTTCAGCGCCGCATCGCGGGCACTCAATCTGAAACCTCTCTAGAGCAAATACGTTGCCACAAAGCGGACAGCGGTTCTGGCGCTGGAGAAACTCGATCTCTAAGCTGGGAGGCTGCAGCCCCTCGCCACTCACCAGTGCATCGAAGCAGAACCTCAGCGACTCGGGGTCCACGCCGGCCCATTCGCCGATCCGCAACCCAATCTTAAGGACACGCGCGCCGGGAAGCTTTGCGGCTTCTTTGCGGGCCGTATCCAGAACCGAGCTGGCGATTCCCATTTCGTGCATGGCTCAACAAATCCTAGGCAGTTGATCGCCGGCGAGCATATCCACGATGCGTGTCGTGCCGAGTGTCGTCCGCATCGTGACCCAGCCGGGGTCGGATTCGGTGACCGTACCGATGCGGCGAGCTTCCAGGCCGAGGGGGTGCTGGCGCATCGCTGACACCAGTTCGCGAGCGGCCGCGGCATCGACAATCGCCAGCAGCTTGCCTTCATTGGCTACGTATAGCGGATCGAGTCCCAGCATTTCGCAGGCGCCCCGCACTTCATCCCGCACCGGAATGGTTTCTTCCTGGAGCAAAATGCCCACGCCCGATTGAGCGGCAATCTCATTCAACGAGCTGGATACTCCGCCGCGAGTGGGGTCGCGCAGGCAGCGGATCGCGCGCGTGGTCTGAAGCATCCGAGCCACCAGGGTGTGCAGCGGCGCTGAATCGCTTTCCACCGGACTATCGAACTCCAGCCCTTCCCGTTCGGCCAGAATGGCGATGCCATGATCCCCGATAAAACCGCTCAGGATCACGGCATCGCCCGGACGAGCCTCACCCGCGGAAAGGTAAACCCCTTCCGGCATCACCCCAAGGCCCGTCGTATTGATAAACACTCCGTCCCCGCTGCCCTTGTCCACTACCTTGGTGTCGCCGGTGATCACTTGAACGCCGCAAGCAGAAGCGGCGCGGCCGAGAGACTCCGTGATGCGGCGCAGCATCTCCATGGGGAAACCCTCTTCAATGATGAAAGCAACACTCAGAAATAATGGGGTCGCGCCACCCATGGCTAGATCGTTCACGGTCCCGTGCACGGCCAAGGACCCGATGTCGCCGCCGCGAAAGAATAGTGGTTTCACCACGAACGAATCCGTGGTCATGGCGATGCGCGTGTTGCCCAACATTACGGTAGCCTGATCTTCCAGACGCTCCAGCGTTTGGTTACGAAAGGCGGGCAGAAAAACGTCGCGCATCAACTCGGCCGACAGCTTTCCGCCGCTGCCGTGGCCGAGCGACACGTGATCGCGGGCAACCATCGGCATTGGGCAGCTTAGCGTAAACGCACTCATGCGACTATCTCCTCACGCGATGCACTTCAGGCTGGCCGCGTGCCGGCGGTATTGATAATAGGCCGCGCAGGCGCCTTCGGTTGAAACCATCGGAGCTCCGAGCGGATGTTCGGGCGTGCAGCGGCATGCAAATGCGGCACAGTCGACTGGTTTCTTGAGCCCTTGCAGCACTTGCGCGGCGATGCATTCAGGCGACTCCTCGGCTTCCAGCATCTCCAAACCGAAAATCTTCTCGGCGTCGTAGGCGGCAAACTCGGGGCGCAACCGCAGGCCGCTCATGGGAATTGCACCGATGCCGCGCCACTTGCGGTCGGCCACTTCGAAGACTTCTTCCATGATGACCTGGGCCGGATGGTTGCCCTGGAAGTCGACCGTGCGGCCGTATTGATTCTCCGCTTTGGCCTGGCCGCCTTCGAGCTGCGTCACCAGCATCAGGATGGCTTCCAGCAAATCGACCGGTTCAAATCCGCCGACGACAATCGGAACGTGGAACTCCTCCACCAGGGCCTTGTATTCCCAGTAGCCCATCACGGTGCAGACATGCCCGGGCGCGATGAAGCCTTGTACTCGATTTTCTGGCGAATTCAGGAGCAGCCGGATGGCCGGCGGCACCAGAACATGCGAGACCAGTTCGGAGAAATTCTTGAGGCCCAGCTCCCGAGCCTTCCAAACCGCCATCGCGTTGGCCGGGGCCGTGGTCTCAAAGCCGATTCCAAAGAAAACAACTTGCTTGGAAGGGTTATGGACCGCGATCTTCACCGCTTCCATGGGCGAGTAGGCGATGCGCACATCGCCGCCCTCCGCTTTCACGCGAAAAAGGTCGCAGCGAGTGCCCGGCACACGCAGCATGTCACCGTACGAAACGAAGATAACGTCCGGGCGTGAGGCGATCTCGACGGCTTTGTCGACTACCTCAATGGGCGTGACGCACACCGGGCAACCCGGGCCGTGCACTAACTCAACATTCTGGGGAATCAGCTCGTCGATGCCATAGCGCATCAACGTGTGGGTCTGGCCGCCGCAGATCTCCATCAAAACCCACGGCTTGGTGACGCGAGCGTGAATCCGGTCCACCAGCGCTTGGGCGATTTTGGGGTCGCGGTACTCGTCGATGTATCGCATTAGTCGCCCCGATTTGATGAAGTGCCGCGGATCGACGCCAGAGACTGAGCCGTGTCGGGATCGCCCGCGAACGCGGGATCTTGGACCTCGAGCATCCCGATGTGCTCCAGCAGTTTATAGGTGCGCTGCGCTTCCTCTTCGTCCAAACGGCTGATAGCGAAGCCTACATGAACCAGGACGTAGTCTCCAACCTGGGCTTCCGGCACGAAATCGAGGAAGACCGAGCGCTTGATTCCCCCGAACTCGACAACGCCGACGCGGCTGTCGCTGATCGACTGGGCTTCCACCAGTTTTCCGGGCACCGCCAAGCACATAGTTGCCTCCTACTCAGACGCAGAAGAACTTTGAAGCCGCTCGGTTACCGAACCGCACGCGCCAGCAGACGGCTCACCGTCATGCGCGCAAAGCCGGCCGCCAGAGGGATGCTGTCCTGTACCGCCGGCGACAGGCCGATGCGTGTTTCCACCCGTTCTGGCTCAATTCCAACCAATGCAACCTCGTCCGGAGTCTCCCCGAGCAATTGCAGGGCCCTCAGAATATCCGGGGCGCTTCCCTCGTGCGCCGAACTGGCCGGACGCCGTCCCATTTGAACCAGTTCGTCGCCCGTCAGTACGTGCACCGCGCCGGCCTTGCTGCCCAAGCGAACAGCATCCAGGAACACCACCGCCTTGCGCTTTTCGAATGTGCCCAACAGCGCAAGACCCTGGGTGCCGCCATCTACGAATTCGACGCCGTGACCCCACTCTGTGGCGGCCGATTCCAACCGGGACAGGATTGCTTGTCCCGCGCCATCGTCCGCCATGAGTGGGTTTCCGATCGCGAGCAGCAAGACTGGCGCAGTCTCTTCACCGGCGCACGGCCGGCCGCAGCGG
The DNA here is from genome assembly GCA_035501355.1 of Bryobacteraceae bacterium. GTDB lineage: Bacteria > Acidobacteriota > Terriglobia > Bryobacterales > Bryobacteraceae > Palsa-89. The sequence continues at coordinate 5,274 of DATJWJ010000023.1, read as the reverse complement.
CAAGTTCCACCTTCCGCTGCGCCGCACCGTGTGCGCTCGGTAAACTCAACTGATCCAGGTGTCGGCATCGTGGTCTCCGGGCTCGTAGAACTTTGGACCGGCAATGATGGAATCAACGAGTCCGTTCTTGTACAACTGCACGTCGTACAACACGATGTAGATGTGGAACAGCACGAACACCAGGATGAGCCAGGCCACCAGGTGGTGCCACATGTGAACGCGGAACGACCCGCCCAGCAGCGGAATCGACCAGCCGGTCACTTTGTCCCAGAAACCGCCCGGATTCGATTCCGAATAGAGCGCCATTCCCGTAAGACCTTCGAATCCGCACATGGCGAAGAACGCCATGTAGGAAGCGCCTGCCAGCGAGTTATGCCCGATGTGAATATGTCCGCGCTCCAGGTGCATATAATCGATGACCTGTTTGATCACCGCTTTGTACCAGGAGAACTTCCAGAACATCGGGAAGCCCGAGCGGGCGTAGTTGTTGCCTACAAAGAACCAATACACCCGGATCAACACACCTAAGATGAGCGCGAATCCAAAGGCGAAGTGGAACTGGCGCACTCTTCCCATCACGAAGTGGTTGGCCGCTTCGCCACCGGGCATCAGGATCGGAGCAGCGATGAAGAGCCCGGTGGCGAACAGCACGAAAATCGCGATGGCGTTCACCCAATGCGACAGGCGAACAGGAAACTCCCAGACGTATTTGCGGCCGGCGATGAGACCGGCTGGAGGCCGAGACGTTTTATCCGTGTCCAGCGGCGGTAACGGAATATTCGGCGGTGCCAGCGGAGGCGCGCCCTTGGCCGGCGGCGCGCCGCTTACATTCGTATGAATGGTTGCCATTGGAGTCCTCCTAGCGAACGATCACCTCGGCTAAGGTCTCGCCCTCCGGGCTGGTCACGTGCGTGGCGCAGGCCAGGCAGGGATCGAACGAATGGATGGTTCGCAGGATCTCGAGCGGCCGTTTCGGATCGGCCATGGGCGTCCCTAGTAGCGCGGCTTCATAGGCCCCGCGCTGTCCTTTGCCATCCTTGGGCGATGCATTCCAGGTGCTGGGCACCACGATCTGATAATTTTCGATCTTCTGGTCTTTGATGTGGATCCAGTGGCCGAGCGCGCCCCGCGGCGCCTCTTCCACGCCGAAGCCTTTGCAGTCTTCCGGCCAGGTCTTCGGATCCCAACGCGTGGTGTCGGCCGTGGCATAATCGCCCGCTTTCAGGTTGGCGATCAGACGGTCGTACTCTTCGAGCAGCCACTTGGCCGCGAGCTTGGTCTCCAGCCCTCGCGCCGCCGTACGGCCTAGCGTCGAGAACAGAGCGGCAGGTGTCAGTTTGAGCCGGCCCAGAGCCTCGGTGACGACTTCCTTGTACTCATCGCGCCCACTCGCGAAGCCGACCAGCATGCGCGCCAGCGGCCCCACTTCCATTGCATTCTCCTTCCAACGCGGCGCTTTGACGAATGAGTAGCTGGCGTTCTCATCCAGCTGCACGAATGGCGGCTTCGGTCCGGTGTAGTTTACGTCGGTGATGCCCACCGATGGATGGAGCCCCTTGGTTCCGTCCGGATACTTGTACCAGGAGTGCGAAACCTCTTCTTGGATTTGGTTGGTATCGGTGAAATCGAGCGGCAGAACCTCGCTCAGATTCTTGTTGAGAATGATGCCGCGCGGGAACTTGAACTTGGATGGATCCTTGACGCCATTCTGCGGAATGTCGCCATACGCCATGTAGTTCCCCAGGCCGCCGCCATAAGTGGTCCATTCCGGATAGAACGAAGCCACCGCCAGCAGATCGGGAATGTACAGCCCTTCCACGATGGCCTGCGCGTCCTTAATCAAGCCATGCACCAAATTCAGCCGCTCCATGTTGATGGCGTTGTCGCCGTTCAGATTGATCGCGGCTCCGGTTCCGCCCACCAGATAGTGCGGGTGTGGATTCTTGCCGCCGAAAACGGTGTGAATCTTGATGATTTCCTTCTGCCACTTGAGAGCTTCCAGATAATGCGCCACCGCCATCAGATTGGCTTCAGGCGGCAACTTGTATGCCGGATGCCCCCAATAGGCGTTCTGGAAAATTCCCAGCTGCCCGGATTCGACGAACTTCTTCAGCGTCCCGGCGACATCGGAATAATAACCAGGAGTCGAGGTCGGCCAGTTCGGCGATACCTTCTGCGCCAGCGCGGCTGTGGCCGCGGGATCGGCCTTGAGCGCCGACACCACATCCACCCAATCCAGGGCATGCAGGTGATAAAAGTGAATCACGTGGTCTTGAACATACTGCGTCAGCTCCATGATGTTGCGGATAATTTCCGCGTTCTTGGGGATGGTGATGTTAAGCGCACTTTCGACCGAACGCACCGAGGCGAGCGCGTGCACCGTGGTGCAGACCCCGCAAATGCGTTCGCAGAACGCCCAAGCGTCGCGAGGGTCGCGGCCTTTGAGGATGACCTCCAACCCGCGCCACATGGTGCCGGAAGAAATGGCATCGTCCACCATACCCTTGTCGTTGAGTATGGCTTCGATTCGGAGATGGCCTTCAATGCGAGTTACCGGATCGACTACTACGCGTGTGGACATGGCTTACTCCTTGCCTTTCTGCTCGCCGGAGGCGGGTTCGCCCGGCTCCTGCGTCTTGAGTTTGCTGAACTGCCGGCGAGTCACCACCGAAGTAAGGTGAGCCGCGAGACCAGCGCCCGATAGCACCGCCAAGGTCTTGCCGATTTTGTCCGGCGTGGCTTCGATTCCCGGCACTATGACGTTGGATAGGCGTTGATAGAACGGCCCGTTGTCCCAGAACCCGTCTTCGGCGCAGCCGATGCAGGGATGTCCGGAATTCACCGGCCAGCCCTGGCCGCAATTCCACTTGAACGTCGAGCAGGAGTTGTAGGTCGTCGGCCCGCGGCAACCCATTTTGTAAAGACACCAGCCCTTGCGCGCTCCCTCGTCGTCCCAGGCTTCGACAAACTGGCCGGCGTCGAAGAACGCGCGCCGGTAGCATTTGTCGTGCAGGCGCTGGCCGTAGAACATCTTTGGCCGTCCCTGGCGATCCAGCTCAGGCAGCGTGTCAAAGGTCAGGATGTGCGTGAGCACGCCCGTCATAACCTCGGCGATGGGCGGGCAGCCCGGCACGTTGATGATCGGCTTGTCGGTGATTAGCTCGTGCACCGGTTTGGCGCCCGTCGGATTCGGCTTGGCAGCCTGGACGCAGCCGTTGGAAGCGCATGAGCCCCATGCCACGATGGCTTTGGCGTCCTTGGCGGTTTCCTTTAGGACGTTGAGGAAGGTCTCACCGCCCACGGTGCAATAAACGCCGCCATCGTTGGTCGCTGCGTTGCCTTCCACGGCCAGGATGTAGGCGCCTTTGTACTTCTTCATCACGTCGCGCCGGATTTCTTCCACCTGGAAGCCCGCGGCGGCTTGCAGCGTGTCGTCGTAGTCCAGCGAAACCATGTTGAGAAGCACGTCTTGCGCGATTGGGTGCGAAGAGCGAATGAACGATTCGCTGCAGCACGTGCACTCCAGACCATGCAGCCAGATCACGGGGATGCGCGGTTTGGTCTCCATGGCCTCGACGACCTTGGGGACAAATGCGGCGCTCAAGCCTAGAGCAGCCGCCGACTGGGTACAAAACTTTAGGAAAGAGCGACGATCGACTCCGTGTTTACGGAGGACTTCATAGGTCGTCAGTGTGCGGTCCGAAGGTTCCACTGAGTTAACCTCCCTCGGTATCAAGAAATTTGCCAATAAAAGCACGTCTCAGAGAGAAACGCGCGAAAACGTTAGCGACTAGTGCAACCCCGCGGCCAAGTCAACTGAAAGCCAGGGTCTCTTGACTCACTGACTTACGCGACCAAATAAGTCCGATATATGAACTTCTTTGAATCCAATCGGGATGATACTCTGGCGCAAGCGCTTCTCGGTGCTCTGCTCACACTGGTATCGGCGCCCAGGCGGTGTTGCAGGGCCCCAAACCTGCGCGAAAACCCACAGCTCTTTACGCCAATAGCCGCATGATTGTGAAACTTGAGCTCAAAATGACCCAAGGAGTCATACCCTGTCGCCGCCAACTGACGGGGTTATGCGGTACTGTAGAGTTCAGAGAGATGAACTCTTCAGTCCGCTGGAGGCTGTAATCAGCAGAAAAACGAAATCAGCGTCCCGGGTTATTTCAGCCCTGGCGGCGCGGAGCCGGCTCGGCCAGATTCTGGAGGAAGTAGACAAAGGGCACCGCAGCTTCGTTATTGAGAAGCGGGGTAGCCCGAAGGCTATCCTTCTGGGCATTCAGGACTACATTCGCCTGGCCGCCCCGGAGCCAGAGGTATTGAAAGCTCTGGGCGAGGAATCGACCCGCCGCGGCACCGACAAGCTTACTGCTGCCCAAGTGGATAGCGTGATTAAGGCCGCCCGAGCCAGCCGTCGCCGTGCTGGCTCTTAGGCTCGTTCTCGACACAAACGTTGTGGTTTCGGGCGCTTTGAAGCCAAGGGGACTGGAACGGACAGCCTTGATTTTCGCGTTGACGCCGCCAGCCGGTCTCTTCGTTTCTCAGGCCATATTGGACGAATATATCGAAGTCCTAAGCCGCGCTGAGCTACATATACCATCGGATGAGCGACAGCCTCTGATGGACTTGATCACCAGGAGGGGCCGGCTTGTTGTTCCCGGCCGCAAGCTCGAAGTCTGCCACGATCCCGACGACAATATCTTCCTGGAGTGCGCAGAGACGGCCCGCGCCGATTACCTGATCACGGGCAACAACAAGCACTTCCCACGCTACTGGCGCAGTACGAAGATCATCAATGCCAGAGAGTTGTTGGAAGTGATCGCTCCCCATCTTCCCCTCTAGGGATGGCGCGCGCCCCATACCGTATCCTTTCAGTGGGCTGCGGGTAATTACCATTGATCCGAGGAAAGGGCTTTGATCGAATCCGAGTTTCAGGCGGTCTTCGAGCAATACAAGGACTCGGTCTACCGGTTCGCCTGGAGGATGACCAACTCGCCAGATGCGGCGGAGGATATTACGCAGGAAGTGTTTCTCACAATATTGCGCCAGCCGGATAGATTTGATGCCACCCGCGGAGAGATAAGACCGTTCCTGCTTGGTATAGCCCGAAATCTCGTGTTCAAGACGTTTCGCCGGGACAAGAATCGATGGAGCGCGTTAGACGGAGAGCAATTCACGGCTCAGCCAGTGGATTTTATTGGCTGCGAGGTAGCGGACATCGTCGGCAAGGCAGTCCAGGATTTGCCGCCGCTCCAGCGCGAGGTCCTC
>DATJWJ010000022.1:0-20458 GCA_035501355.1 Bryobacteraceae bacterium | reverse complement strand
TGACTTTGGCGTCGTGCGGACCGTATTATGAGGCGCATGGAGCCGACGGACCCTTTCGAGGTACTGGTCCAAAAGAAGCAAGAACTCGAACGCCGGGCGGGCCGTTTGAATCCCGAGGGGCTCAAAGAGTTCGTCCAGCTTGCTGAAGAGGCGTGTTCGCTTCGAGAGATCAATCCCCCCGAAGCTGAGCGGCTTCGCTTTAAGGCCTCGGATCTCATTCCGGCCGTTGAAGAAGCAACCGAGCGAGCTATCGCTATCAGAGACCGAATCAGGGCCCAGATGATGGGGCACGCTGCGGACGCAATGGAAACTTACAGCGAGGTCCTCAAGGAGCTCGCCAAGTAAGTGGCAGAGCCCGTTTGGCTTGATCGTGACATCGTCACGAAGATGCATGAGTGGTGCCTGGCCGCATGGGGAGGGACCGGCGGGATCAGAGACGGCGGCTTGCTCGATTCGGCGTTAAGCCGCCCTCAAACAATCTACGACTACAGGCCTGAGGTTACGATTCATGAGCTGGCGGCTGACGGCCGCGACTCGGAACTAGTGGCGACGATCATAGCTCTTGCGGCAGGCGACATCACTCAGGAGCGGCTCGCCGTTTGGATTAGACAGAATTCCGAATAGAGATCTTGAAGAACGAGAACACGTTTATGGATTCTTCAAAATCTCGCGTGCGGCGTTGTAACCTGGCGCACCCATGACGCCGCCGCCCGGATGCGTGCCAGAGCCGCACAGATACAGACCGCGGATGGGAGTCCGATAACGCGCGCAGCCGGCTATGGGCCGCAGCACGAACATCTGATCCAGACTCATCTCGCCATGAAAAATGTTACCGCCTGTCAGGCCGAAGCGGCGCTCCAGATCGAGCGGCGTCAGCACCTGCTTGTGGATAATCAGCGACCGGAACCCGGGCGCATATTCTTCGATCAGCTCGAAGACCCGGAAGGCGAACGGCTCGCGCAATTCATCCCAATGCGTGTCGCGCAGGGTGTAAGGCGCGTATTGCAGAAAGATTCCCATGATGTGCTTGCCGGGCGGGGCGAGCGAGGGGTCGTACACGGTGGGGATGGTCAACTCCAGCAGCGGCGATTGAGACGGGCGGCCGTATTTGGCGTCGTCCCAGGCGCGCTCGACGTAATCCATGGACGGGCAGATGTGCATGGTGGCGCGGTGTTGCGGCGCGGGCGTTCCCGGCAAAGCGCGGAAATCGGGCAGGCCGTCGAGCGCCAAATTGATCTTGCAGGACGTGCCTTCGCTGCGATATTTGCGGATTGACTCGAGCAAGTCGCCGGGGAGTTCGCGCTGATCGACTAAATGCAGGAAGGTCGTCTGCGGCGTGAGGTTGCTCGCGACGATTGCGGCTTCGATTTCTTCGCCGCCCTCCAGGACAACACCGCGTGCGCGACCGTTTTCGACGCGGATGCTCTTGACGCCGGCATTGGTGCGGATCTCGGCGCCTCGGCTGGCGGCAGATTGCGCGATGGCGTTCGACACAGCACCCATGCCTCCGCGCACGAATCCCCACAGGCCGCGCTTGCCGCCCACGCTGCCCATGACGTGATGCAGCAGAATGTAGGCGGTGCCCGGCGAGCGCGGGCCGCCGTTGGCGCCGATTACGCCGTCGGTAGCCAGCGTGACTTTGATCTCGTCCGATTCAAACCATTCGTCCAGGAAATCGGCGGCACTTTGGGTGAAGATCTTGACCAGGCTGACGATCTCTTTCGGGCGCAGCCGCCGGAATTTTCCAGCAAGTTTGAGATATTCGACCAAATCGCCGACGCCTCGGGGCGGAAACTCGGGAGGCGTGGTGAGCAGCAGGCTTTCGACAACTTCTGAAAGCCGCTCGAGATGATCTTCGTAGGCGGGGAAGACCTCGGCGTCATGGCGCGAGAATTTGGCGATTTCGGCCAGGGTCTTGGCGCGATCCTGCCACATAAAGAGGTAGCGGCCATCGGGGTAGGGCGAGAAAAACGCGGGATCTTTGGCATCGACGTGATAGCCGAAGCGCTCGAGTTCCAGCTCGCGAATGATGCGCTCCTGGAGCAGGCTGGAGAGATACGCAGCGGTGGAGACGTGGTAACCCGGCCAGACTTCTTCGGTGACCGCGCAGCCGCCCACCAGTTCGCGCTTTTCGAGCACCAGAACCTTGCGGCCAGCGCGAGCGAGGTAGGCTGCGCAAACCAATCCGTTGTGGCCGGCACCGACGATGATGACGTCGAACTTTTTCAAGTCCCGATTGTAGCGTCCTTGTGCGCCAGCAGCGCGACAGCCAATTTGCCGATAGTTAAACCGGCTGATAGGCTGAAGACGTGACTAGTCTGCTTGAAAAAGCGCTGAAAAAGGTTGGCGCGCTGCCGCAAGACGAGCAGGATGCGATCGCCGCGGAAATCCTGGATTCCCTGGCGGACGAAGAGGCTTGGAGGAAGAAGTTTGCCCTGAAACGCGACCGGCTGCGCCAATTGGCGAGAGAAGCGCTGGACGAAGATGCGCGGGGCGAGACTCGATCATTGGATGAGCTGCTTTGATTGAGTCGAGGACGACTCGACATCGGCTTCTGTCTCGCATTACACACGACCGCTGGTTTGACCTAGCGCTGGGCGCGTCACGCCGGCGATTCGAACACCACCACCGCCAGCGGCGGCAACGTGATCGACAGACTGTGGTAATGATTGTTGTACGCCACCGGCTCGGACATCACTGCGCCGGCGTTGCCTAGATTGCTACCTCCGAACATCTCCGCGTCGCTGTTCAAAATTTCGCGGTACAGGCCCGGGTCAGGCACCCCGACTCGGTAGTTCATTCGCGGCACCGGCGTGAAATTGCAGACGAACAGCAAAAACGGCCTCCCGCCTTCCGGCCGGCGGATGAACGAAATGGTGGAACCGTCCACGTCCCGGAAATCCACCCACTCAAAACCGGCCCAGAAAAAATCCACCTGGTAAAACGCCGGGTGCGTGCGATACAGCTTGTTCAACTCGCCCACGAAAACCTGCAGCTTGCGGTGAAAATCGAAATGCAATAATTCCCAAGGCAGGCCGCGCTCGTGGTTCCATTCATCCCAAACGCCGATCTCCGAGCCCATGAACAGCAGCTTCTTGCCTGGATGCGCATACATATAGGACAGAAACGCGCGCACATTGGCGAACTTCTGCCACACGTCGCCCGGCATCTTGCTCAGCAGCGCACCTTTGCCGTGCACCACCTCGTCGTGCGAGATCGGAAGCACGAAATTTTCAGTGAACGCGTACAGCATGCTGAAGGTGATGTTATTGTGATGAAACTTGCGATGCACTGGGTCCTTGGCGAAATAATCCAGCATGTCGTGCATCCAGCCCATGTTCCACTTCATGGTGAAGCCGAGCCCATTCATGTAAGTGGGGCGCGAAACGCCGGTGAATGCGGTGGACTCCTCGGCCACCGTGATCGCTCCCGGCACCTGGTGCGCCAGCTCGTTGAAGCGCCGCAGAAAATCGATGGCTTCCAGATGCTCGTTTCCGCCATACATGTTCGGGATCCACTCGCCGGCCTTGCGCGCGTAGTCCAGATACAGCATGGATGCCACAGCGTCCACGCGTAATCCGTCAATGTGATAAACGTTCAGCCAGAATAGTGCATTGGAAAGCAGGAACGTCCGCACCTCGTTACGGCCGTAGTTGAAGATCAGCGTGCCCCATTCCTTGTGCTCGCCCTTGCGCCAGTCGGCATGTTCATAGAGCGCGGTGCCGTCGAATTGCGCCAGGCCGTGCGCGTCTTTCGGGAAATGGCCGGGCACCCAATCCACGATAATGCCAAGGCCGGCCCGATGGCAGCAATCCACGAAGTACATGAAATCCTCGGGCGTGCCGAAACGCGCGGTGGGCGCGTAGTAGCCGACCACCTGATAACCCCACGAGCCGGAAAAAGGATGCTCCGCCACCGGCAGCAATTCCAGATGCGTGTAGCCCAGGCGCACGGCGTACTCCACCAATTTGGTAGCCAGCTCGCGATAACTCAGATACGCGTTGTGCGGACCGCGCAGCCAGGAACCCAGATGGACTTCGTAGATCGAGATCGGCTCCTTTAGCTGGCTCTTGCGGCCGCGCGCGTCCATCCAGGCGTGATCGCCCCACTGGTAGCGCCCTAGGTCCCAAACTACCGAGGCGGTCTTGGGTGGAACTTCGCTGGCGAAGCCGTACGGGTCGGACTTCTGCTGCCGGTAGGCTCGCCAGGGTGCGCGCACCGAATATTTGTAGTTAGTCCCGACGCCGACGCCTGGAACGAACAGCTCCCACACGCCAAAACGCGACCGCATGGGATGGCGGCGCTCGTCCCAATCGTTGAAGTCGCCCACCACGCTGACCACTTCCGCATTCGGCGCCCACACCGCGAATCGCACGCCCGCCACGCCTTCGCAGTCGACCGGGTGCGCGCCCATGGTGTGGTAGCTCTCGTATTGCGTGCCTTCGCCGTGGATGTGCAAATCGAAATCAGAGATCAGAGGACCGAAACGATAGGTGTCTTCGATTTCAGCCCTCGCGCCGTTCCAAAGCGTCAGCCGGAGCAGGTAATGTTCTGGCTCTCGATCCAACGACGCCACGAAAAAGCCCTCGGCGCGCAGTTTGCGCATCGGATGCGACGTTTCGCCCACCCTCACCTCCGCGTCCATGGCTTGAGGCAGAAAGGCGCGGATCTCCCAGCCTTTCTCGGTTCGATGCGGACCAAGAACGCTGAAGGCATCGCCGTGATGGCCGCTGAGAATGGCGTCGATGTCTTGAGAGGTCATGCACAGCTATTATGGCAAGGTGTCTGTTAGAAAAGCTGAGCTGCACGTGCACCTGGAGGGATCGGTGGAAGCCGGGACCCTGCTCCAGATCGATCCGGGCCTCGCGCGCCAGGAGATCGAAGCCAATCTCAAGTGCAGCACGTTCGAAGAATTTCTGCGCGGCTATATTTGGATTACCGGCAAACTTCAGACGCCCGAGCATTACGCGCTGGCGACGCGGCATTTCCTCGAACGGCTAGCCGCGCAAGACGTGACGTATGCCGAGATCACGCTGTCGGCCGGCGTAGTGTTGTGGAAGCAGCAGGATCTGGCGGCGGTTTACGAAGCGGTTTGGAAGGAATCGCAGCGCTCGCCGGTGCGGACTTTCTGGATTTTGGACGCGGTGCGGCATTTCGGCGCCGAGCATGGCATGCAGGTGGCGCGATTCGCCGTTTCGCGGCGCGATCAAGGCGTGATTGCCTACGGCATCGGCGGTGATGAAGCGCGCGGACCGGCCGAGTGGTTTCGCGACGTTTTCGCCTACGCCCGGGATGGCGGGCTGCGCCTGGTTTGCCACGCCGGCGAAACCATGGGACCGGAGTCGATTTGGGCCGCGCTCGAGATCGGGGCCGAGCGCATCGGCCACGGCATCGCGGCGGTTCGGGATGCGGCGCTGCTCGCGCGATTGCGCGAAACCAATATACCGCTTGAGATCTCGATCACCAGCAACGTGTGCACGGGCGCAGTCCCCACGCTGGCCCAGCATCCGGTTCGGCGGATTTACGACGCCGGCGTTCCCATCGTGCTGAACACCGATGATCCGGCGTTTTTTCACACCTCGCTTGAGCGCGAGTACGAGCTGGGAGAGAACCTGTTTGGATTGCCGGTAGAGGAACTTGCGGCGGCCAGCTTTCGCTACGCCTTCGCGGCCCCGGCAGCCTCTGCGCGCTAAACCCTAGTCTCCAGTTTGCCGATGGATGATTGGGTTCGTGTCCTTTGCGGAATTTCGCCAAGTCGTTCGCCAAATCGTTTCGACGCCTCGCCCGCCGCCGGACCGCCGCTTGCTTCGCGGTGGCAGCTTTTGCGCTGATCGCGCGGCTCGCGCTGCTTCCCTGGCTCCCGCCTCCCAACCCGGTAATCCACGACGAATTCAGCTATCTGCTGAATGCCGACACGTTCGCCTCGGGCCGCCTGACCAATCCGGTGCACCCGTTCTGGATCCATTTCGAGTCGTTCCAGATCATCCAGCAGCCCACCTACGCGTCGAAATATCCACCCATGCAGGGGCTGATGCTCGCTTTAGGCCAGATTCTGGGACATCCCTGGATTGGCGTGATGCTGAGCATCGCCGCGATGTGCGCGCTCACCTGCTGGACCCTGCAAGGCTGGCTGCCACCGGTGGCCGCGTTGTTCGGCGCGCTGCTCGTCGCGATGCGTCTGGGCATCATCGATTATTGGATGAACTCCTATTGGGGCGGCGCGGTGGCGGCGATCGGAGGCGCGCTGGTTATCGGTGCCTTGCCGCGCCTGTTGCGCCGGGTACGAGTGCTGCACGCGGCTCTGTTCGGCCTTGGCCTGGCGATTCTGATGAATAGCCGTCCGTATGAAGGCGCGATTATGGGAGCCATCGCCGGCGTGGCGTTGATTGTTTCGCTCGTTCGCCGCCGCGCGCCGTTAGCTATTTTCGCGCGCACAGCGCTGCCGATGGGATTGGTGCTGGCCGCCGCGGCAGGCTTGACGGGTTACTACAACTTCCGTGTCACCGGCAACGCGCTGCGCATGCCCTATCAGGTTCATGAGGCGCAGTACGTCATGAGTTCGGTCTTCTTGTGGGAAAAGCCCAAACCGGCGCCGGTCTATCACCATGAGCCGATGCGCCGATTCTGGGCCGTTTTCGACATGCAAGTGGACCAGTACATGCGCATGCATCCCATCCTCAGCACGGCCCTGAAACTCGGCAACGCTTACGAGTTTTATCTGGGCAACGCGCTATTCGCGCTTCCTCTGCTCGGTTTGGTTCTCGTGTGGAAGAACCGCAGAGTCCGGCTGGCTTTGCTGATGTTCGCCGTCTTTTTGCTGGGCCTGATTCCGGAGAAGACGGTTTGGCCGCATTATCCGGCTCCCTCGATGCCACTCTTTTTCGTAATCGTCATGTACGGCCTCTTCGGATTGCGATTCTGGAAAATGGGACGCGCGCGCGTCGGCGCGGGCCTGATTCCGCCGCTGGCGCTCGGGTTCGTTGCGCAGTTCCTGGTCTACGTCGTCTTCTCCTGCCTGCATCTGGACTGGCTGCACTCAGATACTTGGGCGACCTTCGGACCGCAACGCGCGGCGATCGAATCACGGCTTGAAAAAGAGCCCGGCGAGCAGCTCGTGATGGTGCACTACGCGCCGGATCACGATTTCTTACGCGAGTGGGTCTTCAATCGCGCCGATATCGACCATGCCAAGGTGGTTTGGGCGCGCGAAGTGAGCCCGCCTGAGGACCAGCGATTGATGCAATATTTCCACAACCGCAAAATCTGGCTGGTGGACGCGGATGCGAAGCCGCCGCGGTTGATTCCCTACCCTGCCCGCGCAGTCGCGGCAATCGCGCACCGTTAGATTGGGCCGTCTTCGCTGAGCTTCACTTGGATGTTGGTGGTGCGGCCATTGCGGAAAATCGTCAGCTCCAGCGTGTCCCCGGCGCGCTTGCGCGAGAGCGCGCGGCTGATGGCATCCTCGCGATCGATCGGCCGCCCATCGATGGCCGTAATCAAGTCGCCGCCAACCACCAACTGCACGTTGCCGATCTGCACCGTCTGCCGTCCGCCTCGCAGCCCAGCCCTCGCCGCCGCGGATCCCGCTTCCACTTCCTGAATCAGCAAACCGCCCTGCGTGGGCAGGTCCAGCGCATCGGCATAATCGCCCGATACCGGCACCACCGTAACACCCAGCCGAGGCCGCTTCCGTCCGGCCTGGAAGTCCTCCAAAAGCGCTTTGGCGCGATTGATCGGCATGGCAAAACCAATACCGATGCTTCCGCCATTAGGGCCCAGAATCGCGGTGTTGATGCCGATCACGTCGCCCGCCGAATCGAGCAGCGGCCCCCCGCTATTGCCGAAGTTGATGGCCGCATCCGTCTGGATCAAACCCTCCAGCTCTTCGTTGTTCTCGCCGCGAATGCTGCGTCCGAGCGAGCTGACGACGCCGGTGGTCAAAGTGCCATTCAGGCCGAAAGGATTCCCTATGGCGAGCACCTTCTGACCAACCTGCAAAACGTCGGAATCGCCCAGCCGCAGGTACGACAGCTTCTTGCGCGGCGAGATTTGAATCAGCGCCAGATCGTTAGCTTCATCGCGCGTGACCAGCTTAGCCGGATAGCGGGTCTGATCCGACATCGTCACTTCCAATTGGCGGTCGTTGGCCACCACGTGATTATTGGTGAGAATCTTGCCGTCCGCGCTGATGAGGAATCCCGAGCCTTGATCTTTCGAAGGATAGATTTCGAGAAAAATCGTGCGCCGGTAGACCGTGCTGGTGATGTTCACGGTGGCCAGGTGTGCCCCTTTGTAGATCTCGATGTTGTTGGTTTCGTCCGCGCTCAGCCCCGCGCTGCGAGCCACGTTGGGCCCCGACCAGATCTGGCTGCCGGCGCCGCGAATCGGATCGAGGATGCGCTGCCGCCCCCAGTTGGTCTTGGAAGTAACGATTAGAAACCCGCCCACTAGCAAAGCGGCAATTACGAAAACACGCAATCTCATACTGATAAACTCCGAAGCGAGTTGTACACGGCGCGAACTTGTTCGAGCGTATTCTCCTTGGTGCCCGAGGTATCGATCACGTAGTCGGCCAGCCGGACTTTTTCTTCCAGCGGCAACTGGCGGCTCAGCCGCGCCAAAACTTCCTCTCTCGAATATGGGCCGCGCTTCATGGCGCGTTCGATCTGTTGTTCCAAGGTGCAGGTCACCACAATCAGCCGGTCGAATCGCCTGTAACTTCCAGTTTCAACCAGAATCGCCGCCGCGACAACTACGATAGCTTTGGGATCGCGCTGGGCGATCTCGGCGATCATGCGCGCCTGCCGCTCGCCCACCGGCGGATGGACCAGCCGATTCAGTTTTTCCAGCCGTTCGCGATCTTCGAAGACCAGCGCAGCCAGCTTCTTCCGATCGATCAAACCCGCCGGGTCCAGAATCTCGCGGCCAAATTCTTGAATCACGCCGGCGAAGGCTTCGCCGTCCGGCAGCAGCACCTGGTGGCCCAATTGGTCGGCTTCGATCAGATAACAACCCAGCTCGGCCAGTGCGTGCCCGACGAAACTCTTGCCGCTCGCCAGTCCCCCTGTCAGCCCTACCCGCAGCATAAATGCTGCTCGGCGGCTTGCACCGTGTTCGCCATGAGCATGGCGATGGTCAGCGGTCCCACTCCGCCTGGCACCGGTGTGTAAGCGCTGGCCAACTCGTGCGCCGCCGCTGCCTCTACATCGCCGACCAAGCCCTTGCCATCCGCGCCGCGATTCTGTCCGACATCGATCACCACCGCTCCGGGTTGAATGAACTCCCGCGTAACCAGCGCCGGCTTGCCGATCGCCGCCACCAGAATGTCGGCGCGCCGGCACTCTCCGGCCAGGTCCACGGTCTTCGAATGACAGATGGTCACCGTGGCGCTCTGGTGCAGCAGCAGCAGAGCCATGGGCTTGCCGACGATGTCGCTGCGCCCCACCACCACCGCTTTTTTTCCGGCAATCGGAATTTCGTAGCGCCGCAACATCTCCATGATGCCCGCCGGCGTACAAGCCCGCGGCGCCGGAATATTAGCCACCAGGCTGCCGACGTTCACCGGGTGAAAGCCGTCCACGTCTTTATCGGGCTTCACGCTCAGCAGAACGCGGCGGCTGTCGATTTGCTTGGGCAGCGGCACCTGCACCAGGATTCCGTCAATCTCATTGCGCTGGTTCAGGCCTTCGATGATTCCCAGCAACTCTTCGGTGGAAATGGTTTCGGGCGGCGTGATTTTCTCGCTGTAGATGCCCAGCTCGCCGCAAGTCTTGATCTTGCCGCGCACGTAGATTTCCGACGCCGGATCGTGCCCCACCAAAATCACAGCCAGGCCCGGAGGCCGGTGGCTCGAGGTCATCTTCGCTATGCGCGGCCGCAGCTCGCTGAGAATCTGTTCACGCACCCACTTCCCGTCCAGGATTTTTGCGCTCATTCATTCGTGAGCATAGCAGACGAAGTGCTCGGCGCGAGGCGAAAAACTCTGCGCGTCACTTCACCGGACGCGTACTTTTCTTCTTGGCGGACGGCGTCGCGCTCTCGGCCAGCAGCTTCTCGGCCACCTCGCGGATGTGCTGATCCTGCTGATCGTCGAAAAACTTTTCGTCCAGCCCCGAGTACTGGGCGCGAATAACGCCTTTGCGATCGATCAACACCATCAGAGGAACCAGCGGGCGCTGATCCTGAGGCCACTCTAAGTACTTGAGCGCGGCGTCGCCCGCCGCGGTGCCAATCGGGAAGTTCGGCTTAAAACGCTCGATGAACCCCGGCACGTCCGGGTTGTCGTTCACCGCTGCCTCCACCACCGCAAAACCTTTGGGACCGAGTTCCTTTTCGATGCCACTCAAGACCTGAGTGGTTTTTTGGCAGTGCGGTCAAGTGGTGAGTATGAAGACCAGGCACAAAACCTTGCCCCGATACTGGCTCACCAGCAACTGCTTGTTCGGTCCCATGTCGACGACGAATTCAGGGGACTTGCGTGGAATCTCGATCGCCAGGGCGGAAGTCACCGCCAGGGCCAAAATGAGAATGGCGCGACGCATGAAACTTGAGTATAGCGAACCAGAAGCCCGTGCGCGATTTCACGCCTGTGCGATTTCACGCAGCAGCAGTACTGCTTTCGAATTTTTCTGGCCCGCTGGGCAAAATCATAGGCTTCAGCGCGCGCGCCCTCCGTTATAATTGAGTTTCCCATGCACATCATACGTCGCGTCGCCGTCCTCGGAGCCGGCACAATGGGCGCTCGGATCGCCGCGCATTTCGCCAATGCAGGCGTGCCCGCACTTCTTTTAGACATCGTGGTTCCCGGCCAGCCGAATCGCAACGCTGCCGCGCTGAAAGGCATCGACACCGCGCTCAAGCAGCGGCCCGCCGGATTTTTCACCGACGAAAAAGTCGCGCTCGTCACGCCCGGCAACTTTGAGGACGATCTTTCAAAGCTCGCCGACTGCGACTGGATCATCGAAGCGGTGGTAGAAAATCTCGACATCAAGCGCGATCTGTGGCGCAAAGTGGACGCCGTTCGCAAGCCGGATGCGATTCTTTCCACCAACACCAGCGGCATCCCGCTGGCCCAGATCTCCGAAGGCTTCTCGCACGACTTCTGCCGGCATTTCCTGGGCACGCACTTTTTCAATCCGCCGCGCTATCTGCATCTGATGGAGTTGATCCCGGGCGCCGATACCGATCCGCACATCCTCGAAGCAGTGGATGAGTTCGCCGACCGGCGCCTGGGCAAAGGCGTGGTCCGCACCAAGGACACGCCCAACTTCATCGCCAATCGCATTGGCAGCTTCTTCGGCGGCACTATCGCCAAGACGATGGTGGAGGAAGATTTCAGCATCGAAGAAGTCGACGCGATCACGGGCCCGCTGATCGGTCTGCCGAGTACCGCCAGTTTCCGCCTGCTGGATCTGGTCGGGCTGGACGTATGGGCTTTCGTCGGAAGCAACCTCTACGCCGCGGTGCCCAACGATCCCTGGCGCGACCGCTTCCTGCCGCTCGATTTCGAGAAGAAAATGATCGAGCAGAAATGGCTCGGAGATAAAACCGGCCAGGGTTTCTATAAGAAGACCGGCAAAGGCGACGCCAAAGAAATCCTGGTGCTGGATTGGAAGACGCTCGAATACAAGCCGCTGGCCAAGCCCCGCTTTGCCTCGGTGGAAGCCGCCCGCAACATCGAAGATCTCGGCGAGCGCCTGCGCACGCTGTTGCGCTCCGACGATCGCGCCGGCCGGTTCCTGTGGAAAGTCTTTAGTGACCTGTTCGTCTACTCGGCCGAAATGATTCCTGAGATTTCGGACCGCATTGTCGAAATCGATCGCGCTATGCGCTGGGGCTACGCCAACAAGCTCGGGCCTTTCGAGCTGTGGGACGCGCTGGGCTTCGTGGATGTCGTCACGCGCCTGGAAAGCGAGCGCCGTGCGATCCCGGAAAATATCAAGAAGATGCTCGCGCGCGCGGCCCTTTCGCTGTACCGCCAGGCCGGGCAGGCGCATCCCGTCACCGAGTATTTCGATTTTCATACCAACGCCTACCAGCCGCTCGAGCCGCGCGCCGGCATCGTCACCCTGGCCGATCGCAAACGCGCCAACGGCGTGGTGGCGAAGAACGCGGGCGCTTCGCTGGTCGACCTCGGAGACGGCGTGCTGTGCGTCGAGTTTCACAGCAAAATGAACTCGCTCGGCGAGGACAACATCGGCATGCTCTACGCAGGCCTCGAGGAGACCAACAAGAATTTCGACGCCATGGTCATCGCCAACGAAGGCGAGAATTTCAGCGTGGGCGCCAATCTGATGATGGTGCTGCTGGCCGCCCAGGAAGGCGAGTGGGACGAGCTGGATCGCGCCATCAATCGCTTCCAGCAAGCCAACATGGCGTTGAAATATGCCGCCAATCCCGTGGTTTCGGCGCCGTTTTCGCGCACCCTGGGCGGCGGCTGCGAGATCGTGCTGCATTCAACACGCGCCCAGGCATCGGCTGAAACTTATATCGGACTGGTGGAAGTGGGCGTAGGCCTGATCCCCGGCGCCGGCGGCTGCAAGGAGCTGCTGCTGCGCCTCAAGGACCCGCGCAGGGTTTTTGAGCTAATCGGCTACGCCAAAGTTTCTTCCAGCGCCGAGGAAGCCAGGAAGCTGGGGCTGCTCGATCGCGCCGATTCGATCTCCATGAATCCCGAGCGTCTCATTGGCGACGCCAAGGCGCTAGCTCTGTCGCTGGTTCCGCGCTATGCGCCGGGCGTTCCCCGCACCGACGTCAGAGTCGCGGGCGAGAACGGATTCGCGCTGCTGAAAATCGGCGCATGGTCCATGCGCCAAGGGCATTTCATCAGCGATCACGATGTCTTCATTGCCGAAAAGCTCGGCAATGTTCTCACCGGCGGCCGCCTGACCGGCGAACAGACCGTCTCCGAACAATATCTGCTGGATCTCGAGCGCGAAGCGTTCTTGAGCTTGTGCGGCCACCCCAAGACGCAGGAGCGCATGGGGTATATGCTTAAGACGGGCAAGCCGCTCAGGAACTAATCCTAGGAAAAATCATGGAAGCCGTAATTATCGATTGTCTCCGCACCGCCATCGGAAAGGCGCCCAAGGGAAGCCTGCGTACCACGCGTCCTGACGACCTCGCCGCCACCGTCATCCGGAATTTGATGGCGAAATATCCGTCGGTTCCCGCTTCGGAAATCGACGACCTGATTCTGGGCTGCGCCATGCCCGAAGGTGAATCCGGCATGAACATGGCGCGCATAGCGGCGCTCCGTGCCGGCCTACCCGACTCTGTCCCGGGCGTCACCATCAATCGCTTCTGTTCTTCCGGACTGCAGGCCATCGCCATGGCGGCCGAAAAAATTCGCTCGGGCGGCGCGCACATCATCATCGCCGGCGGGGCCGAGTCCATGAGCATGGTCCCGATGTCGGGCAACAAATTCGCGCCCAATCCCTGGATGGTGGACCACCTTCCCCAAATCTACATGGGCATGGGTCTCACCGCCGAGGAAGTCCAGCGGAAATTCGATGTCAGCCGTCAAGACGCCGACCAGTTCGCCTACCGCAGCCATCAGAACGCCCTGCGCGCGCAGGCGGAAGGAAAATTTGACCAAGAAATTGTTCCGGTGGAAGTGGAATCCACCGTATTGGAAAATGGCAAGCCGGTCCATCGCGAGATGGTGTTCAAAAAAGACGAAGGGCCGCGCGCCGACACATCGGTCGAAGCGCTGGCCAAACTGAAGCCCGTTTTCGATGCGAACGGAACCGTCACGGCCGGCAATTCATCCCAGACCAGCGATGGCGCTGCCGCCGCGCTCGTCATGTCCGAAAAGAAAGCCAAGGAGCTAGGGCTGAAACCAATGGCGCGCTTTGCCAGCTTTGCGGTGGGCGGTGTGCCGCCGGAGATCATGGGCATCGGCCCCGTGGTCGCGATCCCCAAAGCCTTGGCGCTGGCGGGCCTCAAGACCGAAGATATCGGCGTCATCGAGTTGAATGAAGCGTTCGCGGCGCAGGCGCTGGCGGTGATCCGCAAGGTCGGCCTCGATCTGGAGCGCGTGAATCCCAACGGCGGCGCCATCGCGCTCGGCCATCCGCTCGGCTGTACCGGCGCCAAGCTCACCGCAACCATCCTGCGCGAGATGCAGCGCCGCGACTTAAAATATGGAATGGTAACCATGTGCATCGGCGGCGGACAAGGTGCCGCCGGAATTTTCGAACGCTTGAACTAAGCAAGTGTTCACATGGCTGTGAACATGGCACGCTGACAGCGCGCCACGAAAGGAATTTATATGGCTACTTCAACTCTCTCCCCCACCAAACACAAGGGCGGCTCGTTCCTGCTCGGCCCCACCACTTCCGACGAGATCTTTACTCCGGAGGACTTCACCGACGAACATCGCGCCATCGCCCGCACCACTGAGGAATTTTGGAACAAAGAGATCGCACCCAACGTCGAGGCGATCCAACATCAGGAGCCCGGCGTCGCAGTCTCGATCCTGAAGAAGTCCGGCAAACTGGGTTTGCCCGCGGTCGTGATTCCCGAAAAATTCGGCGGCATGGAAATGGATCTTACCTCCGCCATGATCGTCGCCGAAGGCGTTTCTAAAGACGGGTCGTACTCGGCCTGGCACGGCGCGCAAGCCGGCATTGGAGCCTTGCCGCTGCTGCTGTTCGGCACCGAGGAGCAGAAACAGCGCTATCTCGCCAAAGTCGCCACAGCCGAAATGGTCGCGGCCTATTGCTTAAGCGAGCCGCAAGCGGGATCCGATGCGCTGGCCGCCAAGACGCGCGCCGATTTGTCTCCCGATGGCAAGTATTACATCCTGAACGGGCAGAAGATGTGGATCACTAATGGCGGCGCGGCCGACTTTTACACCATCTTCGCCAAGGTCGGCGGCGAAAAATTCACGGCGTTTCTGGTCGAGCGCGCCTTCCCCGGCGTCCAGCCGGGCGCCGAAGAAAAAAAGATGGGGATCAAGGGCAGCTCTACTACCGCAATCTATCTCGACAACGTGAAAGTTCCCGTCGAGAACGTGCTGGGCGAAATCGGACGCGGGCACATCATCGCTTTCAACATTCTTAACCTGGGCCGCCTCAAGCTGGGTCCCTTCGCCGTGGGAGGCGCCAAGGAAGTGCTGCGCCTGTCGCTGAAATACGCCAAGGAGCGCAAGGCCTTCGGCAAGTCGATCGCCGAGTTCGGAATGATCCAGCACAAGCTGGCCGAGATGGCTATCCGGATCTTCGCCGCCGAATCCTCCAGCTACCGCGTCGTCGGTTTGATCGAGAACGAGATGGAAGGCTTCTCCTGGAGCCAGCCGGACGCTGCGCAAACCATGCTCAAAGCGGTGGAGGAATTCGCCGCCGAATGCTCTTTCATCAAAGTGTTCGCTTCCGAAATGCTGAATTACGTGGTCGACGAAGGCGTGCAAATCCACGGCGGCTACGGTTACAGCCAGGAGTACCCTGTGGAGCGCGCCTATCGCGATTCGCGCATCAACCGGATCTTCGAAGGCACGAACGAGATCAACCGTCTGCTGGCCACCGGTATGCTCCTGAAGCGCGCGCAAAAGGGCCAGCTCGCTCTGGTGGAAGCGGTCAAGAAGCTGCAAGCCGAACTGTTGACCGGCCCAGCGCTTGCCTCCGGCGGCGACGAGGAAACCAAACTGGTCGAAAACGCCAAGAAAGTGACGTTGTTCGCCTTGGGCGTTGCTTATCAGAAATACATGAACGCCATCGATGACCAGCAAGAGATCCTGGCGGGCATCACGGATATCTCGATGAACGCTTTCGCCATGGAGTCCGCGCTGCTGCGCACGCAAAAGCTGGCCAAGCACGGAAAAGGCGAAAACGCCCGCGACATGACGGCCGTTTTCCTGCGCGAGGCCATGGAGACGGTGGAGAGCGCGGCCCGCACTGTGCTCGCGGCATGTTCCGATGGCGACGCGCTGCGCACCAACCTCGCCGTCCTGAAGCGCTTCACCAAGTTCGAGCCGGTGGACGCCATTGCAACGCGCCGTCGAATCGCAGCTCGCCTGCTCCAAGCCGACCGCTACGCCGTCTAAAATCGTCATCACGGTCGGGTTGCCGGGGTCGGGTAAGACCACCTATCTCGCGCGCCTCGGCGTCAACGCGATCTCGTCCGATGAAATTCGGCGGCTGTTGGCCGACGACCCCAGCGAGCAGTCCATCCACGACCGCGTGTTCGCAACCATCCGCTATCTGGTTCGTCAACGCATCGCCGTGGGGCGCCCGGCAACCTACGTGGACGCGACCCATCTGACGCGCTGGGAGCGGCGCCCCTATGTTCAACTAGCCCGGCGCTACGGATGCACGCTCGAGGCACTCTACTTCGACGTGCCCGTGGAAATTTGCATCCGGCGCAACCGTAAGCGCCACCGCATCGTACCCGACCAAGCCATTCGCGCCATGGCTGACAGATTGGAGCCACCAACCAAGAAGGAAGGCTTCAAACGCATCCAAAGAATCGTCTCTATCGTTGATTTAGCCCGTTGAACGGGCTAAGCTAAAGCTGTGGCAACAGTTGTGAACATGCATAAGGCTAAGAGCAGCCTTTCCCGGTTGGTGAAGCGCGCTTCGGCCGGAGAGGAAATCGTTATCGCTAGCCGCGGGAAGCCAGTCGCGATGCTCACACGTCTGCCGCGCCGCCGCAACGACCTGCCTTGGGGAGTCCTGAAGGGCAAGATTCGCATGAAGCGCGGCTTCGATGCCCCTCTGGATGTCCTCAAGGACTATCTTTGAACCACTCCTTCCTGCTGGATACCAGTGTTCTCATCTGGATATTGGAAGGCAGCTCGCGCATTTCGGCGCGGGCCACGCGCGCGCTTTTTCACCCGTCTAATACTCTGATCGTCAGCGTTGTGAGCGTGTGGGAAATTATTCTGAAACACCAGGCGCGCAAATTGGAATTAAGCACACCGCTCGGCGCAGCAGTAGACTTGATCATGCACGATTCACCATGGACCATCCTTCCTCTGTCCACCGATGCGCTACGCAGGCTGACGGAACTCCCGCTCCTGCACAAGGATCCCTTCGACCGGATGCTCGTGGCTCAGGCCCAGCACGACGGACTCACCATCATCACGCCGGATGTGCATATCCGGAAGTACAGTGTTCCAACGCTGTGGTAAACCCTCGAAGATCCGCGAGGGCTCAACGGCCTGTAACGTAGCTCCTCCCTACGCATCTAACCCGAGGGACGCCGCCGCTGCGCCAAGGTCAAAGTTGTGTACCGCTGGCAGAGACCTCTCTCCGCCGAACAGCCGCGGACTGCTTGTGGCGCGCTGTTGTGTTTCAGCCTGGGACAAAGATGGTAAACACTTCACTGAGCTCTCGCCTGCTTACGGGCGTTTCCGGACTGGACGAAATTCTTTACGGCGGTTTGCAAAAGAATAACGTTTTCCTGGTTGAAGGCGATCCGGGAACGGGGAAAACAACGCTGGCGCTCCAATTCCTGCTGTCCGGAGCAGCCCAGGGAGAGAGGGGCCTGTTGCTAACGCTGTCGGAAAGCCGGCGCGAACTTAACAGCATCGCTCGATCGCACGGATGGTCGTTGGACTCCATCGATATCGTGGAGCTCATTCCGGCTGAGGCCAATCTGAACCCGGACGAGTCTTATACTTTTTTTCACCCGGAAGAAATCGAGCTGGCCGACACTGTCCAGGCGTTGAACAACGAAATCGAGAAAGCCCGGCCCGCACGGGTAGTGGTCGATTCCTTGGCCGAGCTGCGGCTGCTGGCCCAGGACGCCCGGCATTATCGGCGTCAAATCCTGGCGCTGAAAAAGCATCTTACGGGCCGCGACATTACGGTCCTGCTCCTGGACGACCGTACCTCCGCCAACAGGGAGAGGCAGCTTCACAGCGTGGTGCACGGAGTGATTTCCATGGAGCGCCTGGCTCGCGAATACGGCAAGATTCGCCGGCGCCTGGAGATTTCCAAGATGCGCGGCGCCGCCTTCATGGAAGGCTTCCATGACTACACCATCGACACCGGCGGGTTGCGTATTTTTCCACGTCTGATTGCGGCCCAGCATCACGCTGCTTTCGATCGCCAATCCATTCTGAGCGGCGTTGAGGAACTCGACAATCTGCTGGGCGGCGGCCTGGATCGCGGCAGCAGCACTTTGATTACCGGACCCGCCGGTTGTGGAAAATCGACGCTGGCCCTGAAATACGCGATCGGCGCGGCCCGTCGGGGCGAACATATCGGCATATATACGTTTGAAGAAAGCAAGACCAGCTTGCTGGCGCGCACCGAAGCTCTCGGCATACCCCTTAGATCCGGCATTGAAAACGGCAGCATCCTGGTGGAACAGATCGATCCCGCCGAACTATCGCCCGGCGAGTTTGCGGCTCGCGTGCGCCATAGCGTCGAGCACCAGGGCGCCCGCATGATCGTCATCGACAGTTTGAACGGCTACCTGGCCGCCATGCCGCAGGAAGAGTTCCTTACTCTGCAGATGCACGAGCTCCTCAGCTATCTCAACGAGCAGGGCGTGGTGACAATTCTGGTGCTGGCGCAGCACGGCGTTTTCGAGCTGGAGAACTCGGTGGACCTTAGCTATATGGCCGATGCCATTATTCTCCTCCGCTTTTTCGAGGCTCGCGGAGAGGTGCGCAAAGCCGTGTCCGTGGTCAAAAAGCGTTCCAGCGGCCACGAGCGGACCATTCGAGAACTAGAAATTGTGCCGGACGCAGGTATCCGCGTGGGACGTCCGCTGACGGCGTTTCAAGGAGTGCTCAGCGGCATCCCGGAATACACCGGGGACGTCGGATCCTTGGGCCACGCCGAGCCAAATGAACACCAGTAGTACCAATTCGGATGCCAGCGTGCTCGTGTTGGCATCGCGCAAGTACGATCAGGACCTGGCGCAGGCGGTGCTCGAAAAAGCCGGATTCACGGCCGTACCTTCACCTGCGATTGGCGACCTCTGCCGGCATATTTCCACTGGCGCGGGCGCCGTCCTGGTGGCCGAAGAGGCTCTCAGCCTGAGCGGCATCGAGCGTCTTCTGGACATTCTTCGTGCCCAGCCGCCCTGGTCCGATCTGCCATTCGTCATTCTGACTTCCGGCGGGCGGCCTACCGCGCATAGCTTGCGGCGCTCGAAATTGCTGGAGCGTTTGGGACACGTCACCCTGCTGGAGCGTCCCGTCCGCACCGTCACGCTGGTGGCTAGCATCCGGGCGGCTCTGGCATCGCGCGGCCGGCAATACGAAGTGCGCAACCAGTTGGCTGAGCTGGTGCGGCAGCGCGAAGAGCTGAGCCGCTCCAATGCCGCGCTCGAACAATTCGCCTATGCCGCCGCGCACGATCTGCAGGAGCCGATCCGCAATGTAAGTCTATATACGCAGTTGCTCGCTCGAGCGTATGACGAGCAGTTAGACGCCGAGACTGAGACCCACATGCGGTTCATCGTGGAAGGCGCTCAGCGCATGCAGAATCTGGTGGAGGACCTTCTGGCCTATACTCGCGCGGTCAAAGCCCCCGAACAGAGCGACACTTCTGTAACCGATTGCGAAGCGGTGCTGGAGCAGGTAACACTTACACTCGGCAGCCTCATAAGCCAGACCAACGCATGCGTGACACATGACCCGCTTCCGAAGATTCCTGTGTATGCTCCGCACCTGCTGCAAGTTTTGCAAAATCTGATTAGCAATGCCATTAAATATCGTTCTAAATGCCCGCCTCGAATCCATGTGCGCGCCGAGCAGGAAGGACAATTCTGGCGCTTCACAGTAGAAGACAATGGCATAGGAATTGCAAACGAGTTTCAGGACCGAATCTTCGGAGTTTTCAAAAGGCTTCACGGCCGCGAAATTCCAGGAAACGGTATTGGACTGGCGATTTGCGAGCGAATCGTACAGCACTATGGTGGACGGATCTGGGTAACATCGATGCCCGATCGCGGTTCCGAATTTCATTTTACGCTGCCGGTTCTTAGCGCTGACTATGAATTTACTGCGGCCAATTAGAATCTTAGTAGCGGAGGACAACGCCGCCGACGCTTACCTCTTGCGAAGGGCTCTATCCTGCGAATTCAACAACTGCGAGCTTCAGGTTCTCAGCGATGGCGACCAAGCGTTCCGGTTTTTGGGCCATCTCGATCCGTACCGCCAGGCGCAGCGGCCGGACATCATAGTGCTGGATCTGAATCTTCCCAAGCGTGACGGCTTTGAGCTGCTCCAGTTCATCCGCAACACGGACGAATTGCGTAATTTGCCGGTCGCGGTTCTTAGCTCTGCTCCGGAAGATCTTGCCCGGCCATCCTTGCAGCAGGCCGACTGCTACATCAAGAAGCCGATGAACCTCGAAGCCTATATGGAGATCGGCCGCGAGGTCATGGAATGCTATCATACTGCGCACAAATCCCGATCGGCTGAAACCGTACCAAGCGATCTTTGATTTCGTGCCCGCTTCGGGCCGCAGTATACTGTCCCTGAGCTATGCCGCCCAAA
>DATJWJ010000021.1:0-35631 GCA_035501355.1 Bryobacteraceae bacterium | reverse complement strand
TAGTCTTTGCAGCCTTGTCCCTCGCGCCGCTGGCCTGGAGTCAGTCTTCGGCTCAGCCCTCCACCAAGAATGGCGAATGGCCAACTTACGCCGGCGATCTGAAAGGCACGCGCTATTCGCCGCTCGATCAGATCAACGCGTCAAATTTCAATCAGCTCGAAGTGGCTTGGCGGTTCAAGACCGACCACTTCGGCGGGCGTCCGGAATTCAAGCTGGAAGGCACGCCGCTCATGGTCAAAGGCGTCATTTATACGACCGCCGGCACCAGGCGCTCCGTGGTCGCGTTGGATGCCAAAACCGGGGAACTCATCTGGGCGCATAGCATGCAGGAAGGCGCTCGGGGTGCGGCCGCGCCACGCCAGCTTTCAGGCCGCGGCGTAGCCTACTGGACCGACGGCCGCGGTGACGGCCGCGTCGTCTACATCACTACTGGCTATCGTATGGTGGAACTCAACGCCCACACCGGACAGCCCATCCC
Source organism: Bryobacteraceae bacterium (assembly GCA_035501355.1). Lineage (GTDB taxonomy): Bacteria > Acidobacteriota > Terriglobia > Bryobacterales > Bryobacteraceae > Palsa-89. Next base: position 35,153 of record DATJWJ010000021.1, on the reverse strand, counting down.
GTCATTCGGTACGGACGGCGTTCTCGATCTCAAAGTCGGCGTCGTGAAGGGAACCGGCCAGCAGATCGACCTCGAGACCGGAGAGATCGGCGTGCATTCCACTCCCATCGTGGTGAAGGATGTGGTGATCGTCGGCTCGGCCATGAAAGAAGGTATGACCATCGTCACGCACAACAACACCAAGGGCCTGGTGCGCGCCTTCGATGTTCGAACCGGCAAGAAAATTTGGCAGTTCAACACTATCCCCAAACCGGGCGAATTCGGCGGCGACACTTGGGAGAACAATTCCTGGGCCGTCAACGGGAATACCGGCGTGTGGACCCAGATTACCGTGGACGAAGATCTGGGGCTGGTCTACCTGCCGGTGGAGTCGCCGTCATCTGACTACTACGGCGGTCACCGCCCGGGGAACAATCTGTTCGGCGAAAGCCTGGTGTGCGTCGACCTGAAGACCGGCCAGCGCAAGTGGCACTTCCAGTTCGTACACCATCCCATTTGGGACATGGACATTTCCTCGGCGCCCATTTTGGCGGATGTCAATGTGAACGGCAGGCCCGTGAAGGTCGTGGCCGTACCGAGCAAGCAATGTTTCCTGTACGTATTCGATCGCGTCACTGGGCAACCGATCTGGCCGATCGAAGAGCGTCCGGTGCCGCAATCCACCGTGCCGGGCGAGAAGACTTCGCCAACGCAGCCGTATCCGACCAAACCGCCCGCCTATTGCCGCAACTACATTCGCGTGCCCGACGATCTGATCGACTTTACGCCCGAAATGCGCGCCACTGCCAAGGACAATATCTCGCGTTATAAAGTGGACGGCGTGTTCAACCCCCCGCTGGTCGGCGATCCCAACGGTTTTCTCGCCGCCATCGAACTGGGCAACGCGGACGGCGGCACTAACTGGCCGGGCGGCGGATACGATCCTGAAACGCATATCGTATATGCGGAGGCTAACGAGTCGGCTGTTACGCCCATCTCGCTGCGCGAGCCTCCGACGGGGTATTCCGACATGCGTTATGTCTTGGGACGTCAAGATCAGGCTTATCGCTTGGCCGAAGCGGCCGGGTCGGGCGACTATCCCGGGGCTCCGCCACCCAAGGATGGCGTCGCGATTCCGAATACGGCCAAGCCGGCCGCGTCTAAACCGCCAGCCAATCTTCCGAATGGCAACCTCAGCGTCCAAGGTCTGCCGATCATCAAGCCACCGTACGGTGTCATCTCGGCCATCAATCTCGACAAAGGCGAGCTGGCGTGGAAAGTGCCGTACGGCGAAACGCCGGACAACGTGCGCAATCATCCCGCTCTGAAGGGCATGAACATCGGCAATACCGGCCAGGGAGGAAGCGTAGGCCTGGTAGTTACCAAGACTCTGGTGATCTTGGGCGACAGCCGGCTTACAACCACGCCTCAACATCCGCGCGGCGCGATGCTGCGCGCTTACGACAAAGCGATCGGAAGAGAAGTGGGCGCGGTGTGGATGCCGGCGCCGCAGAGCGGCTCGCCGATGACTTACATGCTGGACGGCAAACAGTACATCGTCGTGGCCGTCAGCGGCGGGCCTTATTCGGGCGAGTACATCGCCTTCTCGCTGCCGCAAGCAGAATAGAGCTACTGCTGCTGTTGCGGAGCGTCTGACGTGACGCTCGGCGGCGGCTCGGACGGCAATACCGGAACAGTGATCGTGGTTGCACGCCCTTGTTCGTCTCCACGCAGCCATACATAAACTACGGCGTCCAAACTCGGCGGATCCGGAAGTCCAATTTGAATCGATTGCTTCAATCCCGGCCCGCGCAACGGAACCGGAAGTCCGGAAACTGCCTGCCCGTTCGCCTCGTCCCATCCCAATTTCTCGATCAGCTCGAGATTTTCGCCCGTGAGCTGATACTGGCGCGCCCCATTTTGCGGTGGTGCATCCGCCAAGGTAAACGAGTCGATTTGCGGCACTCGAAGTATATGGGCCAGCGTGAACGGCTTCGAGCTGCCTTTCGAGTGGTTGTCGATTGATGCTTGCAGCACGCAGCCGGCCGGCAACCCGGTGGTGTCAAAGGCCACGAACAACTGGTCCGGCGAAAGCTGCGTCAGACTCCAGCCCGAGCCTTGCTCGCCAATGCGGAGGTCCGTGCGCTCTCCCGCGCCGTCGGCGCAGGCCAGACGCAGAATGCTCTTGCGGTCGATGTTCTTGACGTCCAGCAGCGCGTTCAAGGTATATCCGGAAGGGAACTCATCGGCGTGTACCGCGATGGCCATTCCCGCCGGCAGTGAAAGTTTAGTGCTCGTAATCGCCGGCAAAGGTCCAATGATTTCGAGCGCAGCGGGAAACGTAAGCGGCGCGCTGCGGCCATTGAGGTACGCTTTTACCGGCAGTTCGGTTCCTGGCTGCCGGACGGACTTTAGCGCCACCGTGACGCTTCGTTCGGTCTGATCCGCACCGGGCGATCCGAGATCCAGAACGGCGCCCGGCGCTTCCAACTTACTCACTTGCTCCAGCCGCTCGCCTTTCAGCACGAAGTGCTGCGCGACGACGCCCTGATTGACGACAATTGGAAGATTGTCGATCTTGGGCGGATTCGGGAGCACCTTGAACTCCACCGCGTGGCTCTTGCCGTCCTGCTGCGAGATCAGTAGCTTGTACGCACCCGGATCCAGATCGCCGGTGTCGATCTGTACGTCCAGGTGATCTTGCACGCCCTGGCGCAGACCCTTGGGCAATTTGAATCGAACGCTCTCGGGCGTCGCGAATTCGTCGTTGGGCCTCTGCAAGTCGATCTTGGTAGTGAACTCGAAATCGCTGCCTTGCAAAGTCGCCGCAACCTTGCCGGATTTCTCGAGCAGACGATCCTGCGAGGCCGGATCGAGGCGTGCCTCCTTAAAATCGCTGAGCGGCCTGACGTGCACGATTCCGTTGGCCTGGAGCGGCGTCCAATCCCAAAACGCGGTCAGCTTGTAATCGCCCGGCGGAAGTTTGACCTTGGTCAAATCGATCTCGAGCGCTTTCTGATTTCCCAGTTTCACCACTGGAACCTTGAATTTCTTTTCGCCGCTCACCAGCGTCCACTCACGCGCGTTATCCAGATATTTCCAGCCGGGCTCCGGCACGTCTACCGGAAGAGGCGTTTTCTGCGCAGCGGGGATGAAATCCGCGGCCCCGATGTGGATGGGAGGCCCGGAGATGTTCGGGACGCGGCTGGCCCAAATGAAAGCCGCTCGGGTGTGCGGCGGCAGAGGGCTCTGCTGGCCGCATAGGTTGACGCCCGCAGGCAACCCCGGCAGCGGCCTCGCGAACGAAGCACGGAATTGTGTATCGGGAAATGCGATGGCGCGCAGGTCAAGCAGCATCGCGGTTCCGCCCGCGGCCAGCCCAATCGGGCTTCCGAAGAAGAGCGTGCCCGCCATAGTGGCCAGGCTCGCCGTTTGCCCGGCGGCTTGCGGAGTAGAACTGGCCAGCGGATTGTAAGCCGCCAGCTGCGGATTCATGGCTGCGAAAACTGTCGCCGCCTGCGTTGTCACCGGAGCGTTACGGTCCACTTGCACCGCGAATCCATACTCGGACGCAAAGCCGTTCAAAGCCGCATTCACACTGGCCGCCGAACTCTCGCTATTGGACAGCGTGGCCACCAATTGTTCAGCTTGCGCGGTCTTGTCCGCATAATCGGCGAGCTGCGCAACCAGAACCTCGTCTTGCGAGAGAAACTTTGCCACCTTCTTTCTGCTCAGCCCCGCCGGACCGTACACCAGCGCAGCGACGGAAATGGTCTGGCTCATTTTCCACGATTCGGGCTTGTCCGCGGGCTTCGGATCGGTGACGAGAATATCCGGCTGATCGGCGCGCCGCTTCTCCGGCACCAGGACCAACGCGATCTCGCCCGGGCGCTTTTCCTTGCCGCGCAGAATGGGCGAATAGAGAACCGTGTCACCCTCGCCCAGATGGTTGATAGTCCGAAAGGGAAGATTTTGGTCGCCCGCCTCTACGCTTAGCTCCAGCGCCCCGAGCGGGCCGCCAGCCGGACAAGTTACAAATGGTGGCGCTTCCGGCGCAGCTGCGGCCGGATTCTTTAGATCCGCGCCCGAATCAGTTACTTTTTGTGCGTGCAGGAGACAGCATAGCAGCGGCGCCACGGCGAATACCGGCGACCGCAGCCCCGTACCAGTATATTTGCCCACTTGATTTGAGATACGCCGCGGACGCGGGCGGTTTCATCGCGATGATGAAGTCTTTTTATCCAATAGGTTAATGAACTGTCGGATACTTGATCCCAAGCTGCTCCAGATACGTGTCGTACTTCGATGAATCGTAATAGAAAGCCTTCATGCGATCGCGGTACTGATCCATGATCTTTTTGTTCATCCAGGTCTGCGGCTGATCTTCCGGGCGCAGGAAGCTGTGGTACTTCACGTCCTTGGTCTGCACGTTGAAATAATCGCGGGCGCTCTGGACCAACTCGGGATGCAGCAGGAGATCGAGAATCGTCATGGCCTGCACTTTGGCGCCGGCGATCACGCCCTTGTGCGCGATGGGCGTCGCCATGGAAATTCCATTGGCCCAATTGTGTCCAGGACCGCCGGGAATGTTGGACGGATACCCTAGCGTCACGGTAGGCACGTTCCAGGAAACATCGCCGATATCGTCTGAAGGCCCGCCGGTCGGCCCGACGCCGCCTTCCTCTTCCGATTGGGCCTGCGCTCGCGGCGCCCGCAGCGGCGATATGGTGGTCGCCAACCCACGCACCGGAACTTTCAACTCCTTCTGCAGCGCGCGCGCCAGCGCCTGGTCGTCGTCGGACCACTGCGGCAGCCCCACCTTCTCCATGTTCTTGTGCATGTCCTCGGCAAGCGGCTGGTTGAAATATCCCGGCCACGCGGTCCCGAGCAGCCGCTCCGTGTAATTGGTGTCGGTCATCAGCGTCGCGGCTTTGGCCATGTTGTCGCCGATGCGCCACAGATTCATGATGTGGTCGTAATCGGCCTCGCGAAAATAGAACCAGATGGACGCGTTCGGCGGCACCACGTTGGGCTGATCGCCTCCATTGGTGATCACATAGTGCACGCGCGTCGCTAATCGCAGATGCTCGCGCCGGAATTCGTATCCGGCGCTCATCAGCTCCACCGCATCCAGGGCCGACTTTCCTCGCCACGGCGCCGCGGCGGCGTGCGCGCTCTCTCCAGTGAACAGGTACTCAATCGACACCAGTCCGCTGCCGCCCGTGGGCCCGTAGCCTACGCCGAAATTATTGCCCACGTGCGCGAACAAACAAACATCGACATCCTTGAACAATCCCGCGCGAACATAATAGGCCTTGCCTCCAAGCAGTTCTTCCGCCACGCCCGGCCAGATCTGCAGCGTTCCTTTCAAGTGCTCGCGTTCCATGACGCGCTTCACCGCCAGCGCCGCTAGAATTTGCAGAGGCACGCCGGAGTTGTGTCCTTCGCCGTGTCCCGGCGCACCCTCGATCATCGGATCATGATAGGCGACCCCCGGCTTTTGCGAAGCTTGCGGAATGTCGTCGATATCGGATCCGAGCGAGATCACCGGTTTTCCTTCGCCCCAGGTGGCCACAAACGCGGTGGGAATTCCCGCGTAGCCGCGCTGGACTTTAAAGCCTTCTTTTTCGAGAACGCCCGACAGATATTTGGACGTCTCGATTTCCTGATAGCCCAGTTCGCCGAAGCTGAATACGGTGTCGACCATCACCTGGGCCTGCTTCTTCATATGATCGATTTCGCCGGCCAGGTCGGCCTTCATGGCGGCTTCTTTTTCGGGCGTGGCTTTGTTTTGAGCAAATGCGGCGCAAGCCGCCAGCAGTACGACGGTTAATCGTTTCACAAAAAATCTCCTTGCGAACCGCGCCTCGGGCGATGCCGAGCCTAAATGTAGGCCATGAGCGGGTGATAAGTTCTAGTCTTGGTTTCGAGCGAGGTAACAATGTAGCCGGGATGAATGGGCGTGCGGCGCAGGTAATCTTCTCCCACCGCGTCGGCAATCGCGCAGAAGATAGTCGACGCACCCGCCGCCACCGCGACTTCACCCACACCTTTGGCGCCCACCGGCGTCTGCGGATCGGCAATGTTTACGGCGTCCCATTGCATGTCGTTTGGAATGTCGAGCATGGTTGGCGGCTTGGTGTGATGGAATCGTTTCGCCACCGCCTGGCCGTAGTGTGGATCGTAAATCAACGCTTGCGATTTGACGTGCCCCAGTCCCTGAATCGCGCCGCCGTGCAATTGGCCGCTCAAGGCGCGAGGGTGCAGAACCGTGCCCACATCGGCGACCGCCAAATAGTCAATCACGTGATATTGACCGGTTTCGATATCCACCTCGACCTCGGCGAATCCCGCAACGAACGACAGCGGCACACCCTTCCCACCGAACTCGTCCTTCGCGACTCCGATGAGCCCCTGTCCGGCCAGCGTTTTCACGGAGTCCTTGGTCATCTGGTGCACTTGCTTGGGTACTTCGTGACCATCGTATTTACCGCCCATCTGGATGGCGAGCTTGGCCGCGTCCGCGAACGACATGCCGCCGCCCGGGCTGCCCTTCGGGAAAACACGCGCGTTGCCGACCTGATAATTCTCCGGCTTGCCGCCGAATTTCTTCGCTGCGATCTCCTGCAGCTTGGCCTTGGCGTCCAACGCCGCGGCGTAGTTGGCGCGGCTATGCGCATGGGTGGTCTGGCTGCCATCCTGGGTGGAACTCCAGGGCACGCCGACGCTGGTGCTGCCCCACACAACCTCAACTTTCTCCCACGGCATGTCCAATGTTTCGGCTGCGACTCGCGCCGTGTCCATCACCGAATGCGTGCCTAAGTTCCCGATGCCCTGGTGCACATACAGCTTTCCATCCGGCTTGATCAGCAGCAACCCGTCGAATCCGTTGCTGCCGGAAAAGAACGTCGCCACCGAGACAGAAACGCCGCGCCGCTTGGTGCCGCTGGCCTGCGCGCTGCGCTTCTTGCGCTCTTCCCACTTGAACATCTCGGCGCCGCGGTCGAGAGCTTCGCGAACCTTGGCGCTGGTCACGGTGGCGCGCGGTCCGCCTGGTTTCTCGGGAAATCCCCAAGGCGAATTGTCGGACGGCGCGTTGATCTTTCTGATCTGTACGCGATCGATGCCAAGCTGTCGAGCCGCCTTATCGACCAAAGGCTCGCAAATAGCCACCGCCTGCAGGCCGCCCGGACAGCGCTGCGAGGTGCGCGGGGCCGTATTGGTGGCTATCGACAGCGCTCGCAACCGCACCGCCGCCGGCTGATAAAGCAGCGACGCGCACATGGCCGCGATCTGAGCGTCACCCTGCTGCGCATACGGACCGGCGTCTTCGATGAACAGCATGTCCATCCCCAGGATCCGGCCGTCTTTGCGGAAAGCGATCTTGATCCGGCCCTGGATGCCCGGACGCACCCGTCCGATGAACGACTCCTCCTCGCGCGAAATTCGCATCATCACCGGCCGGTTGACTTTTTTCGACAGCAGCGCCGGAATCGCCATGGTTTGCGCGCCGTTGATTTTCCCTCCGAAGCCGCCGCCGCAATATTCGCTGACGAACACCAACTGGTCGGGCTTGATTCCGCACCAGCGCGCGGCCGCATCCACGGTCTGCGCCAGGCTCTGCGTGGAGCCGAACATGTACAGCTTGCCGTTCTGCCAGTAGGCCATCACCGAACGCGGCTCGAGCGGCGCGTGAGAGGTGGACTGCTGGAACACGGTCTCGTCGATTACGTAGTCGGCCGCCTTAAATGCGGCATCCACGTCGCCGTATCCCGCCTCTTCGCCCGCCTGCGCGCCCCACGGCAGACGTCCCGCGGCAACCTCTTCGAAATCCTTCGACGTCCACTTGATGGTCTTGATTTTCGAGTTCTGGTAGTAAACGTTGCCGTCCCGGCGCGCGTTGGGCCCGCCCGGCCGCAAGCTATCCATCGGATCAATCACGAAAGGAAGAGGCTCGAAGTCCACTTCCACCGCTTCGACGGCTTCGGCGGCGGTGTGTTCATCCACGGCCGCGATCGCGAAGATCGGCTCGCCGGCATAGACCGGCTCATTGGTCAGTGCCAGCTCGGGCCGGCCGATCGGAGGCGGGTCCTCGGGTCCCGGCTGTGCCACGGGCACGTCGTCGGCGGTCAGGATCGCCAGCACTCCCGGCATCGCCAGCGCCTTGCGGGCATCCAGCCGGCGAATCCTCGCGTGCGGCACCTGGCTCAGCGCCAGCTTGGCAAAAACCATTCCGTCCGCGCGGAAGTCCTCGGCGTATTTCGATTGACCTCTGACTTTGGCGATCAGGTCGGGCGTCGAATAGTCGTGCCCGATGTACTTGTACTTATTCTCTTTGGTGGCAGACATTTTAGACGCTCTCCATGTACTCGACGGCCTTCATCATGGAATTCATGATCTTGTTGTAGTCGCAGCACCGGCACAGGTTGCCGGAAATTCCGTGCGCCAATTGCGCGCGGGTCGGCTTGGGGTTGGTCTTCAGATAACCGACCGTGGCCATGATGAAACCGGACATACAGAACGCGCACTGGAAGCCTTGCTCATCCACGATGGCCTGTTGCACCGGATGGAGCTTTCCGTCAGGCGCGGACAAGCCCTCAATCGTCATGATCTTGCTTTGCCGCACCGTGTGGGTCAACACCGAGCAGGAGTAATGCGGGACATCATTAATTAGAACCGTGCAGGCGCCGCATTCGGCGCGGTCGCATCCCAGCTTGGTGCCCGTCAGGCCGAGCTTGTAGCGCAGCGTCATGGCCAGGGTTTCCTGCTTCAAAACATCGACGCGCCGGGACTGTCCATTCACGTTCAGAGTGACCAGCCGCTCGACGGAACCGGCGGCCGAGGCCAGAACGGCTGAGCGAAACAGGTAGCCGACCGAGGAGGCAGCTGCGCCTCCAGCGATGACGCCTTTGATGAACTGCCGCCGGCCGACGCGTTGGGGTGGCGTGGCGTCCACTACGTCCTTTTTTTCCATGGATCTGCGCTCCTGGCTAATACTTTAGCAATGCAAGCCAGTCTACGCTTTTGAATACTTAGAATCAAGCTTGCGATGAGGTGAGTGCAGGAGCGCTCTGGGGATTTATCTGCGTTAGCCTGCGCCCACGCTGACAAAAAGCGGCTGACCGCCACGATTCACCAGCAGCAGCGACGGACGGCCGTTAGCTTTGGCCAGCGCGGGGCCTACGTCGCTGGCCGAGCGAATCGGCTGATGGTTAATCTGAACGATCACCTCGCCCGGCTGCAGTCCAGCGTTAGCCGCCGCTCCCGCCGGGTCGATGTTGGTGATGACAACCCCCGTGGTGCCCGGCTTGAGTCCAAGCTCGGAAGCCAAGTCTGCCGTCAGCGGCTCAACTGCAACCCCAAGCTTGCCGGTCACAGCGGCTGGTCCACCGCGTCCTCTTTGCGGCGTCGCGTTCGCGGAGGATTCCGACAACGTCGGCCGCAACTCCATTTGCTTGCCGTCACGTATTATCGTCAATGCAACCGTGGCGCCCGGCGACGTATTGGCAACTTCGTTGCGCAGAGTATTCGGATCTTCTATCTTTCTGCCGTTCATAGCCGTGATAACATCCCCGGCTTTGAGACCGGCTTTATCGGCCGGGCTGCCAGGTTCCACCGAGCTAACCAGGACTCCTTGCGTGTTCTGGATGCCGAGACTCTGCGCCAGGTCCGACGTCAGCGATTGAACCGTCGTGCCCAAGTGGCCGCGCGTCACCTTGCCGGAACGAATCAGTTGATCCATGACGACTTTCGCCATATTCGAGGGGATGGCGAAGCCGAGCCCGATGCTGCCGCCGGTGGTCGAGATGATCTGCGAATTTATGCCAATCAGCGCGCCGGTGGTGTTGACCAGCGCGCCGCCGGAGTTACCGCGATTGATAGGCGCGTCGGTTTGCAAGAAATCCTCGAACGAGCCGTTACTGAGCCCCGTGGTACGTCCTTTTGCGCTGATAATTCCGGAAGTAACTGTCTCGCCCACTCCTAGCGGGTTCCCAATCGCGAGGCAGATGTCGCCGACCCGCACCTTATCGGAGTCACCCAGCGTCGATACCGGCAGGCCTCCGGCCGAAATCTTCAGAACCGCCAGATCGCTCGGCGCATCCACGCCCACTACTTTCGCGGAATAAGTCTGGCGATTGCTCAGATCTACTTTGATGTCCTGCGCGCCATCGATCACGTGATCGTTGGTGAGTATGTGACCGTCGGCTTTTACGATTACCCCCGATCCGAGGGACCGTTCCTCCTCCGTTCCGCCGCCCGGACCTAATGAACCCCCGCCGAAAAGCTGGCGCAGAAAGCCGCCGCCAAAAGGATACTGTGTAGGCGTTTGTACGCGCTTTTCCGCGCGCACCGTGACTACCGCGGACGCCGCGTATTGCACCACGTTCGCATAGGAAAGCGGCGCATTCGAAAGATTGGCCCGCGGAGCGTTCTGCCGCTGTTCGGCCGGGTAGTAGCCGCGACAGCCTGCCGCCGCAAGGATCATCAGCCCAGCCAGGAGAGCCGTGACGATTCTTAGATCGCGAGCCCGATCCTGCGCGGATTGTTCGAGGGTTAATCGACGTTGTGATTTCGCCATAACCGGAAAAGACCTAGCTGTTTCTTAGACGCCGATTGGGCCGGATTTCAAATCAACTGCCCATGACAGCTCGAACGTAACAGTGATAGTCCCGACCGCGTTCCGCCCGCCAAGCAGCCGTGCCTTTTCTTCTTCCAGGGAGTCCAATTTAATAGGATGGGAGAAATGTTTGCCAAGTCCTCGATGCTGGCAGCGCTGCTCGCCACCGTCGCATGGGTTGTCGCGGCGCCGGTCGATAGAGCTTCAGCTGTGATCGTGAATTCCGGATCCACCAACACGGCGGGTTTCAAGATCGTGGTACAGCCTGATGGCGCAGCCGAGTATACTCCCATGCCGCGCGCGCACCAGCAGCCGGAAGGCCAGCCGGTCCTGACACCGATGAAACGCAAGCTGCCGCCGGGCCTGGCCCATCGTCTTTATTCGGATTTGGAGGCAGCGCGTCCATTTTCCGGCCTGCCGAGGCCCAGGTGCATGAAGAGCGTGTCTTTCGGTACCAGGCTCACCGTCCAGTTCCATGGCGATGAAACACCCGATCTGAATTGTGGCGCCGGTCAAAACGCCAGGTTAGCTGCGCTGATTGAGGACGCGAAACAGATCGCCGCGTTGTTCAGTGCGCATTAAGCAGGGGCTGGCTTGGCATGCGCGAAGAGCACCGCGGGCGCCGTTGACCTTGAGCATTCTGCTCCTCACCCAGGCGCTTGCTAAAGACCCGTCTCCGGCGCCGCCAGATCTCATCCAATTTCTTCAAAATCAAGCCGGCATGACGGCCGAGGATCTCACCGCCTTCGAATCGGGTCAGACCATCACCCGGGTTCTCCCGCATCACAAGAAAGGCGAGCTCGCGGTAGCGGCTGCCACGCGCATCAATGTCCCGCTCGAATTCTTTGTGAACGCGTTTCGTCATTTGCCAACCTTGGAGCGCGGGCCGCAGACTCTGATCGTCAGCGAATTTAGCGATCCACCGCGTGAGGCTGATTTACAAGCGCTGGCTCTGCAACCGGCGGAAATCAAGGATCTCGCCCAGTGCACGCCCGGCAGTTGTGGAGTGAAGCTGTCGGCGGAAATGATGCAGCAGCTCACAACGGAGACCGCCGCCGCTTCCGCCAACCAGACGGCCCCGATCGACAGTGCGTTCCGCAAACTGCTGTTCGAGTACGTCACCACGTATCTGAGTAAAGGAAACTCGGCCTTGATCACCTACGCCGACAAACTTCCGCCGGTGCGATCTTTGGATGCGTTTCTGGGTCTGCTTCAAGAGTTCGCCTTGCTGCGGCGCGATGGCCCGCCTCTTTATGACTGTCTCGAATCTTATTCCGGACCACCCTGCCCGGAAATCGAGAGCCTCTTGTACTGGTCCTCTGCGAAGTTCGGACTGAAGCCGGTTCTCACAGTCAACGACATGCTCACTTACAAGACCGTGCGCAATGGCAGACCCTGGGTGTTTCTCGCGATCAAACAAATATACGCTGATCACTACTTCATTGCTTCGCTCGGCGTAGTTATTCTGGTCCCGCAATCCGACATGACGTCCGAACCCGGGTTATGGGTAGTGTACGTCAATCGCTCTCAAACCGACGGGCTGTCTGGTTTGTTTGGGCCCGTGAAAAGGGGAGTCGTAGAGCACAAGTCGCGTGCAACGGCGCAAAAAGATGTGCTGGAGCTGAAATCTTCGCTGGAGGCCCAATACAGCAAGACCCCGTAGTTCTTGATCAAATGGGCTGTGCGGAATAGGCTGGGTGCAGCTTGCGAGCCCCCGTGTGGACCGCAAAACCCAGGCCCGTCGCCAGCGCCAACATGATCCAAAAATCGATCCCCAGCATCAGCACCTCGCGTTGTAACGGAAGATAAGGCGAGATGGAAAGGACCACTAAAACGCAGGCCACCAGAAACGCTCGCTTGGCCGCTGCGGGAAATTGGCCGGCGGGCGCCGAGTAAACGTGCGCACCGGCCAGGATCGCCGGCAGCAGCGAAATCAGGCTGGAATTCATGCAGAAAGGCTGTAAGGCCGAAAAAAGCACGAACGCGCCAGCGTCCCACAGCCAGCGCCGGGATTCATCCGAGCGCCACATGGCGAACACGGCGTACCCGTAAATCAGGATGCTCAGAACCAGATAGCAGTCCACCATGAGAGCGGGCGGGAGCGACGCGAAGCTGACATCCGGATAGCCGTCCCGTGGATGCACCGAGCGCGTCAGCAGGCGTAGTAGAACACCGCGCAGCGATTGGCTGGAATACCATACCGCTTCGGGCCCGGATGCCAGCGCGACCACGTGCGTGAAAAAATCTTGCAGCAGATACAGGTATCGGCTCCAGCCGAAAAATAACACCGGCGCGGTCCAAAGGACGGCGGTGGCGCCGCCCGCATAATACAGCGCTGAACGGCGCCGGCGCAGCAGCAACCAGGGAGCGAAGAACAGCGGCCACACTTTGAAACAAATCGCGACGGCCAACGCCAGGCCGCTCCAGCCGGGATGAGTCTCGGCGAACAGCAACGCCAAAAGCACCAAGGCGATCAGATAGGGTTGCACATTGCCGAACTTGACGGCGAGCACCACATAAGGCGCCAGGAAAATGACGCCGAGCAGTGTGCCGCCGACGGTGAACCTGAGTTTCCACGCGCGGATGGCCAGATATGTCGCAATGCTGCACGCCACCCACGCCATCAGAATCCAGCAGAAGCTCGCAACGCGCAACGGTAAGCGAGTCAGAGGCAAGAAGAAGAGAACCGTAACCGGGGGATACCGGAATTCCTGCGGATACTCCATGCCGCTCAGAGGACCGTACAGCGGCTTAGTGCCATTCATGTAGTTACGGACGCCATGCCAATATGCGCCAAAGTCCGTGTTGCGAGGAAGGAAGATGGCCGACAAGATCGCCAGGACGGCGATTACCACGACCACGAGAATGGTCTTGATTTTCAAAATCTAAGAGTATTATGAACCGCGAGTTCACCGCCAGACCAAAACCTCAACAAGCAATGCGCTCCGCTTACCTCCTCAGACTGCGAAGCAACTCGCCTCCTTCCTCTTATCCACCACTCCCGTTGACTCCCCCCAACGCCGGCGGTACGATTAGAGCGTTTAGTCGGAGGGTCGCCGGTTGGCTCACTTAAGACAGCCGTTACGCGTGTATCTGGCGGCGGTCGCGATGCTTGCGATTTGCCAGCCCGTTCGCTCTCAACTCGTCCAGCTTCGGCATTGGAGCGGGCAGGGCGTCGCGCCGGTGTTCGAGGGCTACGACACCAATCCCGACGGTTCTTTCAACATGTGGTTCGGCTACATGAACCGCAATTATGAGGAACAGCCGGATATTCCGGTGGGGCCGGACAACAATTTCCAACCTGGACTAGCCGATCGCGGACAGCCTACGCACTTCGCCATCCGCCGCCACAAAGACATCTTCAGCGTCACCGTGCCGAAAGATTTCGGAGAGACCAAGCTTATCTGGACGCTCACGGTGCATGGACAGACCGCGCAAGTTACCGGAACTTTGAATCCCGTCTGGATCATCGACCGGAAATACACCACGCGCGGAGCGAACATCGAAAATCCCTATTCAAACACGCCGCCGGTGGTGAGTGTCGATCCGATGGAAAGAGCGATAGCAAGAACCGATACGCTCTCGCTCGCTGTCTCGGCCACCGACGACGGCCGTCCGGTGCGCAACGGAAAACCGATAGGAATGACGATGGAGTGGGAGAAATACCGCGGGCCGGGCAACGTGACGTTCCAGCCCGCCAAGGGCAAATTGTCGGATGGCAAGGGCGCCGCGGTGGCAAATTTTAGCGAGCCGGGCGAGTACATCCTGCAGCTGGTGGTGGACGACGGCTCGGGAGAAGTGGCTGGCAATTTCGGTTATCACTGCTGTTGGACCAACGTCAACGTCAAGGTCACCGTCAAAGGAGGAGCGGAAAATGTTAGCTCGCAGCGCTAGTTTGATCGGGATTGCGCCGATCCTGATGTTCGTTGCTCAAGCAGCCGAGACCACCGGAACCAGCAATGCCAACCGGGCAGTGACTTTCAGCAAGGACGTCGCGCCGATCTTCCAAAAAAGTTGCCAATCGTGCCATCACGCGGGAACGTCAGCGCCCATGTCGCTCATGACTTACGACGAAACTCGTCCCTGGGCGCGATCGATAAAAGAACGCGTGGCGCGGCGCGAAATGCCGCCCTGGCATTTGGACAAGACGGTGGGCATTCGCAAATACAAGAATGATATTTCGCTCAGTGACGATGAAATCGCGACGGTCGTGAAGTGGGTCGACAGCGGCGCGCCGCAGGGCAATCCGGCCGATATGCCGAAGCCTCTGGATTTCACCAAGGAGAACACCTGGTTCATCGGAACGCCGGATCTGTTGGTGACCACCGACGATTTCAAAATGTACGCCAAGGGGTCGGACTGGTGGATCGATCAGTTTGCCGAAGTCACTCTACCCGAAGACCGCTGGATCAAGGCTATGGAGGTGAAACCCAGCAACCGTCGCATCGTGCATCACGCCGTGGTGTACGCCATCGAGCCGGAGGCCCCAGCCGGTACGCCCGAGTCGGGAATCCAGTTGACCGAATACGCCGTGGGCAAATATGGCGACACGTTTGCCGAAAACAGCGGCCGATTGCTCAAGAAGGGAACCAGGCTGCGCTTTGACATGCACTACAACGCGTCAGGATCGGAACAGACCAATCACACCACCATCGCGTTCCGGTTTTATCCCAAGGACTTCGTCCCGAAATATCAAGTCAGATCCTATGCCGTGCGAAACATTCCCAACGACGAGCTGGAAGTGCCGCCGAACACCGTGGTCCGCACCGACGGCTATTTCCGCCTGACCAAGAATGCGCGTATCGATTCCTTCCAGCCGCACATGCACATGCGCGGCAAAGGCATGACGCTGGAGGCGATCAACCTGGACAACACCACCACCATCCTGAGCTCGGTGGATCACTTCGACTTCAACTGGCATATCAACTATGTCTATGACGACGATGTCGCGCCGCTGCTTCCGGCGGGCACCGTGCTGCATATGATCGGCATCCACGACAACACCGCGGCGAACCGGCGCAATCCCGATCCGAACATGTGGGCCGGCTTCGGCGAGCGCAGCGTGGATGACATGGTGCAGGTTTGGATGGACATCGTCTATCTAGACGACGCCGAATTCAAACGACTGGTGGACGAGCGAAAAGCCAAGCACGCGGCGAGCGCGTCATTGCCGGCCGGTGTAAGTGCTGTCGGTCTGCGGCAAGACGCGCCTTTCTAAATCAGTTGAACGGCACGCTGATCGAAGACTCCGTCTCGGCCACCGCGGTCGTTATATCCAGACCGGTGGCGTGGAACGGCTGATTGTTGCTCTGATTGACCAGGTTAATACCGCCGTTACCCACCGGCGAGGCCAACAGCACGTATGAGGGAATCGTGAATTGGCCCGCGCTCACAGGAGCGTAGCAGATGAACGTGCCGCTCACGCTGATGGTGGTGCTGCCGCCGCCGATCTGCACCCACGTGCCAGGTATGCCTCCCGTCCAGGTGACGGTGAGGTCTTGATTGCGATTCACGGAAGTGATGGCTGCCTGATTGGTCCAGACCAGCGGGCTGGGATCGGAAACAGTCACGCTGAACGGCCCGATATCAGGTCCACCGGTTCCCGTAAACGTAAACGTGCCACCCGTGCTCGGGAAAAAGCTGGTAGGAAAGTTGGACGTGTAGGTGAGGATTCCACCCTGAGTGACTTTAGGGAGCGGCTGTGTGCCGGTGGGTCCAGTGATCGACAGAGTTCCCGCGTCGAGATAGCTGATGGTTCCGGTCAGGTTTATCTGCGCCTGGAACACCAAGCATCCGCCCTCGGTGACGTAACCATATCCGTACGTATTAGGCTGATTCTGGTCGCGCAGGAACGACGCGCTCGCAAAAACCGATTGCGTGCCTTTCTGCGTGGTGTCCAGCACAACCGCGAGAGTTCCGGACGTATAGCTGCTCTGCGCCGCGGTGGTGTTGAGCGCATTGCCATCCAGTCCCCGGATGTCATCCTGACAAACCCCGCCACTCTGGCCGATGGGAATGGTTACGGTGTTGCTTACGAATGTCCCGACTACGCCGACCACCGGCACGCCGCACCCGGGTGTCACGTTCGCCGGAATCTTCACGTCGATCTGTGCGAGCCCTGGATATCCGGAGCTGCCGGCATAAAGGACCTGCGCCTGGATTCCACCGACATAGACGATCAGCGGAACATTCACGGCATTGGGGGAACTGGTAAATTCGACGTCGCTGTCGGCGGTATCGGCGCCCAGGCCCGATCCCCACAGCGTGATGATCTGGTCCGGCGCAGCGGACGCTGTGTAGCTAAAGATATTGCCGTTGCTATCCGTGGCGACCGCAATTCCCTCCGACAATCCCGAAAGCGTGTCGAGGCCGAGGGCGCTCTGGACAACCTGGATGGTGAAATTCGCGCTGGTGAGTCCGTTATAGGTCACTGTCAGGATTCCGGTGCCGACCGGTGTGTTGGCCGGCAGCACCGCTGCGATCTGGCTCGCGATCGCGTAGTACATGCCAGGATGCGTGGTAACGCCGTTCACGGTCACCGTGATACTCGCGCCGTTTAGAGTGGTCGGAATGCCGGGAGGCGCGCTGGATTGCAGCACCGCTTTGGCCGTCGGATCCGCCAGCCCGGTTCCATAAATCACGAAGATCGTGCTCGGGGCGATGCCGTAGTTCGGCAGGCCCAAGGCCACGTTGCTGTAGTTGTTCTGGATCTTGGTAATCGTCGGAGCGCCCGCCTGAACGCCCCCCGTAGCCCCGTAGGTGAGAAATTGAAACGTGATCGACGAGCTGCTGAGCGCTGTGATCAGAACCTTTGCAAAGTGCTTGCTGTTGTCGTAGACGGCGAAAACCGTGTTAACCGCCAGAGCGGGGCTGACGATGGGATTCTTGCTATACACGCCGGGATAAAGAGCCTGCAGAGTGCCTTCAGCGGTAAGGGCATACCCTCCCGCTCCTAGACCAACACCCACGGTGTAGCTCAGAGCGTTACCCGCAAATGTGATGCTGCTGCCAGTGAACTGGAAGTCTCCGCCGGTGCTGGTAATCGCGCCGTTCTCCAAATTGAAGTTCTGGCCGCTTTGCAGAGTCACGTTGGACTGTGTAAAGTCGGCAAACATCGCCGCGGGGTAAACCAAAGCGACTGCGGCTACGCTTAGATAACAAAACAATTTAGACATTCCACCCCACCTTGCAGAATCAAAACCGTCCACCGTACTACAAATGAATCCTAAGCCGGGTTTCTTTCAAAAAAGGATGAGGGTTTCGTGCAGGCATGGAAAGCGCCGGACTGCGGGCGTGTACTTCGGGCGGCCGTCCACTTGCTCGACCGACTTCCACCTGAAAATTGTGTATCCTTATCACTACCGGAACGGAAACGTCCAGGAGGAACAAAATGTCTGGTAAAACGAGCGTGCCAGTTCTTGTGGCTCTGTTGGCCGCCTCTATCACGAGCCCGCTGTGGGGGCAAGCCACCGGCAAACCATCTACGAAAAATGGCGAGTGGCCCTATTACACCGCCGACGAGAAGGGAACCAAGTACTCTCCGCTCGATCAAATCAACGCCTCCAACTTCAACCAGCTCGAAGTGGCGTGGCGCTTTAAGACCGACAACCTGGGCCCGCGTCCCGAATACAAATTGGAAGGCACGCCGCTGATGATCAAGGGCGTGCTCTACACGACTGCCGGAACTCGCCGGTCGGTAATCGCGCTGGATCCTAAAACCGGAGAGCTGTTATGGGCGCACAACATGCGGGAAGGGCGTCGCGCTGCTATCGCCCCGCGGCAGCTCTCCGGTCGCGGCCTATCTTATTGGACCGACGGCAAGGGCGACGAACGCATCTTGTATGTGACGCCGGGCTATCGCCTGGTCGAGCTGAATGCCAAAACCGGCGCTGAGATCAACGCGTTCGGCGACCACGGGGTCGTGGACTTGAAGGTCGGCGCAGTGACCGGCTTCGACAAGCAGATCGATCTCGAGACCGGCGAGATCGGCCTGCACGCCACGCCGCTGATCGCCAAAGACGTCGTGATCGTGGGCTCTTCCTTCAAGGAAGGCACGCAGCCCATCACGCACAACAACACCAAAGGCCTGGTCCGCGCCTACGACATCCACACCGGAAAAAAGCTTTGGCAGTTTAATACGATTCCCAAGCCGGGCGAATACGGCTACGACACCTGGCTGAACGATTCCGCCGAAGTCAACGGCAACGCCGGCGTGTGGACGCAGATGACCGTGGATGAAGATCTCGGACTGGTCTACTTGCCGGTGGAAGATCCGACCTCTGATCAATACGGTGGCCATCGCCCAGGTAACAACCTGTTCGCCGACAGCCTGGTGTGCGTCGACCTGAAAACCGGCCAGCGGAAATGGCATTACCAGGTGGTGCATCACCCCATGTGGGATTACGACCTGTCGTCAGCGCCGATCCTGGCCGACATCAACGTCAACGGCAAAGCGATCAAAGCTGTGGCATTGCCGAGCAAGGAAGGGTTCCTCTACGTCTTCGATCGCGTCACCGGACAGCCGGTGTGGCCCATCGAAGAGCGTCCGGTCCCCAAAGGCGATGTGCCGGGCGAGTGGTATTCGCCGACGCAGCCGTTTCC
This sequence comes from Bryobacteraceae bacterium, assembly GCA_035501355.1. Classification (GTDB taxonomy): domain Bacteria; phylum Acidobacteriota; class Terriglobia; order Bryobacterales; family Bryobacteraceae; genus Palsa-89. Next base: position 15,955 of record DATJWJ010000021.1, on the reverse strand, counting down.
GACCAAGCCGCCCGCCTATGCGCGGCAGGCCATCACCATGGACGAGTTGATCGACTTCACGCCGGAGTTGCGCGCGAAGGCGACCGAGATCGTGAAGATGTACCGGATGGGTCCGATGTTCTTGAATCCGGTGGTGAGCAAGGTGGGCGGGCCAATCGCTGCGCTGACCATTGGAACTCTGGGCGGCGGAACGAACTGGCCGGGTGCGGCGTACGATCCAGAGACCCACACCGTTTATGCGCAGGCCGCGAACGCCGGAGTGTCGCCGTTGGGGTTGATTGAGCCGCCGGCGGGATTTTCCGACGTTAGATATCTGGCCGGGGTAGCGGGCCGGCCATTTCGGCTGAACGAAGGTCCGGGCTTTGGAAGCGCTGCCGATGCGCCCAAGATCAGCGAGAGCCAGGCACGGTTGAACGCGATCCTCAAAGCGCAAGGACAAACGCAATCGTCCGCGCCTCCCCAAGGCGGCGGCGGTGGCGGCGGTCTCAGCGTCGATGGATTGCCGCTGGTCAAGCCGCCCTACGGTGTGCTTTCGGCGATCAACTTGGATCGCGGCGAACTGGTTTGGCAAGTGCCGCACGGCGACACCCCTGACGTGGTTCGCAATCATCCCGCGCTCAAGGGACTCAACATTCCCAAGACCGGCCAGCAGGGCAGCGTCGGGTTGCTGGTGACCAAAACGCTGGTCATCCTTGGCGACCCGCAGATCACCACCACGCCGGATCATCCTCGCGGCGCCATGCTGCGCGCTTATGACAAGGCCACTGGACGTCAGGTGGGCGCGGTGTGGATGCCGGCTCCGCAGAGTGGATCGCCCATGACCTACTCGGTGGATGGCAAGCAGTACATCGTCATTGCCGTCAGCGGCGGTAACTATTCCGGCGAATATCTGGCCTTCAGTCTGCCTTCGGGCGAATAGGCGCTACACGTTCTGGGCGAGTGCGATATCGCGCTCGCCCCGTTCCACATCGACACTCAGCAGCACGAATAATCCACCCAGGAAAAATATGATGAGCGACAGGATCGCGATCCGGTAGCTCTTGGTGAATTGCAGCGCCAAGCCGAAAAACAGCGGGCACAGCCAGCTTGTCCCCTTATCGGTCACCTCGTACAGACTGTAATACTCGGCTTCCTTGAATTTCGGAATGAGCTGCGCGTAAAGCGAACGGCTGAGCGCCTGGCTGCCGCCGAGAACCAGCGCCACCACCGCGGCCATGATGAAGAACTGAAGAGTGGTCCTGACTTCCAGGTAAATGTAGATCAGCGTGGCCGACCAGATCACTAGGCTCACTGCTACAGCCCGTTTGGCGGTGATGATGCGAGCCAGTGCGTTGAAGCCCATGGCTCCAAAGAATGCCACAAACTGCACCATCAGAATCGCCAGCGTCAACTGCGAGATGGGGATTTTGAGTTCGTCACTTCCGAATTGCGACGCCAGCGCGATCACGGTCTGGATGGCGTCGTTAAAGAGCATGAAGGAGATCACGAATCGCATGGTCTGCGGATACCGCCGCATCTGGCCGACGGTGTGCGCCAGGTGCCGGACCACGGTCGCGATGGCGCTCTGGCCCGCGGCCAACAGGTGCGCCGGACCGCGATTGTGTATCCGCACCAGCGTTGGAACGGTGAACAGCGCCCACCAAACGCCTGCCGAGCAGAGGCTGATTCGAACCGCCATCGAATCGCTCATACCGATGCGCCCGGCATTCAGATACAGCAGCAGGTTCAGGGCGAGCAGCGTTCCGCCTCCCACATAACCCATCCCCCAGCCCTTCGACGACACCGTGTCGCGATCTTCGCGTGGCGCGATTTCCGGCAGGAAAGAGTTGTAAATCGCGACGCCCGCGCCAAAGCTTACATTGGCGATGAGGAACAGCACGCCTCCCAATAGGTATCGGTTCCCTTGCAGGAAAAACATCGCGATTGTGGCCCCGGCGCCGATGTAAGTAACCAGCCCCAGCAGCTCTTTCTTGCGCCGCGAATAATCGGCCACCGCGCCCAGCATCGGAAGAAACAGCACTTGCAGGATGACGGACAGGCTGATCAGATAGCTCCAATAGCTGCGCGCGTCGATGTCGAGGCGCAGCGGATGCACCATGCCGTGCGCGTCGGCGGCGGCCTTGGCCAGCACGGTCAGGTAAGGGCCCAGGAATAACGTGACGACGGTGGTTGAAAATGCCGAATGCGCGAAGTCGTACATGTACCACCCGTGTTGTTCGCGGGCGCTGTAGTCTCTCATCGGGTTGGCCTGGCGTCAATCTTGAGCTGCGGCGGCTTCAAGCGGCGCTTCTAAAGAATGTTCCGGCGCAGGAAATTTCGCGGCGAAGACATATCGTCCGGAAATCGCGGCAGCGAACAGAGCAATGATGGCCATGATGAACGCAGCGGCATATCCGTATGCGTTGGCGACGATCCCGGCCGAAAATGAACTGGTCCCCACAAACAGATCGTAGAACGCGCTGAGTACGCTGACGGCCGATCCGCGCTGGCCTTCGGCTGTGTGCCGCAATACCGTGGACGCGACCGAAGCCCAGGGAAACGAAAAACCGAAACCTAAGCACCCGGCCCCAATGATAGCCCCAACGAATCCAGGAGCAGTCGCCAGGACGGCAAGTCCCACCGCCATTCCGGACAGGCCAAAGTAAAACGTGATCCGAGGATCGATCCGATCCGGCAGGCCGCCCAGGAAAAATCGCGAGAGCAGCACGAATCCAGCATAGGTAGAAAATGCGGCCGGACCGGCGTTGCCATGCCGCGCCAGGTGCAGGATGAGGAAGCCGGTGATGACGGGATAGTGGACGTTCACGAAACCAACCGAGATGCCGGCCGGGATCAGATGACGTTGCAACCATTGGCGCCTGCGTGCGTGAGCGGCGGGTTGGTAGTCCTCCGGCACTTGGCTGAGCAGCGCCGCGGCGGTGAGCGCCGCGATCACCTGGAATCGGGCCGCGTTGGAGAACGAGCCGAGCAGTTGCCCGATCAGCGGTCCGGCCGCGTACCCGCCCCAAATCCCGCTGCTCAAATATCCCAGGGCCCGCGCGCTGCGGTGGACTCCGGCCACTTCGATGGCCCACGCCGCCGCGCCCGTGTACAGGCAGGCTTCTCCGATTCCTTGCAATGTTCGTCCAAGGTACAAGCCGCTTAAACCCCAGGGCAGCAGGTAGGAAAGACCGGCCAAAGTGCAACTGGAAAGCCCCGTGAGGAACGCGCGCTTGCGGCCTTTGCGATCCGCTAGCAGTCCTACAAATGGACGGCAGCTCAGAGCGACGACGGAAAAGGTCCCGATGATGAAGCCGACCGCGCGGTCCGACCCTCCCAAGTCGTTTCGAACATGCGGCGCTAACGCCGGCAGCACCGTGCCGAATCCAAGAAAGCCAAGAAACGTGGCCGCGATCAGACACCAAAAGCGACCGCTAAGCCGATCGGAGGACCCCATTGCTCATGATCGCATGCCTAAGGCTCCGTGAACACCACCTTACCGCCCACCATGGTCATCACGACCTGCGTCTGGCCGATCTGTTCCGGACGAACGTGAAAGATGTCTTGAGAAAGCACCGCCAGGTCGGCTTCCTTACCGGCCTCCAGCGTCCCGATCCGGTTTTCAGCGAACTCAGCGTACGCGCCGGCCTTGGTGTAAGCTGCCACCGCCTGCTCCACGGTGATTTTCTGATCCGGCGCATTATATTCGGGCGGCCCAGGCGCCACACCATGCATCGTGACAGGCCGGCGAACCTCGCGCATGAGTGCTTCTTGGATTCCGGCCAGCGGGTCGGGAGGCCAACTGCACGGCCAGTCGCTACTGAAGCTCAATAGCGCCCCGCTTTTTTCGACGCTGCCGAACTCGTTGGAGTGCTCTCCGGCGAAGCCGCCGCAACAAAACGCCGGTTGCATTCCCACGATGGTCGAAAGCTTCGAGAAGCGCGCCATGTCTTCCGTCTCGATATTGAATACATGCTCCATACGAAGCCGGCGGTCTCGAGGACCGTTGGTCTTTTCGAGATCCGCATAGGCGTCCAGCACCGCGTGAACCGCGCCAGCCCCGATCGCGTGGGTCACGATCTGATAACCGCGCTTGTCCAGCTCGATCAGGAGTCTTCTATACTCGGCCGGCTCATAAAACATCGGTGGCGGATTGCCGACTCCATCGGCGAAAAACTTCACCAGATTCGCTGAAACCCAATCGTCGTGATAAAGCTTGCGAGCCTTATCGAGGTCGGCCAGGAATTGCGGAGTCAAGTGATGATTCACGGCCACTTTGCCTAATCCAGTGCGTGTGCGAATGGTAAGTTCGCCGCGATCGCGCAGCGCCGCGAAAGCTTCCAACTCCCCCAGATCGCCTGTCAGCTCCACCACGCTGGTAATACCGAATCGATTCAGGTAATGCTCGGCTCCCCGCAGTAAAGCCACGCGCTGTTCGAGCGGCATCGGCGGCAGCGCATTGTTGATCAATTGCATGGAAGACTCGCGAAATACGCCGGTCGGATGCCCGTTCGAATCGCGTACGATGAATCTCTCGAGCGTCGCGTCCGCGACAGGTTTATTGCCGATTCCCGCCAGCGCCAAGGTCTTGCTGTTTACCCACAGCGCGTGCTCGCTGGTGGCGTGAATCACCAGCGGCCGGTCCGGCACGGCTCGATCCAAAAGCTCCAGCTTTGCCGCGGAATCGGGAGTGGTGGGGAAACTCGCCCGTCCGAACAATACCTTTTCGTCCGGATGGCTGGCCGCGTAAACCTTGATCGTGTCAACGAAGGCGTCTTCATCGTTGGGAGTGATATTGAACTCCGGAGTCGAGAGATTGAAGCCATGCAGCGCCATGCCTCCATACAGCACGTGCTCGTGAATATCGACGATGCCGGGGATTACGGTTCGTCCCTGCAGATCGACCACCTTGGTCAGGGACTGCCGATAGCGCGAAATTTCAGCGTCGCTGCCCACTGCGTCGATACGGCCGCTGGTGATCGCCAGCGCTTCAGCCCAGGGCGACTTCGGATCCTCGGTGTAGATGTGGCCGTGGAGCAGAATCGTGTCGCTGGCAAACAGAGACGCCACAAAAAGGGGCACCGCAAGACTGACAACAATTCGGCCTACCGCGTTCAACGGTTTCATGTTGAGAATGATACCTCAAGGACACTCCCCAACCTCCCAGCCTCGGTCGAAGATTCTTGAAAGAATCAAGCTGCCTGCTTCATTACATTTCAGTTGCCTAGAAATCGGTCAGGCGAAGGCCTTAATCATAGGGAAACGCAGGTACCGTCGAGCCTTGACAGCAGCTTTGTAAGCGCACATACTGGGTGAAACCATTCACAGCGCTGAGATGCGTCTGTGCACAATCTGTCGTACCGCGCCCGCGCTAACTCTTTGAATTGGAGGAATTCGGATGAGATGGGGTTTGCCAGTAATATTTACTCTTCTGGCCACAGTTGTCGGGGCACAAGCTCAAGCACCCGCTCCGGCGGCAGCTCCCAAAGCCGCTCCCAAGGCGGCAACCAAGGCTGCGCCGCCGAAGCAGCCATCGGTAGTGGATTCGGTCATCGCATCCGTGAAAGCCGGGCTGTCGGAAGGCATCATCATCAAGACGCTGCAGCGCGACAACAAGCCCGCCAACCTGACGCCCGCCGACCTGGTGAAGTTGAAGAACGCCGGGGTGTCTGAGAACATCATCGGCGTGATGCTGGACCCAACTAGCGCACCCGCGGCGGCCGCTCCGGCACCTGCCGCGGCCGCCGCGCCGGCACCCGCGCCCGCACCAGTTGCCACCCCCGCGCCTGAACCGGCTCCCGCTCCGGCCGCTGCGGCTGCTCCAGCTCCCGCGGCCCCCAGCGGCGCTATCACCCAAGCGGAGAAGAAACGCGTGATCGTCGATGCGTTCGACTATTCGACGGTCATGACCAGCGTCCAGGCGGTCTTTAAGACCAATCAAGACATCGGCAAAGGCATCCGCGCGATGCTGGTGAAACGCATGGCCGACGCCAACAACGTAGTAATCGTCGAGCGGGCCAAAATGGACAACTTGATCAAAGAGCAGGATTTCAACGCCGGAAACCGGGTGAAGAAGGGCTCGGGCGCGCGCGTAGGCAACATTTCCGGCGCGGACGCTTTGCTGGCCGGCGACATCGTCATCTTCGGCCGCGACGACAAGAAGACCAACATCGGCGCGGGCGGATTCGCTCGCGGCCCCTTCGCCGGAATCCACATCAAGAAGGAAGAAGACAAGGCCGTCGTTGCCATCGATTACCGCCTCATCGACGCTGAAACGTCCGAAGTAATCGCCACCGGGGAAGCCCGCGGGGAATCCGAGCGGAAGAGTAGCGGACTCGCTGGGATGGGCGGCGTCTGGGGAGCCGGTGGAGGAGGCGCGGGTATCGATATGACCAGCTCCAACTTCGGCCAAACCATCATCGGCGAAGCCACCCAGGACTGCGTCAACAAGCTGGCCGACATCCTCAAACAGCAGACCGCCACCATGAAGAAGGCCGTGCGCGAGGTGGAAGGGCGCGTAGCCGATGTCTCCGGCAACACCCTGGTTCTCAACGTCGGCTCCGCCGATGGCGTCAACGTTGGCGAGACTTTCGAGATTTTACGTATCGTCCGCGAAGTGAAAGATCCCGTGACCAAGGAGACGCTGGACGTGGTGACCGAAAAGTCCGGCGAAATGACCATCACCAGCGTTCGCGATAAAATCGCCACCGGAAACTACTCGGGAACCAAGCCCGCCGTCGGCTATATGGCCCGCAAGAAAATGCCAGCGGCCCAATAGGCCATCAAGGACTTCGCCATGAACTCGAAACTGTTGATCGCTCTAATGGCGGCTGGAGCTCTGATCGCGCCGGCCCAGACCAAGAAGGCGCTATCGATCGAGGACTTCGACTATTCCACCGTCATGACCGCCGTCCAGTCAATCTTCGGTACCCAGCAGAACATCGGGCAGGGCATCAACGCCTTGCTCACCAAGCGCATTGCGCAGGATGGACGATTCACCGTCGTCGAGCGGCGCAAAGTGAATCAGGTCATGAAGGAACAGGATTTCGACGCCAGCAACCGCGTGAAGAAAGGCTCCGGGGCACGCGTGGGGCAGATTCGCGGCGCGGATCTGACGCTGATGGGCGACATCGTCGTGTTTGGCCGCGATGATCGGCGCGTGAGCGCGGGAGCCGGCGCAATCGTTCCAGGCGCGGGCGGTGCGGCGGGAGGTTACAAACAGGACAACAAGGCCGTGGTGGTGCTCGATTACCGCATCGTCGATGCCGAGACCAGCGAGGTGGTCGCCAGCGGCGAGGCGCGCGGCGAGTCCAAACGCACCAGCAAAGGATTCGGCGCCGCGTTGTTCGTAGGCGGAGTCGGTGGCGGCGGGGGCGTGAACATGGCGAGTTCCAATTTCGGCGAAACCATCATTGGCGAAGCCACCATGGACGCGGTCAACAAGCTGGCTGTGGACATCAATCAAGCGCCGCTCAACGGCGGCGCGGAAGCCCGCGAGAACGATCTGGATGCCCTGGTGGCCGATGTCAGCGGCAACACCATCACAATCAACGCCGGTACGGCAGCGGGACTGAAACCGGGCCAAACCTTCACCGTCTATCACAAAGGCAAAGAAATTCGCGATCCAACCACGCATGAAGTTCTGGACGTGCAGACTACGCCGCTCGGCCAGATCACTATCACCGTGGTGCGTGACCGTATCTCGATGGGAACTTATTCGGGAGCCGGCGCTCCGGTCGTTGGCGACGTGGTAAGGAAGTAGCGCCATGAAAGCCGCTTTAATCGCGCTCGCCCTGTCGTGCGCGCCGATGTTGGCCCAAGACCAACCGGTGTCCAGTCCGGTGAAACCTTCGGCCGAGATGCGCGAGGTACAGCACCGGCTGGGGCTGGTGGCCACGCGTGCCATCGGCTATTTCCGTTCCATGGATTCCATCGGAGAGAGTCTGGAGGCCATGGGCCTTGAACTGAATCCGGATTTGGTCAGCCTGCGTGTGCGCATCGAAGCCGCGTTGGACGCAACCGACGAGGCCATCGACAAAAACGATGCAAAGAAGGCGAATGACTCGCTGGACCGCGCCGAAGCGCTGGTCACTCGTCTGGCTCAAAAGCTTGGAGGAAGTTAGAAGATGCGCCTCGCCCTAGCGCTCCTTCTCCTCGGATGTGCGGCTGCGCAGCCTCCCATTCCTACAAATCCTGCTAACCCTAAGGGGCGCGCCTCGGGCGGTGCAGGCAATCCGTTGTGGCGTCGGAACCTGCTGGGCGTCATGGGACAGCCCCCGGGCAAAGCGACTGTGCGCGATATCGAGCAAATCGAACAGTACATGCTCTCGGCCGCGCCTTACTGTACATCGCTCACGCCCGGCGACTACGAGGCGAATCGCGAACTGGCGCGCCAGATGACTGCCTACCTGATGACGGTGAACAGCATGGCCACCGATCAGCAGACCCGTGCCGCCGCGTTGCGAGCCTCCCGCGCCGTCGCTGCCTTTCCTTGCGCGTTCCCGCAGGCACAGCCCCAGCAGGCGCCTGGCGCCCCCGCGCCGCCCAAACAAGCCAGCGAGCCCCCGTTTTCGCAGAAGGCCCCGCAGCTGGAGGGTGTGGCCGACGCTGATAAAGAGACCGCTGCCGATTTGCGGCAGCGCTACGAAACGGATGCGGCGAAAGCTGCAACCGCCTGGCACAATGCCGAGACCATGCGCCAGAACCTGGCCGCCCGCGGCATGTCCCTCAATGCGGACACTGCCGCTGCTGTCAGCCGTCTTCAGCTTTTCTTCGAAGAAGCCGCCGGCGCGCTGCGCGACCACAAGTGGGATGACGCGCTCTCAAGCCTCCAGGGGGCCGAAGCGGTGACCCAAAAGGTCGGCAAAGCGGTCGGCCAGTAAATCCGCGGTTCGATCGCAGCTATTTCGCGCGAGCCTGCAACGCCGTCCCTTCTCGCAACTCGTCGTTGGCGCGGCGTACCACCATATCGCCGGCTTTCAGATTTCCAAGCACTTCGACCAGGTCGCCTTCAGAGACGCCTTTTTTTACGTCCACCCACTCGGCGCGCCCGGCGCGATCGCGAATCACGAAGGTGCGTTCGGTCGTTGTCACGACGCTGGTTCTGGGTACCCACATTTCCGCGCCCTGTCCGCGCACCGGCCATTTGACGCTGGGATACATGCCGGGTGCCAACGTCCCGTCGCGGTTCATGACATCCAACTCCACCGGCATGGTGCGAGTCTTTTGATCCAGCGCTTCCGGGATGCGTGCGATCTTGCCGGAGTAGGTGCGGTGAGGATGCGCCGGAACGCTAAACTCAACGCTGGCGCCTCGCATAATACCGCCCACGTCTTCTTCCGGAACCGGGACCACCACGCGCAAACGCGACACCTGCTGGATTACCAAAAGACCCGGATCCGCCGCCGGGCCTACCAGCGCGCCTGGATGAACCAGCCGTTCCGTGACGACGCCGTCAAACGGCGCGGTGATCTTGAGATAAACCAACATCACTTTCAGAGCGTTCGCCGCCGATTGCGCTGCGCTGGTCGCCTTTTGCCTGGAGTTGACCACGGCCTGCGCCGCATCCACTTGCTTCTGTGCCAGCACCAGATCGTTCCCGGCAATGGCTCCCGGCGTCTTGGCAGCTTCCTGGGTGCGCTCAGAGGTACTCTGGGCGGCGGCTAATTGCGCTTCGGCTTGCAGACGATCCGCGTCCGCGGCTTGCACCTTCGACTCGGCCTCGGCTATCTGCGCGTCCATTTCCGGAGCCGTCAGGTTGATGAGGAGCTCGCCTTCTTTCACCACGCTCCCGCGATCCACCAGCACGCGCTCTACAAAGCCCGGGACTTTCGCGTGCAGCGACACGCTGAGGTACGGCCAGATCTCGGCAGGCAGGTCCGCGGTTCGGGACACTGGCTTTGAAACCACCGGCACGAGATCGCTGGATTGCGCGCGCGCCGGCGCGGAGACGGCCACGATGCCGGTCACGATAAGCAGTCTAAGTCGCATCATAATATCTGCTCGCAGGATCCATGGGATTGAGCGATGGAGAAGTAACCGGCGCCCGGCCCTGCAAAATGGCATAAATCGCGGGCAGGATGGTCAGCGTCGCAAACGTGGAAACGATTAGTCCTCCGATGACCGCGCGGCCCAGCGGTGCAGCTTGCGGTCCGCTCTCGCCGAAGCCGATAGCCATGGGCAGCATCCCAAAAATCATCGCAGCCGCGGTCATCAAGATGGCGCGCAGACGGCTGCCGGCGCCGATGCGAGTTGCCTCCAGCGGCGGATGATTCTCGTGCCGCGCGCGCTCGGCGAAAGTGACCAGCAAAATCGAGTTGGCCACCGCGATCCCGATCGCCATAATCGCCCCCATAAAAGATTGAATGTTGAGCGTGGTTGCCGTGAACCTCAGCATCAACAAAACGCCGCACAGAACCGCGGGAACGGTGAGCACGATGGCCAGCGCCAGCCGCACCGATTGAAAATTGGCCGAGAGCAGCAGAAAGATCACGGCCACGGCCAGCAGCAGCCCGATGCGCAACCCGGAAATGGTCTGCTGCAAAGCCGGAATTTCGCCGCGTGTAACAACGCTGACACCGCGCGGAGGCGCGCCCGCTCCAGCCACGGCTTGGCTAATCTCAGGCGCCGCCTCGCCCAGCGTGAGGCCGTGGATGTTGGCTGTCAGACTGACCACTCTCTGGCCGTTGTAGCGGTCAATCTCGCCCGGCATCGTATTCGGCTTTAGACTGGCGATGTCATCCAGCAGCGGCTTGGGATTGCCCGCCAGCATTACGGGAACGCTGCCCACCTCTTCGTAACTTTGTACCTGGTTCTGTGGCAGCTCCACCTGAATCTGAAAGGCGTTGCCGGAATTGGGATCGCGCCAATAGTTCGGATCGGTGAACCGCGAGGAAGACGTCGCCGGCACAACCGAATGCACCACGTCGGCCATGGTCAAGCCGAACTGGCCGGTGCGATTGCGATCGATATTGATGTCCAGCGTGGGGTAATTCATCTCCTGTGAGAACTGCAGATCGCGAATAAAGTCCAGCTTCCCGAGGCTGGCCTGGACTTTCTGCGCGTACTTGTAGTCGTCCTGCAGATTGACGCCCTGGACCGCGATTTCAACCGGAGTGGGAGAGCCAAAGCTCATCACCTGCGTGACAATGTCGCCCGCCTCGAAGGAAACTTCGGTCCCGGGAAGCTCGCGCTTCAAGCTCGCCCGCAACCGCTCCCGCAGTACTTCGCCTCGAGGCGCATCCGGCTTCAGAGCCACCTGGATGATCGCGTCTTGCGGTCCGCTGGTGAACAGGTGGATCAAGTCGACTGGATAACTGGATGGGATCAATCCCACAAAATCGCTGGTAATCTGCACATTGTCTTTGCCCGCCTCGCGCTCGATCACGTCCAGAGCGTGCAGAACAACGCGCTCGCTTTCCTCGATGCGCGTGCCGGCCGGAGCGCGCAGCCGGATTCGATACAGCGGCGCGTTCACGTCGGGAAAAAGCTCGGTTCCGATCTGTGGCAACAGAAAATACAGCAGCGCGAACGCGGACACGATATAGACGAATGCCAGCGGCCAACGAAACCGCAGCACGACCTTCAAGTAGCGATCGTAAAATCTGCGCAAATAGCCGAACAGCCCCTCCCGTTCTTCCCCGCGATGCGCTTCTCGCATCATCCAGGTGGAAAAGACCGGCACCAGGCTGCTGGACAAAAGATAAGACGCGATCATCGAAAACGCCACCGCCAGCGACAGCGGCACGAAAAGCTGCCGGCTCACGCCAATCATGAAGAACGACGGCACGAACACCGCCAGAATGCAAAACATCGAGAGCAAGCGTGCCAGCGCTGTGCGGCTACATGCTTCCACCACGGCTCGCGCGCGAGAAACACCGGGCAGCATCTGGGTGTGAATATTCTCGATTTCCACCGTGGCTTCGTCTACGAGCACGCCCACCGCCAGTGCCAGTCCGCCTAGCGTCATGATGTTGATGGTCTGGCCAGTCAGCCACAGCAGAATCACCGCGCTCAGCAAAGCGAACGGAATGTTCATGACCACGATCACCGCGCTCCGCCAGTCGCGAAGAAAGATCAGCACCATCAAACCCGTGAGTGCCGCGCCCAGCAAGCCTTCCATCACCAGGCCACGCAGCGAATTAGTCACGTAGGGCGATTGATCGAATTGCAGGCTCACGTCCACGTCTTCCGGCACCGCCTTCTTGAAAGTGGGGATGGCGGCCTTCACCGCGTTAATCACTGCCAGCGTGGACGCATCCGAACGCTTGGTGACCGGGATATAGACCGTCCTTTTTCCGTCCACGTGCGCGTAAGCGCTCACGATATCCGTCCCGTTCTCCACGGTTCCGATGTCGCGCAGGTACACGCTGGTGCCCGAAACCGGCCGGATGGGCGTGTCCAGCAGCTCAGCCAGATTCGCCCCCAGCGCTGAATTGGTTCGCGCGATGCGCTCAATCTTGCCGGTCCACATATTGCCCGAAGGCATCACCACGCTCGACTTACTGACGGCCTGGATGGCTTCCTCCGGAGAGATGCGATACTGCTGCAGTTTAGCCGGGTCGAGCGTCACCACAATGGTTCTCTGGTTTCCACCGAAGGGAGGCGGCGCCGAAACGCCCGGCAAGGTCGCGAACAAGGGCCGCACCCGATTGATCGCGTAATCTTGCAATTCACCCTGCGTGTGATTGGCGCTGTTAAATACCAGCAACCCGACCGCTACACTCCCGGCATCGAAGCGCGTGATAAACGGCTGCACCGTTCCCGGCGGCATGAACGACCGCGCGCGATTCACGTAACCCACCGTCTCCGACATGGCCTGGCTCATGTTGGTGCCTTCGTGGAATACCAGCTTCATCAGCGCCGCGCCCTGGATGCTCTTGCTCTCCACATGGTCGATGCCGGTGATGTACAGGAAGTGATACTCGTAGTAGTAAGTCAAGTATCCTTCCATCTGCGCCGGATCCATGCCAGTGAAGGGCTGCGCGACATAGATGGCCGGATCTCCAACCTGCGGAAAAATGTCCACCGGCATTCGCCTGGCTGCCAGCACAGCGCCGAGTGCGATCGCAATCAGAAACACCACCACCGTGACCGGCCGGCCAAGAGCCGCGAGAACTAATCGCATACCGCACCCCTGCACCTCATTGCGTCGCCTCGGTCAGGAAGGGCTGAATGTCGCCGCGAGCGGTCTCCACTTGAAGCCGAGCCCGCCAGACATTCAGACGAGCCAGCGCATCGTCAATCTGGGCCCGAACTAGCAGGCGCTGCGCCTGGGCGACATCGTCGATCGGCGCCAGCCCGGCCTGGTAGCGCGCGGTCGCTTGCTGCAGCGCGACGCGGGCCGATGACACTTCCACGGGCGTGTTCGCGGCCACCCGCCGCGCGCCGCTGAGCGTCGCCAATGCGGTATTGAATTGCGCCTGCAAATTGGTTGCGATCACCTGGTACTGGGCTTGCCCGGCCCGAACGTTGGCCGACTGCATCGCTTCTTCTTTATGTATGGCGAACTTGTCCATCACCGGAAACGTAACCGTCAGGCCGAAACCGTAGTTTTGCGTGGTCGGCGCGAGCCCGTTCAGCCAGCCCAGCCGCTCGCCGTTGGTCAGCAGCCCGGTGCCGCGCGCCGCGGCCAGACCTTGCACGGAAAACTGAGGGTAGTAAGTCCGCGAGAGCGCTGTGAGCTGAGATTGCGCCTGCGCGATGGCGGCATTCTGCTCCAGCGCCAGCGGGTTCGACGCAGCCTGGAGCGGCGCCTCCGTTCGTTCCTCGGGCAGTTGTTCAACCAGCTTGCCGGCGTTCACATTGAGTTGCGAATCCGCGCCGACGAACTGTCCCAGCGTCGCGCGCGCCACGTCGATGGCTTGTTCGGCCTGCGCCACCTGAGTTTGTGCCGCTGCCAGTTCCGCTTCGACGCGCGACTCGTCGGCGCCGGGCCGCAATTGCGCCGCGACCTGCGCGTGAATCGTTCTTAGCAGGATTTGCCAACTCTCCACCGCCGCGCGCGCGGCCTGCGCGGTTTGTTGCGCGGCGATCACCGTCAGGTATGCGTCGGTAGTGGCGACCGAAACGTCATATCGGGTCCGGTTCACACTGGCCTGCGCATGCTCGCGCGCAGCCGTGGCCGCCGCAACATTGGCCGCGCGCAAACCAAAGTCGAACGGCTGCCAGGTCACCAGCACGCCCAAGCCGCTGTCCCACACCGTGCCGAGATTGTTCGCTGGAACGCCATCCACGCCGGGAATGATTCCTTGCGACAGCAGCAGCCCATAAAAAGTGTTGCGCGTCGCGCGATTCACCTGCGCCAGCCCGTCCACGCGCGGCAGGTACGCGGTCTGAGCCAAACGAATCCCCGCCGCGGCCGCATTCATTTGTTCCTGCGTCACGCGGATGGAAGGATAATTCCGCAGCGCGTCTTCTACCGCCTGTGCAATGCTCAGCGCCGTCCGCCCAGGCGCGGGTTGCGACCGCAGGTCAAGCGAAACCATCAAGAACAAAAGCAAACAAACCGGTGTGGCGGGTTTCTTCATTGGCCTTCGATCAACTCCCGGAATAATTCGCGCACTTTGCTCTTAGCCGCCAGCAGCGCTTTCTTTCCCTGCGGCGTGGCGCGGTAAACTTTGCGTAGCGATTTCCCGTTCCGGCGCTCGCTGGAACGCAGGTAGCCTTTTTTTTCCAGACTATGCAGTAACGGGTAGAGCGTTCCCGGGCTGATGCGGTATCCGTGCCGCGCCAGTTCCTCGGCCATGCCCAGCCCGAAGATGGGTTCTTCGACGGCGTGATGCAGAACGTGCAGCCGGATCAGCCCGGAATACAAATCGCGGTCGGCTAATTCGCCATCGAACTTCGTTTTCGCCATTCGATGACGATTATCCTAACACAAGGCCCCGTTTGGCTGGAAAGCCATAAACCCGCGATGCGCTGCCGCATGCATCCGGTACCTCGGTTTACCGCTGGGCACATCCCCAGATCTAGGACGTACCGGGACGGGCGGAAACTGTTCGAAGGGTCTGCCGGACACCAATAATCAAGGCATGCCGACCCAGGATATAGCAGCGCCGGAAGTTACCCAGCCGGTTCCCCAGCCAGGCCCCCTCCCAGTTCAATGGCTGCACCTTCTGCCCACGGTAGCGCTCGCCATTCTGGGGGTCACCGTAGCCAGCTTGGCCACCAGCCTCCACGGCGCAAGCGACCCCGAAGCGACCGCCAACCCTGCGCCGCTCGCTCAGACTTCCTTAGGACTGAGAGTCGTCCCGAAACCCCAGCAGCTGGAGATTCTCTGGAATCACGACTCGAACGCCATTCAAGCCGCTGAAAACGGGTTGATACGGATCTCAGATGGCGACATCGCCGAGGCGGTACCCTTCGACGCCCGCCAACTTCAAGATGGGGCATTGGTCTACCGGCCCCTGACCAACGACGTAAACATCAGGCTGGAAGTTAAGGAAAAAGACGGGCAGCAGATATCGGAGTCGGTGCGCACGGTGGCCACTCCGTAGGCCCCGGGTTCGTTAGCCAGGCTTCGCCTGACTTCTAAGTAAATCGCCCACAACGAAGGCGCGGCGAGCTTACTCCGACGCGATGAGGTGCACCCGCGCCTCTGTGGGCTAGTTAGAAGCCGAGGCGCTCTTGGCCCGCGCTTTGGGCTTCAGTCCCAGCGCGCCCAGCATCAGCTTTCCGAAGACCCCGCGCCTGCGATTATCCAGAAACATCCACGACAATGCGCCCACCAGCCAGGGCGGCTGGAACCCCGCATCCACCGCGCGCCGCCGTTCAACAATCCCAGCCAGCGTCTCGCGCGGCCGCTCGCGAAAATCGTCCAACATCGCGGTCTGGTGCACGCAGGAGATCGTGCAGAAGGGCGCACAGCCTTTCGGACGCGCCGCCTCCCGCCGTAGATCCTCAACCGTGTAGCGATCCAGCGGAATGCCCGGCCGCCCGCGCTGCTGCGAACAATAGTGCACCAGCCCGTCTTCGC
>DATJWJ010000020.1:0-24949 GCA_035501355.1 Bryobacteraceae bacterium | reverse complement strand
AGCAGGGGCACGCTGGTGACTCCGGCCGCGGTCGTGAGACTGCTTGCGTACATGTACAAATCCAGCTATCGCGACGTTTGGTTGAACTTGCTTCCGATCGCGGGTGCCGATGGAACGCTTGCGACTCGCTTCGAAGACCATGCGGAGGCGCGGGCAATTCATGCTAAGACTGGCTCTTTGGCGCACGTGCGAAGCCTGTCGGGATACGTGACCTTGCTGGGACATGATCCGCTGGCGTTCTCGCTACTGGTGAACAACGCAACCGCACCGGGGGCGGACGTGAGGCGTGCGATCGACCGCATCGCGCTGGCGCTGGTGGAGTGAGCCGGCGGCGACCGAGCCAAGGCCGGCGACCCATCAGGCCCGGCGGGTGGTGAGCTCGCGCCAATTGAGGCCGAGTTCGGCGACCAGCAGGGAAGCCAGCGTGAAAGCGATGACCCCGACGGCGGCCAGAGTGTCGCCGAGATGGCTCCAGTAGGGGGGGCAGAGATTGAGCACGCGGCTAGAGACGAAGGTAAACGTGACCGCATAGGAGCGAACCATCCACTGGCGATGCCGGTCGATTTGGCGGTTACGCGCGGTTATCAAGGCGGCGCCGGTGCAGGCCATTCAAGCGGCGGCCTGCATGGAGGTTCCCGGCAAGCCGGGGCGGCCGGCGGCGAGGGCGATTCCGGTCAAGACACCGATGAAGACGGACATAACATAGATGCGGCCGAGGACGCGATGGAACTCGAACGGGCACGGCCTAGGCCTCGCATTTGTCGACGCTGTCGTGCGTGCTCATGGAGGAACGATTGAGGCGTCCAACCAGCACGAGGGAGGCGCTCGAATAGCCATCGCGCTTCCGCTCAACGTCAAGCCAGGCCGAGAAGTCTCCACGGAGTCGGTTCTCGCTTCTTATTGAACATGCGTTCCGATGAACGCTATGCTCTTGCCGACGAAACAAAATAGCGAATGATAAAGGACGCTATCGCGAGCTTCGGCGCAATGAGCCGCGTCGGTCCCGTATCAAGCCGCGGGTGAGATTTAACACAACCTGGCGTGCTAGGTCTTTCACTCGACTGCCTATTCGGCCTAGAAGTGCGGCGGCAGCGCTCTTCCTTAGGGCCAACCTGGGAAACGCGTGTCACCGCGCTGAAGTTGCCGCGGAATGTGGACCGACGGTCAGCGATCAGCTATAAAGGTTCAGGAGGAAGCTATGAAAAACCCTGCACTGAAAGTTTTGCTTACGGCGGCGGCTCTGATTCCTGTGGCGGTCTACGCCCAGCCCAGGCCGGGAAACCCGACGACCGCGACTGTCATCACCAAGGCTGAGATCGACAAGATCAGCGCCTCTGAGCAATCTCAGCGGGTCCGTGACGAGAATGCCAAAGTTGTCGATATCGGCGACGGCTGGAGCATGGAGGTGGGCATCATTCATCGCGCCTCCACTCGAAACCCGCCGCCCGCGCCTACCGCCGGGAGGGGCAAAGCAGCGGCCCAAATCATCCCGTGTGGAGAACAAATGGCAAATCCGCCGGCGGATGCAATTCGGGGCGCCATTACGCATGATAATCAGACCGAAGGCTATTACATCATCTCCGGCGGCGGCACGGCGTTCATTGATGGCCATATCGTCAATGGCCGGCACAGCACATCCAACCCCGACGGCGGACCGAATGGTCCGGGCTGCGGCGGCTTGGCGGTTGGCGCACGCAAAATCGAATTGAAGGTCGGTGACGTGGTCATCGTTCCGCCGGGAGTGATACACGGCTGGGTCGATATTCCCGATCATGTGGACTATCTCAGCTTCCGTCCGTCGCACGGCGTGATGAAGAACGGCTGGGTGAACCCCACCATCGCGCAGTAACGTCCGGTCGGAGGGGATCACAGTGGGCCGGCTGCCGATAGAGCCTCTTTCGTAAACCGGCCCTCTGAATGTCGGGTATCGTCCGCCGCGACCTGCGCGTCAACCATCCCGAGTTCGCGCCGGAAGGGAAGGCGGAACCCATCGGATTCGAGCACAACCGTAGACGTGTCCCGACGGTCGACGGAATAGGACACAATTCGGAAGCCTAATTCGCTGAACAGCCACGGAAGCTTTTCTTCGATTACATCCTTAATGGGCCTCATGGAGTCATCCTGCCGCTAGATAATCTTCGCACGCGGTCGGCGCACCGGTCCGTCGCGTAAAATGGCTATCTAGCCTCATGCAGCACAGAAAATCTGAAGAACTGTTTGCCTGCGCCCAGGAACTGATCCCGGGCGGGGTCAATTCGCCGGTTCGGGCGTTTCGCGGCGTGGGCGGGACGCCGCTGTTCATCGAGCGCGGGGAAGGGTCGCGCATTTACGATGTGGATGGCAACGAGTACATCGACTACGTCGGGTCGTGGGGGCCGCTAATCCTCGGCCATCGCTTCCCGCCGGTGATCGAGGCCCTGCGTCAGGTGCTGGAGATTGGAACCAGTTTCGGAGCGCCCACCGAGCGCGAGGTGGAGCTGGCCGGACTGATCCGCGAATGCGTGCCGTCGGTGGAGATGGTGCGGCTGGTTAACTCCGGCACCGAAGCTACCATGAGCGCGCTGCGGGTGGCGCGCGGGTTCACCGGGCGCGATCTGATCGTCAAATTCGAGGGCTGCTATCACGGGCACGTGGATTCTCTGCTGGTGAAGGCCGGCAGCGGCATGGCGACGCTGGGCATCGCCGATACAGCCGGTGTACCCGAGGCATTCGCCGCCACCACGCTGGCGCTTCCTTACAACTCGGTGGAGGCGGTTGAGACGGCGTTTCGCGAGCGAGGTGGCCAGATTGCCGCGGTGATTGTCGAACCGGTGGTGGGCAACATGGGTTGCGTCCCGCCGCGCGCCGGCTTTTTGGAAGCCTTGCGGCGCATTACCGAGGGGCACGGGGCCTTGCTGATCATCGACGAAGTCATGACCGGGTTCCGGCTGGCGCTGGGCGGCGCGCAGGAGCTTTACGGGATCAAGCCCGATCTGACTACGCTGGGCAAGATCATTGGAGGCGGCCTGCCGATCGCGGCCTACGGCGGGCGGGCCGATGTGATGAGCAAAGTCGCGCCGCTGGGGCCCATCTATCAGGCCGGAACGCTGTCGGGCAATCCGCTGGCGGTCAGCGCCGGGATCGCGATGCTGCGGCACTTGAAGGCGCATCCGGAGATCTACAGCCAGTTGGAGCAGCGCACCGCGCAACTGGCGGCCGATCCGCCGGCGGGGGTCACGGTGAACCGCGTGGGGTCAATGTTCACGTTCTTCTTTACGCCGGAACCGGTGACGGACTGGGAGACGGCCAAACGCGCGGACACCGGCCGGTTTCGCCAGTTTTTCCATTGGATGCTGGAGCGGGGGGTGTATCTGGCGCCGTCGCAGTTCGAGGCTGGCTTCGTTTCGGCGGCGCATAGCGAGGAAGACATCGCCCGGACGGTTGCGGCGGCCCGAGAGTTCTTTGCGTCGGCGGATTCAGGGCGGTAAGGCTCCCCCCGGGCCCCCCGCCCCGGCAAGGGGTAAAATAGAGCTATCTATGAGCCAAAGCACAGCGGACCCAGCCGCACTTGGGTTGGCGGCCGCTAGCCTGGATGTACCGGCTTGGAAAAAAGCCATTGGAAGCACGGCGGCAGTACTGCTTGCCGTTATTTTCTTCAGCTCGGGCGCCTGGAAGCTGTCAGATCCGTTCCGGTGGTCGCAATTCCTGAGCGAGTTTCACGTGCCTGCGGCCTTGGCACTCCCTGGCACGATTGCGCTGGGGATCGCTGAGACGGTCGGCGCGGTTCTGGTGTTGGTGCCCCGCTTCCGGCGTTGGGGGAGCTGGATAGTCGGACTGTTGCTGGTCATCTTCATGCTTTACATTGGCGCCAACTATGCCACATTGGTCGGGAAGGACTGCAGTTGCTTCCCACTGGTGAAACGATCGGTCGGACCAGGATTGTTCATCGGCGACGGTTTAATGCTGGCCGGAGCGGTGCTGGCGGGCTGGTGGGCGCGAGCGTCGGAGAATCTTAGAGCGGCGGCGGTGATCCTAGGGATCGTGGCCGTGTTCGCGGGCGTTTCCTATGGCGTCAACTCGGCCCGTGAAACCGGGCTCAAAGCTCCGGATTCGATCACGGTGGACGGCCAGGCCTTCGCCCTCAATCAGGGGCGCGTTTTTCTGTTTTTCTACAATCCGGAATGCATGCACTGCGATGCGGCGGCGCGGCGGATGTCGAAGCTGAACTGGAAGGACACGAAAGTGGTGGCGATTCCGGTCCAGGATCCGCAATTTGCGAAGGCGTTTCTCCGCGACACAGGGCTGAAGGCGGGCACATCCAACGATCTGGATCTGCTGCGCGGCACGTTCAAGTTTGTGGATGCGCCTTATGGCGTGGCGCTGGAGCGCGGGCATCAGAAGGCAGCTATCGCCGCTGCCGCCTTCGAAGATCCCGAGCCGGCCGCGACGCTGCGCCGTTTGGGATACATCGAATAGAGGTTCCTAAAGCGCGCTCTCGTCCGGGTTCTCCGGCGGCGGGACATCCTCAGCAGTAGCCGGACGATTCAGAAACTCGACCAACGCGTTGGTGGCGGCATCGAGGAGCGAGGGCGCGAGGCTGCGGCAGTCAGTCCCGGGGTAGAGCGTGCGCAGTTGGAAAGTCCAGCGTTTCTCAAACGCGGCCCTTCGCTTGAGCTGATTTCTTGGACTGAGCGCTCCCAATCCGCCCAGCTCGATCAGCGCGTTCACCAGGACGCTTTCAGATCGGATTAGCACGTACAAGCAGCGGCGGCTCTTGCTGAGGCGCTGGACCGAATCGATAATATCGGGCGTCCGTCTGGGCTGGTAGTAACGCGTAAGATCGTAGCGGCCGGCGTCGCTCAGGAGATTCTCGGTTTGGGTCAACAATTCGGGGAGACACTGCTTGGCGCTGCGGAAGACGCGCACCAACGCCGCCGGATTCAGGACATCGTAATTCAGCTCAGTGCGCATCCTTGCGCGAAAGGGGCGGCTGGACCGATAGATGAGCATCGGGTAAGCCTTTTTCGTATCGCGATAGTTCTCCAGGTTTTCAAAATAGGCGGCCGGCACGCGATCGCGCAGAGCCTGTTGAAGAGCGACCGAAATGCGGGCGAATGCGGGGAAAAAGTCGGGGCTGCGTTCGTCCGGCGCAAGCAGCCAGGTTTCACCGGGTTGGGGGAAATTGTAAACGGGAATGAGTGGCTGCATTCCATGAACCTGAGTCCTAGAAGCAGTCTACAGAATGATCGCAAGCTGGCCGGCCGGCGGCGCGGGGCCCGGACGCCGGAGATTCTCTGGAAGAAACACGAAGAATTGGAGATAGCCGGGAGGAAAAATCCTTGGGACGGCACGTGACTGGAGGACTGGCCGAGCGCTTAACTTCCGGCCCGGGCAGATTCGGCGCTGGTCAGTACCGCCTCGCCCTGGTCCAATGCCGGGGGCGCCGGGGAGTCCGCTAGGGCCGTTTGCGGCAATTGCAGGCAGGCGGTGAAATGAAACGTGCTGCCCGCGCCCGGCTCGCTTTCGAGCCAGATTCTGCCGCCCATCATGGCCACCAGCCGGGCCGAAATGGTGAGTCCCAGCCCGGTGCCGCCGTAAGGCCTGGTCATGGATTCGTCGGCTTGCGAGAAGGCGTGGAAGATGATCTCGCGCTTGTCTGGAGGGATTCCAATGCCGGTATCCTTCACCGCGAAATGCAGGCAAACCTGATGGGCTTCGATGGATTCCACTCCCACGCGCAAGGTCACCAGGCCGAAGTGGCTGAACTTGACCGCGTTGCTTAGCAAATTGACGAGCACCTGGCGCAGCCGGGCCGGATCGCCGCTGACGCGATTGGGAACGCGCAGCGCTATTTCATCGCTGAGCTTCAGATTCTTGGCACGAGCCTGGGGCATAAACGCGCAGATCGTTTCCGCGATCAACTGGCGCAGATCGAAAGCGGAGTGCCCGAGATTGACGCGATGCGCCTCGATTTCCGAGAAATCCAGCACGTCGTTGATCAGCTCCAGCAGCGCCAGGGCTGAATTGCGTGCCGTGTCGAGCAAAACGCGCTGCTCGGAGGAAAGCTCGGTATCGAGCGCCAGTTCGGTCATGCCGATGATCCCGTTCATCGGCGTTCTCAGCTCGTGGCTGACATTGGCCAGGAAACGGCTCTTGGCTTGGTTGGCGGCCTCGGCGAGCTGCTTAGCGGATTCCAGTTGCAGGCGGTCATCGAAGGCTCGGCAATACTGCGTATTGAGATGCCGGCCTTGGACCAGCAGGAAGGCGGCATAGATCATCAACAGCCCGCCGATGATGTAGCCGTCTCCGGCTTGGCCCAACGCGATGATGGTGCAGGGCAATAGCAACGGGATCAGGTGTCCGTAAAGATACAGCAGGCGCGGTGTCAGGGAGATCAACGCTCCGGCGCTGAGGCCCAGGGTGCAGAAGGTGACCAGCACGGAATTCCAACTGGTGTAGCCGTACCAAAAATAACAGCAGGCGACAAAAGTTCCCCAGGTGAACGAGAAAATCAACTGGCAGCCGCAGAAGGCGGCTCGCCAACGCCGGGGCGCGCTGGCGTAGAGCGCATCCTTGGCAATCAGCAAGAACAGGCGAGCCAGGCAGGCGGCGGTCGCCATGCCAGCGAAGCCAGTGATGGCCGCGGGATGGTCCCTGAAGTAGGTCCCGGACAAAACGATGAACTGGATGGCAACGATGCTGGTCCAGATGGCGGGAATGCCACGGCGGGCAATGTCGGCGTCCTGCTCGAGGGCAAGGAGATCCCTTTGCGCCTGTAATTGCGGAGCTTGCACGTGACTGGGTAATCGGCAAGTGGTAACAAAAGCTTCAGTTATGTGTAAAACAATTTCTTTACAAGGCGTTGTTTGGTAAGGCGGTTAACGTTTTGGCGTGCTGCGCGGGGCCGCGACCCGGCGACGCCCAGAGCTTTAGCCGGGAGGGCGAAGGACCATATCTCAAAAGGTTCTTCGTAGCCCGAATCGCATCTGAAACGGTTCGACCGGGTGGAAAACGTCTGTGAATGCCGGCGAAGCTGCCGGCGTTATTTGGGAAGTGTAGGCGTAGTCAATGTCGTGGTCCCGGCGGTTCAGCAAATTCAAGGCTTCGACGACGAAACTCCATTTTTTGGTAATTCGATAACGGACCTCCGCATTGAGCAGAACCGTCGCGCTGGAGCGATAAATTCCGTCGGATGTCAAATCGCGCGGGCCAAAAGCGCGCAGGCGCAGGCTTGAGGAAACGCGTTTGTAGTCGTGCATCGTGACGCCCGCGGAGGCCACCAACCCAACCGCTTCGGGTACACGCCTGCCACCTGGGCTGTTCGGCGCGGCGTCATCCGGGTCGATTTCGGTGAAAAAAGCTCTGGAATCCGCAAAGTCAAAATCAAACGCCAGATGTTCCAGTGGCGTGTAGTAGTTCGCCCATTCGACGCCATAGCGGTTGCTCGGCGATACTGAAGCAACTGTTCCTCCCGTGTCGCCATCCTGCTGCAGTTCGGAAGCACTGCGGAGATACCGCAGTGAAAGTGTAGTTTGCAGATGCGGGACGGCCGCAGTGCGCACGCCGATTTCCGCGCCTTTGGTTGGGATCAGAAGTGGAATTCTCGAGACGGGTGTATTGGGGTAGGGATTGTCCGCTGAAACCGGCTCTACCGTTTGCGTTGCGCCGCGCGCGTCGTTGCTGTGGAAGCTGAATCCGCCCTGCACATAGAACTCAGTCTTGGACCACGGGCCGAAGATCAAACTCAATTTTGGGCTGGGCGGTACCTTGGTGGCCGTGCCGGAATTGGCCGGGGTGACCAGGCTGGTGACGTCAACGTGCCCGACGTCGCCGCGCAGCGCCGCGACTGTGCGGAATTTGTCCGCCCACTGCATTTTGTTTTCCCAATAAAAGCCGACCAGCGTGTCCGTAAAACGATCCTCCTGGGTGGTCGCCGGCAGAGTGCTGCCGGTGTCGGAATCAGTCTTATCCACGCGCACGCGATTTTCCGTCTGGAAAAGGCCGTTTTGGATCCAATCATTGCGGACTTGAAGCCCGAACGTATTTCCCACCTTGCGGCCAAACCATTGGCTGAAAATAGTGTGGCGTGCGTCCAATCCAACCACCCAGCGTCGGTCTTGCTGTTCAAACTGATCGCCGCGAACCGGGTCCGTCAGGTAGTAGGTGAAATCAGAAAATGGATCGAGGTCATAATAAAACCCGTAGGCCACGATTTTCGTCGCGGAATTGGCATCTTGACGATGCCATTCAGCCTGCAAGCTGTAACGCTGGGAGTTGCCGCCGTCGGTCGGATTCAGTGTGCCGAAGAAACCAACCAGGGGCACGGCGTTATCCGCGATTTGATCGCTCGAGTTCCATTTTCCGTGGTAACCGCGGGCCGTAATGCTGAAGCCATTAGCGTCGTCGCCCTGGCTGTAGGTTAGGGTGCCGTTGAATTTCAAATAGTCATCCGGTCGATTCCATGGACCGTCATCCTGAGACACCTCTCCGCCGTAGAGCAAATTGCCCGGACCTAGCTTCTCCGATACGCCGAAGACGGCCCGCTCATAGCCATACGTGCCGCTTTCCACCTGAAAGAAGTTCTCGGGTAGCGTCTTGAAAAGATCCAGACGGGCGGATCCAGCCGAACCATAGTTGCCGACATCAGCGTAATAAGGGCCCTTCTCGTAATTCACCCGCTGCACAAACTCTGGGATGACGGTATTCATGTCCGCGTACCCCTCGCCGTGTGCGTGCGACGGCAGGTTCAGCGGCATATCGTCGAGGGAAACGGCGAAATCTGTACCGTGGTCGAGATTGAAGCCGCGAAGAAATATTGGTTGACCTTGCCGCCGCCGGCATGTTGAGTGATGATGAGGCCGGGAACCGTCTCCAAAACTTCTCCCGAACGAAGAATGGGACGATCAAGGTCATCCTCGCGGCCTTGCACGTTTACGGTGGTGCTCACGGAGCCCACCGCCAGAGCGATGCGCAGCGGGGCTGGCGCCGGAGCGGTCCCTATGGTGAGGGGGATTTCCTTGGCTACAAAATTTGCATGAGATACAACGACTCGATAATTACCCGCCGCGAGTCCGGAAATCGTGAAGGAGCCGTTCATATCCGACTCGGTGACTCTGAGTACGGTCCGGTTCGCGCTTTGAACCTCGACGGCGGCCCCGGCGATCGCGGCGCCGGACGAATCGACGACAGTTCCCGAGACAACCACGTCCGCGGCCCAGGCACAGCACATTGTTGCCAATAGGACGGACGTGATGATGGCCTGGTGCCGCGGCATGGCTCCTTTCCTCTGGTGCTACAGAAATGACGAACGTGCTACTGGTTCGAAATGGTAGCACGAAGCTCCAAGAGGTGTTACGCACCAAGCGGGTGCTTCGGCTGCCGCCTGGTCGGACAGCAGCCGAAATGGGTAAGTGGGGGCGGATTGGACGTGTCAAGTTTACGAGTCGAATCCAATCCCGCCGTTAGTCGAGCGCGAATATGAGCGAGTAGATGGCTTGAAAACCTGCGCCGGCTAGCAGAACTGCCGCAGCGCCGCTCAGCGCCTCCCGAAAGAGCTGCAGACGGGAGCGGTTCCGCTCCATTCGTTCGTCCAGGGTCTGAAACATAGTTGTCTCCTATTGGTGTCTTGGCTGTTTCTTGATTTCAGCCCCGAGGCCAGCCGCGGGCGCCGGCCCCGGTGCTGTTTGGTTTGGTCTTCACGAACCGATCTGGTTGACGCGACCCCGCAGATCTTCGAGCTTCTCCTGGGTGCCGGCCAGGTCCAAATGCAGATCAATGGTTGTCTTCACCTGATCCGATCGATCGGAAATCGATCTGAGAAGATCGGTGTAGTCCGGCGCCCAGAGCGGTTTGCCGGTCTCATTCAGGTGCTGGATCGCCGCCTCGGTTTGTGCAGCCAGGCTGGCCGCGATGGGCACAACCGAGTCGATCGCCTGCCGCTGCCACGGCGCAGCGACATGCCGGATAGCCTGGAGCCGGTTGAGCGGTTTGCCGACCGCGTTGACGCGATCCTTCACCAGGTTCACTTGAATAGCGTGGCTGTGGCGGCTGATGCTCCCGCGCGCGTAAATAAAAAGTACGTCGGCTTCGCTAGACAGCGCGTTCGCATGGACCTGGACCTCCTTGAGCAGGCGTGACGCTTCCTGCTGATAGTTCCAATCCTCGGCTACGACGCACGTTTCACGCGGCGCAGAAGCGGCCGCCGGTGCGGCGAACAGCGATCCGGCCGCCATCATTCCGGCCATCAAGGCACACGTAGTTCCCACAAGATTTTTCGACTTCATTTTCAATCTCCTTAAGAAAGTAAGTTTGTAGTTTGTAAATACACCCGGACTTACAGGGTTCGGCTGATTGCCGGCTTCGGCCCTGCCGGAAAACTTTTGGAGGTTGTGGGCGGGCTAGGAGATTGGCGGTGCGCGCGTGGAGTTGGAACCTCCGAGCGCGACACATCCGCACGATACATCGGTTGGAGCCGTGTATCCGGCGAAATGCAAGTGG
This sequence comes from Bryobacteraceae bacterium, assembly GCA_035501355.1. Taxonomy (GTDB): domain Bacteria; phylum Acidobacteriota; class Terriglobia; order Bryobacterales; family Bryobacteraceae; genus Palsa-89. The sequence continues at coordinate 14,473 of DATJWJ010000020.1, read as the reverse complement.
CGTGAAAGGGAGGTCCCGGATGTGAATTCGAGGCTGCCTGGCGCAGTTGCCCGCGTGACGGAGCGCAGCTTTCGCGAGCCTTGGAAGAGCCCATGAACGCTTCCCGCCGCGCGCACCGAGTTGCCGAAGAAAGCCCTGCGGGAGACGGCAGGTGTCGCGGACCCTTCACAATACAGTCCAGCCGCGAGAGCCAGCAGCCCGAGAACGGCGATCGCGCTTTTGTTGAGCCTGGGCATCCTCTGTAATAGACGAGAACCGCGCGGGAACGTTCGCAACAAAACTGAAGAATCGTTAATATTGTGTGTCTTCTGGTTAGTAGTCTTGCATACGGATGGATTAGCTTCGCTCTACTCGACTGAGACTATGAAGCTGAGCGTATGGCCACTATAGTGACCGGTCACTTCCCAACACCCGGCCGGGATGCGAATGCCCGTCATCATTGCCGGGGTGTTACTCGTCACAAACACCGCATTTGCGTGCGCCACCGCGACCGAAGGGGAATCACCATCCAGGCGGCGGGCGGTAACGATCAAGGCCGGCTCCGGTTCCTTTCGCCAATCGAAGCCATTTCGCCAAAAGACCAGTTTCGTCGAATAGCCGCCGTGTTTATCTACGTTGTTTTTGGTGTGCCAAACACCATCTACTCCGAGCAGGGTCCAGAGCGCATCGGTTCCGTACCAAAACATGTTATTCGATGGATGGACCGAATCATAGGGAGTTGGGGGAGCGAAGGCCGGACTGGGTGGAAGGGTGGTGAGGCATTCTGTCTTTGCAGGCTGAATCGGTAAGAGCAGCGCAGCAGCGAAACCGAGAATGAAACGAGGCATAGCGAACCGCTCTTGTCTTTACACGCGCCATCATACTACTTCTGAAAGCAATCAAGAAGGCGGCTTGTAAACCAGCGGCGTGTAAACCCGGCGATTTGCGCCGCACTGCTGATTGGAGTCATAATCGGCTCGTAAGTTCATCATGGACGGCCAAACGATCGATCATTACAAGTTGCGCGAACTGCTGGGCGCCGGCGGGATGGGCGAGATTTACAAGGCCGAAGACACGCGGCTGCATCGAGTGGTGGCCATCAAAGTCTTGTCGCCGGCGGTTGCGAGCGATCCGGAACGGCGCAAACGTTTCTTACAGGAAGCGCAAGCAGCATCGGCGCTGAATCATCCCAACATCATCACGGTCTACGACATTGTTTCGGAAGGCGAGACGCAGTGCATGGTGATGGAGTACGTGGCTGGAAAGACGTTGCGGGACGCCATTCCGGCCGGTGGGCTGCCGGTTCCACAGGCGCTGCAATACGCGGTCCAGATCGCCAGCGCTTTGAGCGCCGCTCACGCCGCCGGCATTATCCATCGCGATTTGAAGCCGTCCAATGTGATGATCACGCCCTCGAATCTGGTGAAGATTCTGGATTTCGGGTTGGCGAAATTCCTGGACCCGGTGGGGCCGTCCGGTGAAGCCTCGACGGTGGACCAGGCGCAGCTGACGCGCGAGGGCTCCATCATCGGGACGGTCAGTTACATGTCCCCGGAGCAGGCCGAAGGCAAGCGCGTGGACGCCCGCTCGGACATTTTCGCATTTGGATCGGTGCTGTACGAGATGCTGACGGGGAAGCGCGCGTTCGAAGGATCATCGGGGATTTCGACGCTGTCGGCGATTCTGCGCGATGATGTGAAACCGATTTATGAGACCGCGCCCGATGTTCCACCCCTGCTGGAGCAGATTGTCTTGCGGTGTCTTCAAAAAGATCCTAACGCGCGCTGGCAATCCATGCAGCAAGTGCAGGGAGCGCTGGGTACATTACAGCGTCAACTGGACCCGGCTGGTCAATACGCGCCACCCTTGTCGACGACGGCGATGGCGGGGCCAAGTGCGCCGGCGCCGGTTGCTCCAGCGGCAGGGTTGCAGGCGGCAGGCCCGGTTGCTCCGAAGCCGGGGGTGCCCGCGGCCGCTGCCGGTCAAGCTTCCCCGACCGCGGAAGATCAGCCGACTCAACTTGTGTCGAGCGTTCCAAGCCCGTCGACCGCGACAGTTCCGGGTACGCGACCGCCCTCCCAGTTGCCGCAGGCTCAGCCCTCCAAACTGATCGCCCTGATCTATGGGCTGCTTGGCATGGTGCTATTGGGAGCAGCGGCGGTGGGTGGATGGTACTTTTGGAAACAATCGCGCCCGCAGCCGCCTCAAGTTTCGAATGTGCAGCCGGCCATTCCCAAAGCGCCTGAGACTCCCCCGGCGCCGGAGAATCCGGTGCAGCCCACGGGTCCGGACGTAAACACACCCGCGAACGGCACCCCTGAGGCGCCTCCTGCAACCAAGAAGCCGGCCCGGGTCGCCAAGAAGACCGTACCGAATGCAAAGAAGACGGCGCCGCCGCCGGTGTCGAGCCCGTCTGCCACGCCCGCGCCTCCTGCCAGCCCGCCGCAAGCGGAGAAGCCGGTGGAACCAGCGCCGCCTCCCAAGCCTCCGCCGCCGCGTCCGGTGCAGGCAGTACCGATTTTGGTCGGCGACGGCTTGCCGTTTCGCATGACGCTCGCTGACGACGTCCCTCTCACGGCTCCCGAGGGAACCGCAGTGCACTTTACCGTAGCTGACGATTTTCTCTCCAACAACAAAGTGGTGATCGCCAAGGGTGCAACGGTGATAGGAGTTGTGGCCACACCGACAGGAAAGAAGAAATTCCTGGGGATCGGCGGCGGCAAAATGGCGTACGAACTGCAGAAGGTGGACGCCGTGGATGGAAAGAAGCTCAACGTTCGAGGCACGGCGGGGCGCAATCCGGACGGGCCGGTGTTGCACGCCTTTGAAACACCCAACGGCCGCAAAGCCAAGGGCTATGCGGCGCTGAAAGGGACCGAGTACATCGGCTACACCGAGGGCGATCAGACGGTTTCGGTGCGGAAGTAACCTGGCAGGCTGCAATTTTTCACGAGTCTGTCATTAAAGTTCTGACACACAGGGTCGCGCGCAGCCATCATAGTAGATGGCAATTCATTCCTCGGAGGCAGCATGGCCGCTACTCTATCCACGGAAGCTCCCAGCGTTCCTCAAAGCCCGTTGTCGGCTGAAGAGCTCCGCAAGATCGACGCGTATTGGCGCGCGGCGAACTACCTGTCGGTTGGACAGATCTATCTTTACGCCAATCCCCTGCTCACGGAGCCGCTGCTCGCAGAGCATACCAAACCGCGATTGCTGGGACATTTCGGAACCACGCCCGGGCTGAATTTTGTCTACGTTCACGCCAATCGCATCATCAAGAAGTACGACCTGAACATGATTTACATTTGCGGGCCGGGGCACGGTGGTCCGGGCATGGTGGCGAACACCTGGATGGAAGGCACGTATTCGGAATTCTTTCCCAACATCGGGCAGGACGCCGAGGGAATGAAGCGGCTGTTCACGCAATTTTCATTTCCGGGCGGGATTCCGAGCCACGCCGCGCCCGAAACTCCCGGTTCGATCCACGAAGGAGGCGAACTGGGTTATTCGCTGCTGCACGCGCACGGGGCGGTGTTCGACAATCCGGATCTGGTGGCCTGCTGCGTGATCGGCGATGGGGAAGCGGAGACCGGGGCGCTGGCGACCAGCTGGCACTCCAACAAGTTTCTGAATCCGGAGCGCGACGGCGCGGTGATCCCGATCCTGCATCTGAACGGGTATAAAATCGCAGGTCCTACGGTGCTGGCGCGCATTCCGCCGGAAGAATTAAGCGAGTTGCTGCGCGGCTGCGGCTATAAGCCTTATTTTGTCGCCGGACACGAGCCGGAGCCGATGCACCAGTTGATGGCCTGGACGATGGAAACGGTAATGGAGGAAATTCGCGCTATTCAGAAAGAGGCGCGCGAGCACGGATTTTCCGGGCGCCCACAGTGGCCGATGATCGTGATGGAAACGCCCAAGGGCTGGACCGGCCCGAAGGTTGTAGACGGTCTTCAGATTGAAGGCACCTTTCGCGCGCATCAGGTGCCGGTTGCGGATGTGCGAACCAATCCGGAACATCTGAAGATCCTGGAAGACTGGATGAGGAGCTATCGTCCCGAGGAGCTCTTCGACGAGAATGGCACGTTGATCCGGGAGCTGCGCGAGTTGGCGCCCAAAGGCGAGCGGCGCATGGGAGCGAATCCGAACGCCAACGGCGGGCTATTGCTGAAGGATCTGCACCTGCCGGATTTCCGCAGTTATGCGGTAGACGTTCCCAAGCCGGGCGTGGTGGTTGCGGAGGCGACGCGCGTTCTGGGGAAGATGCTGCGCGATGTTCTGACGCTCAATAAGGATGGCCGCAATTTCCGCATCGTCGGTCCGGATGAAACCAGTTCCAATCGACTGGATGCGGTGTTCGACGTGACCAGCCGCACGTCTACGGCGATGATTCTGCCCAATGACGATCACGTCTCGCCCGATGGCCGCGTGATGGAAGTGCTGAGCGAGCACATATGCCAAGGCTGGCTGGAGGGCTATCTGCTTACAGGCCGGCACGGGTTTTTCTCCTGTTACGAAGCTTTCATCCACATTGTCGATTCCATGTTCAACCAGCACGCTAAATGGTTGAACAGTTCGCGAAGCATTCCATGGCGGCGTCCCATCGCGTCTTTGAACTATCTGCTGACGTCGCACGTGTGGCGGCAGGATCACAACGGCTTCAGCCATCAGGATCCGGGCTTCATCGATCATGTGGTGAACAAGAAGGCGGACGTGGTGCGCGTCTACCTGCCGCCGGATGCCAATTGCCTTCTTTCGGTGGCCGATCATTGCTTGCGCAGCCGGCATTACGTGAATGTAATCGTGGCGGGGAAACAACCGGCGCTGCAATATCTCGACATGACGGCAGCGATCCAGCATTGCACTACGGGCGTCGGCATTTGGGATTGGGCCAGCAATGACGAGGGCGGGGAACCGGACGTCGTGATGGCCTGCTGCGGCGACGTTCCCACGCTGGAGACGCTGGCGGCGGTGGATCTTTTGCGCCAACGAATTCCAGATTTGAAGATTCGGGTGGTGAACGTGGTCGACCTGATGACCTTGCAGCCCCAGAGCGAGCACCCGCACGGTTTACCGGATCGCGATTTCGATGCCATCTTCACAGCGAACAAGCCGGTCGTGTTTGCGTTTCACGGCTACCCGTGGCTGATCCATCGTCTGACGTACCGGCGCACCAATCATGACAACATGCACGTGCGCGGATATAAGGAATTTGGGACTACTACGACGCCGTTCGACATGACCGTGCTGAACGATCTGGACCGGTTTCACCTGGCGGGCGACGTGATCGATCGCGTGCCGCGCCTGCAGGGTATCGCGGGCCATCAAAAGCAATGGCTGCGAAATCGGTTGATCGAGCACAAGCTGTACATCTCGCAGTATGGCGACGATATGCCGGAGATTCGCAACTGGCATTGGCCGGACCATCGAGGCTAGCATGCGAGTGCTGGTGCTCAACGGCGGGTCGAGCAGTTTCAAATGCTGGTTTCGGAACATGCCGGAGGGGCCGTTGCCGGTGGAGGCGCCGCAGCCGGAGTGGAGCGCGCAAGCGGACTGGAGCCGTCACTCGGGTGTGGCTGATATACGCATTACGCGCGGGGATGGCGCCAGGGTGGAGCGCAAGATGCAAGTCGGGTCGCCGGTGGCGGTGTTGGAGCCGGTGCTCGAATCGTTGTGGAAAGGCGATGCGGCCTGCCTGGACGCGCCATCAGCCATCGACGTGGTTGGGCATCGCATCGTACATGGCGGTCCCAAGTATCGGTCCAGCACTCCGCTCACGGCGGAGGTGCGCGCGGCCATCGCACGCGAGGTGGAATTTGCGCCGGCTCACAATCGCTTTGAGCTGGAGGCGGTGGAAACCGTGGATCGTGTGGTTGGAAAGGGCGTGCTGCAAGTGGCGGCGTTCGATACCGGGTTTCATGCCACGCTGGAGCCGGCCGCGTACGTGTATGCCGGGCCGTATGAATGGCTGGAGCAAGGCGTAAGGCGATATGGATTCCATGGCATCAGCCACCAATACGCGACGGCGCGTGCGGCGGAACTGCTGGGGCGCGATGCGCGGACTTTGAAAATCGTGACCTGCCATCTCGGCAATGGCGCGTCGCTGGCGGCGGTGCGGGGCGGGAAGAGCGTGGATACAACGATGGGATTCACGCCGCTCGAAGGACTCATGATGGGGACGCGCTCGGGGTCCATCGATCCCGGTATCGTGATTTATCTGCTGCGGCATCGCGGCTACACGGCCGAGCAGCTGGATCGCATTCTGAATCAGGAATCCGGGCTGCTGGGTGTGTCTGGCGTGTCGGGGGACATGCGCGAAATCGTGCAAGCGATGCAGAAGGGCAATGAGCGCGGGCAGTTGGCGTACGATGTGTTTGCGCACCGTTTGACGCGCGAGATCGGGGCGATGCTCGCGGTTCTGGGCGGGTTGGACGCGCTGGTCTTCACCGCGGGAATCGGGGAGAATTGCGCGCCGCTGCGCGAGACGGTGTGCGCGGGGTTGGGTTTTGTCGGCCTCAAGCTGGACTCCGGTAGCAATGCCAATCCGAAACTGGATCAAGATATTTCGGCCGCTGAATCGCTAGTGCGAGTGCTGGTTATACGGGCGCAGGAGGAATGGGAAATCGCGCGGGAGTGCCGCAAGCTGGCCGGCACGCGGCTTAGTCTCCAGCCAGGTTGACGGTGTTGGTCTCGGGCGCAACGCTACGGCGTTCGCGTGGCAGGCGCAGGCAGAACTTGGCGCCCGGGCCGTCGGAGTCGGCCCACATGTCGCCACCGTGATCGAGCAACGTTTGGCGCGACAAAGCCAGACCAAGGCCCAGGCCATTTTTCTTGCCGGCGGTCACGAAAGGCTGGAACAGGCGCGCCCACAGAGCCGGGCTGATTCCAGGTCCAGTGTCGTGAACTTCAACCACTAAGCTGTTCCCGTCCACTTTGGAACGCACGGAAATGGTTCCACCGGACCGGATGGCTTCGATGGCGTTCTCAAACAGGTTGGCAAAGACGCGCTCGATTCGGGCGCGCGCCATGGGGCACTCCAGGCCGTCGAGCAATTCCGCGCGCAGCTCTATATTACGGGCCTCGGCCGAGGGTGCGACGACGGCCCAGGCGGCGGCAACCACTTCGCTCAAGCTGCACAGCTCGCCCGAGTCGGAAGTGCCGCGCGCCACGTTGAGGAGCTGCTGCAGCATGTCCTGAATGCCACGAGAAGCGCGATAAATGTTTCGGGCCAGACGCTTGGTTTGCTCTTCTCCGAGGTTGCTGTCCATCAGCATTTCCGCGCCCGCATAGATGGCCGCCAGCGGGTTGCGAAGGTCGTGGACGATGGAAGTGGACAGCTGGCCGATGGTGGAGATGCGCTCCTGGCGGATCAGCTCCTCGCGGGCGCGGCGGATGGAATCGCACATGGTCTGGAAGGTTTCGGCCAGGCGGCCCAGTTCATCCTGGCTATGGACCGGGACGTGGTAGTCATAGTTGGCCTTGGCAATCTCGGCGGCGGCGCGGTCGAGCTCGGCCACCGGTTGCATGATCTTGCGGGCCACCAGGTAGGTTACGGCGAGAGCGGCGACGAGAGCCAGCAGCCAAAGGGCGATGATCTGGCGTTGTAGCGCCATGAGGCGCTGGCGGGCGCCGGCGAAGGAACGCAGAATGAAGAGCTGGCCGACGGGAGCGCCGCTGACGTCGGGCAGGGGTTGGGGCAGCGCCAGGAAATCCGACACCTCGCTGATACTAGAGATATTCAGCAAGCGCGGAGCGATGGCCGCGGCAACCGCCGGCGCCAGCGTGGACGTCACCACGCGGCCATTGGAAACGAAGACGAACTCGCTTCCTCCGGTGGAATCCTTCAGCGTTTGAGCGACCCGCTGATCGACGCGATAACCGGCCACCAGAACGTTGAGAAGCGCCGGTCCGTTGGGCGACTGGACATAGACGGGTGTCACCACCACTTGAAACAACCGATCGCCGCGCGTCACAAAGCCGGAGGCCTGCTTGGGAAATAGGCTGCGGGCGGAGCGCACCATCGACAAATCGTCACGCGGGACGAAGGCGGCCTCGCCGCCCAGGCTAGCGATGGTACGGCCTTGTGCGTCCGATACCAGAAAAAATTCATCCTCGCTCGAGACTTTGGACCAAAGTTCCCCGGCGGTGTCCTGGATGGTGGCTTGATCTCCGGTGCCGAACGCGCGCCGGATCACGTCGGAAGTGCTCAGGATCTGGCTCAGCGAAGCGAGCAGATTGGCGCGCGCTTTCCAGAGCGAATCATAAGCTTGAAAACTAGCCCTGGCTTCCTGCTCGACACCCGCGTAGGTGCTGCTCACCACGCTGCGCTGCACCAGCCAGCCGGTGATGGCGAAGGCCGCGGTCATCACCAGCGAGGTGGGGATCAGGATCTTCCACAACAGCGAGAGGCGGGAGAATTTCACGGCTTGGATCCTGGGTAGGCGCCCGAATCGGTCACGGGCGGATACGCTTTGCCATATTTGTTTTTGTGCGGTCCTTCCAGGTAACCGCTTTCCGATACCGAGATGGCGGGAAGTTGGAGCTGAGCATCCGGCACGTCGATGGTATGGATCAATGCGGCCAAGGTCTGCTGGGTGGCTCGCTCGTGGAAGACGTGCAGGCGGTAGGGGCCGGGGGGCACATTCGGGATTTCGATGTTTCCCATCTTATTCGAGACCGCAAAATACGGCGTTCGAAGCACGACGATGACGGCGCTCATGGTGGGATGAATGTTACAGAAAATGCGAACGACGCCTTCGCGGCGGAAGGCGATGGACCGGCTAGTACCGGGCGGGTAGAGACCGATGTCGAAGATCTGGCCGTCGTAGTTGGAGAAAGCATTGTGGAAAATGGGGTCGTAATTGGGAAAGTCCACTGTGGTTCCAACCGTGATGGCTAGCACGTGCGGCGAGAAGGTTTTGTTTTTCTGGATCATCTCGGCGTGCCGCGAAACCACGGGCACGACGGCCGGCGCGCCGAGCGGCTCGAGCCAGACTACGACGCCGGAATAATCCTGATGCTTGCGGACGTTCGGATCGTGAGAGAGCAACAATTCGACGTGGCCGCTGACGGTGGCCGCGCGCGTTGTGCCGGGCGAAGCCAGCGCCGCCAGGAAGCCCAGCGCTAAACCGAGTTGTCCACGAGACTTAGAAAAGATACGCCACCGCCAAATCATAGTGATCGTTCAAGCGGGTTCCCACCTGGAAGTATGACGTGCGCACCTGCCCGCCTTCCAGGCTCACCAGGACATTGGGCGCAAGACGGTACATGACGTTCGCGAAATACGCCTGGTTCTTGGCGATAAAGCCGGTGACCAGGTCTCCATTCAGGTCGTCCTGTTGTCCTGCATAGATGTCGAAGGCCAGGCGTGGGGTAATGGGGAAGCGGAGCTGGGCCCAACCACCATTGCTAACCACCGAGACCCAACGGCCGCGGGATAGCACGTCGTAGCCTTGGTGCAGCCCGCCTAAAACCGCGACGTTGCGTCCATGAAAATACGTTCCCGAAAATTCCAATTTCTGAATGGGACGGAAAAACCAATCCAGAGTATAAATGTTGGAAGGAAGTTCGAATGGGCCGACATGGTTGCGGTTCACATGCAAGCCGCCGGCGATTTCGAGGCGTCCGGTTTCGGCCCACTGATGCCAGAGCTCAAGCCGGGCTTCGGCGCCGGGACTGGAGTCTTCGGTTTGCTGGCCGGGCAACTGCGCGGCGTAGGCATCGGGGTCACTGACTGTGTTGAGAAGGCTGGTTTGGAAAACGGCCACTTGCGCCTTGAGGCCGGTATCGCGATCGAAGGAGTAGCGCTGCTCCAGGCGAATTTGGGGCTGCCACAGCCACAGGTTGCCGGCGCCGGTCAAAGGAGAAACGCCGACTTGGGCGTAGGAATCAGGATCGCGCGGCGAGATGATGGGCTTGTCTTGTCCAACCGTCAGGGTGGTGTTGGCCCAATCCAGATTAATTGCGGCCGTGCGCAGCCGGACCATATGATTGAGCGACGAAGTGGAACCGCCGAAGAAATCCATGTACAGCGATCCACTAACCTTGCCGCCCAAGAACGTCGCGGGCCCGTCGAACAGCAGCCCCAGAGTGCTTTGCCGAAGCGTCCCGCCTCCGGTGGCCTCGCCCTGGCTAAGCGAGGCAATGGTTGGATTGTCCGACTCGTTGTTGTAACGGCCGTTGGTATAGGCATTGAACAGAGCCATGCCCGTGATGCGGATCGGAAATTTTTGTGAAGCTTCCACCTTGGTTTGAGCCAGCTCTTCGATGCGGCTCTGTTCGACCGCCTGGGTCTCCACGGCCGGCTGAGCGGCTGGCGCCGGCGGTGGATCGGGGGAGGCCTGCGCGGTGGCTTGAGCCGGTGCAGCGGGCTGGGGAGCCCGTAAAGCCGTCAATTCTTTTCGCAAGGCGCGGATTTCCTCGGCCAGCGCCTGATTGGTTTGTTCCAGGCGCTCCAGGCGCGACAGCACCTCGCGCATTTCGGGCGTGTCTTGGGCCAGTGCCACGTCCGCCTGAGTGGCAAGAACCAGGAACACCAGACCAGCGGTCAAGAAATATCGAACCAGATTGCGTGTCATCGTCCTGAAGCTCCACATTCTGTCGCACGACGGCGAGCGAAGGAAGAATTTCGAACCCCTAGCCGGGGCTGTTCGCGGGGCGCTCATGGAATGAACCGGTATCCAACGCCGTGCACCGTAAGAAAGTGGTGGGGAGCGTTGGGGTCCGTCTCCAGTTTCTGACGTAATCGCACCACGTGGGCATCCACCGTGCGCGTATTGGGAAAAGATTCGTAACCCCATACGGAATTGAGGATCATGTCGCGTGTCAAAGGGCGGTCCGGGTTCTGCAGGAAATAGCTGAGCAGATTGTATTCAGCGGGCGTGAGTTTCAATGGTTCGCCGCGCTTGCTCACTACTCGGCGCTCGAAATCCACCGAGACCAGGCCGAACTGCGCCACTTTCCGCGCTTCCGGGGAGGTGCGGCGCAGGACGGCGCGAATTCGGGCCAACAGTTCGCGCGCGCCGAAGGGCTTGACGACATAGTCGTCGGCTCCGATTTCAAGCAGCAGAACTTTGTCCACCTCTTCGCCGACGGCGCTCAGCACGATGATGGGCGTTTTTAAATTGGCGGCGCGCAGCTGCTTGCAGATTTCGATGCCGCTCATGCCGGGCAGGCGCAGATCGACAATCAGCAAGTCCGGCTTCACGGCCATGGCGCGCTCAAAACCGGTTTTGCCATCGGAAACCAGCAGCGGGCTGAAACCCTCCTGTTCGAGCATGATGCCGATGGTGTCGCGCAAGCTTTCGTCGTCGTCAATAACCAGGATGTTGGACATGAGGCTACTCTTCGAATCGTAACCTGTCCGGGCGGGAGATACCCGGTTTTGTAGCGTGCGGGGCCTGCGTTTATGAGGTTTTTACCAAACATTTACAAGTTACTAACGACTGCGCGGGCAGGTTCGCCGCATCATGAACCTGTGGAATAGGAGCTTCTTCCGTGGGTCCTGGTGCGCTTTCGCCAAGCAATAGAAAACCTGGAACTGCCGAACATTCGCCTGCGTTAGCCGGCGAGCCGCTGGAGGCGGGCGGCGAGCTTGTCAAACGCCGAACAATTGGTCCGTTCACGCTAAGCGAGCGCTATTATCCCGCGGCGAAAACGATGGCCGCCCGCGTCAATCGGGAAGCTTCGATCACCTTCGTAATCGAGGGCAAGTTTCGAGAGAAGTATACGACCGGATCGTTGGTCTGCCGGCCCGGTGGAGTGCGGTTTCTTCCGGCCGGCGTACAGCACTCGGCGGAGATGGATGCGGAACTTCGCTGCCTGGAAGTCCGCAGCGCACCGGAGATTCTGGATCAGCTGGCGCGGCAGTCGATTGTTCCCAAGAAGCCGGCCGAGATCAACGGCCTGTCGATTACCTGGCTGGCGAATCGCCTGCATGCGGAGTTTTCGCGCGAAGACACCGCTTCCGCGATTGCAATCGAGGGATTGGTGCTGGCCATTCTGGCGGAGATAGCGCGAGTGGAGATTAAGCAGACGTCGCACGTGGTCCCCGGCTGGCTGCGGCAAGCCACGGAAATCGTGGAATCCAGATTTCTGGAACGGCTCACTTTGGCGGCGATCGCTTCCGAGGTGGGAGTGCATTATGTGCATCTGTCGCGGCAGTTTCACAAATACAACCAGTGCACGGTGGGCGAGCTGATTCGCAGACGCCGGGTTCAGTATGCTTCGCACTTGTTGGCGCATTCCGAGACGCCGCTGGCGGAGATCGCGCTGATTTGCGGATTTTCCGATCAAAGCCATCTTTCCTTCCTTTTCAAACGCTACATGGGAGTGAGCCCGTCCAAGTTCCGCAGCGTGGCCGGGAGGGATGCCGCGGGGACTGTGCGGCTGGATCGCGACGTTGAGAGGAATGGGCAGTCTCGCGTGGCGCACGCGCCTGGCAAGTAAGTGAGGGCGGCGTTTCGCCTATTGCTCCACTTCGCCCGGAGTGAGCTGATCCACGTAACACCAGATCCAACGTTCGCCCGGCTCAATGGAGCGTATCAGCGGGTGGCCGGCGCTGTGAAAATGTTTGGTGGCGTGCTTGTTCTTGGAAGAATCGCAGCAACCGACGTGACCGCAGATCATGCATAGACGCAAGTGTACCCAAGTATCTCCGGTCTGGATGCACTCCTTGCAGACGTGTGTGCTGGTGGTGGTGATTTTGATTTGGTCCAAATGTGAACAGTGGCTTGCCATGGGGTCCTCTCTAGCGTGTGGCGCGAACGGAGTCCTGTGGAGCGCGCTCCAGTGCGGCGCGATCCCACTTGGCCAGGTCCGCGCCCGCTTCATAGGTGCTTTGGAAAAATTCCATCAGCTCGGCTTCGGGGGACGAAGCGGTGCGGATGTCGTCGTACATGAGAACGAATTCCGAAAGTCCGGTATGGTAGAAAGCGCGCGCCGGGCGGATGGAGTAAGTCTTGAATCCCTGGGGCTCGGGCGCGGTGTAGGAATAAAACGCGGGGCCCTTGATATCGCCTCCTCCAGGCCAGAATCCGGCGCTGCTCACTTCGTGCGAATAGGCCTCACGCGAGATAGGGTCGGGACGCGGGGGCGCGGGACGTCCAGAAAAACGCGAGACCGCGAGATCGAAGCTTCCCCAGAAAAAATGAACCGGGCTGCACTTGCCGATGAAACGGGATCGAAAATCCTTAAGCACGGTGTCGGTGGAAACCAGGAGACGCCAGAAGCGGTGGGCGAACTCGGGGTCGTAGGATTTGTGGACTTCATCCTCCGCAAAGGGAATCGGGTTCGCGACCTCGTCCGGACTGCCGTGGATCTTGACGTCGATATCGAGCGAGTGGAGCTGTCGCATGATGTCGCGATAGAAGTCAGCCACCGTGCGCGGCTTGAGGTCCATGGTTTTGAGGGAGCCCTCGCTGGTTTCGATGAGGAGTTTGTGCCCGATGAAGTCGAAGCGAATTTCGAAAACGCGGCGGTGATAAGGGATGGGCGAGGTGGTGAGCCCGCGCGCCGATACGTACAAGGGGACGTTCCACCAGTGGTTGATCAGCGGCGTGAGCGTCATGCGGATGTGTCCCACGATCTGCATCCACATGTGCAGCGTGTTGCAAGTATCCTGCCAGGCTGCCAGCGGCAATTCCGGCCAAGCGTCGGTTGTCATCGCAAGGTGTCTCCCAGCGTCCGATTTAATTTTACAGCCGTACCACGATTCAGAGCCTCACACCGGCGGTTCCGTCACGGTTACGCCCTGCCCGATTAGTCTACCCGCTCGCAATCACATTCCCAAAAGGTTGGTTTCCAGCTTTGAATACTGGTTTTCTTCGGCCCAGATGTCGAGGGCGACCGCGGCGATTTCATCTACTATCGGGACGGCGTGGCCGTCGGTGGTCAGGTCGACCGACTTGAGATAGATGTGGCAATTGTCGCAGGCATCCACGCGGACGGCGGGGAATTCCGCGGCGGTGTAGATGGGGAGCTTGTCCTTGTTTTCCTCGCCGCAGTTCCAGCACAGCACGCGCCGAAAAGGCCACTCGGTGGAGCAGACCGCGCACAGCAGCCAGCGCTTGGCGCCGTCGCCTTCTCCATGCAGCACTCCAGCCACCGGCCAGGAGCTGCAGAACGGGCAGATGCGGGCCTCCGGTTCGGTCTGCACGTCGCCGCGCGAGGCCAGATACTCGGCGTAGGGCTGCAGCAGCACGCGCGCGAAGAAACGTCCGATGGGGTCGGCTGCCAAAGTGTGCGCGGCGCCATCTTCCCAGGCGGAGCGGAGCAGGTCCTCGCGGGTGGCGGCGCTGGGAAGCCGCTCTTGACCGCGGTCTGCAAGGCCCGGAGGTCCCAAGCGAGCCACCAAGTCGATCAGTTGTGGAAAATAAGGCGCCAGCGTCAGGACGCCGGTCTCGGATCGCGCGCGCAACGTTTCAAAAATCGGTTTCTGAAAAACGGCCAGCTCGCGGTAAAAAGTGAGCAAGTCGCGTGCGGCCGGATGGGTCTT
>DATJWJ010000019.1:0-25791 GCA_035501355.1 Bryobacteraceae bacterium | reverse complement strand
GATCCGCCCGATGAATGCGAGCGTCGAAGCTCCACTTCATTCCTGCGGCGGCGTGCCACCGGTGACGCGCATATACCACAAGCGATGATGCGTCCTGGCCCAGGCGCGCGAGACAAACCCTGTGGTGATGGCGGTCATGCTGCCCGGCACAAAGAAAATCCCCATGTAGATGTGAATCAGGAATCCGCCGATGGTGGCCAGCGCTGCAATTTCGTGCACCAGAATCATCACGCCGCGAATCCAGCTAGCCTGGCGAGGAATGTATTCAGGCACCCATAGGAAAATGCCCGAGAGCAGCAACAGCAGCGCCCCGTACACCATCAGCCAATAGAAAAGCTTTTGCCCGGCATTGAAACGTTCCGATAAGGGCAGCAAGTTGTCGCGATTGGCGACGTAGTTCTCAACGCGGTCCAACCAGCGCTTATCGGTTTCGGTAATTTCCATGTCGCGGCGCCACATATTGTTCATCCACAGCGTGCCCATCAGGAACAGGACACCAATGATGGGATGCCAGAAGCGCGAGGTGGGTCCTCCGCCGAGCATGGTGGCGAGCCAGTACAGATGCGGCGAGTAAAACGCGAGACCGGTGGCCAGGCAATAGAGATAGGTCAGGCCGGTGAGCCAGTGCATCACGCGTTCGCGGAACGTGTAGCGCTCGATGTCGCCCAGCGAGCCCATGGGCCGAACGTCGCTTGCGGCGCTCACTTTGGTTCTCCTTTTGGTTCTGGCTTCTTCGGTTCTTCCTCCACCCGCTTTGGGCCGTAACGAACGTAGTGCAGCACCAGGCCTACGACTCCAGCGGTCATGGCGATGTCGCCCAGCCACTTAAGCGGCCCTTTCCACAGCCGCACCATCAACGGAACCTGCGGATCCTTAGGCAGGCCGCCGTAGCGCTCCGGATGCTCGACGTCGTGCAGCACGTACATCACGTGCGTGCCTCCGACGCCCGCCGGATCGTACACGCCCGCGTTCTTATGCGAGGTTTGTTCGCGCACCTGCTTAGCGCGCTGGTTGGCCAGCTCCTTCATATCGGCCTTGCTGCCGAAATGCAAACATCCAGTGGGACAAGCCTTGATGCAGGCTGGCTCCAAACCCGCACCCACCCGGTCCGAACACAACGTGCATTTGTGAACTTTCTTTGTCACGCTGTTGAACTTCGGAATATTGAACGGGCAACCGGTGACGCAGTACTGGCAGCCGATGCAGTGTTCCTGCTGGAAATCGACGATGCCGTTGGAATATTGCACGATGGCGCCGTCGGCCGGGCAGGCCATGAGACAACCCGGCTCGGCGCAGTGCATGCACTGGTCCTTGCGCATCAGCCAGCTCAGCGTGCCATCGCCGTCGACATACTCGTTGAAGCGGATGAGGTTGTAGTAGTTCCACGCCAGATCCGGCATGGTTTGGTAGGTGTTGTCGAAAACGGTCTCGCGGAAGGGATAGCCGTTCCACTCCAAGCACGCCACCTCGCAGGCCTTGCAGCCAATGCAGGTGGTGACGTCGATGAGTTTGGCAACGTCGTAATCGCGCGAGGTGTCGCGGCCGGGCACCGGGCCGGCGTGTCCGGAGATGGCCTTGATTTGCAGTGGTCCGTTGCTCATGGCTAGGCCTTTTCGATCTTTACCAGGAAGCCCTTGAACTCGGGCGTGTAGGCATTGGGATCGGTGACCGTCGGCGACAGCAGGTTCGCGATGGACCGCGGCACCTTGCCGGCGTCTTCGTTAATACCCCGGAATCCCTGATGAATCGGAATTCCGATTTGATAAACTTTCTTGCCGTCGATCATCATGGGACGAATGCGGCGAGTCACCATGGCTTTGGCCAGATAAGTATCGCGAGCGCTGGTCACCTTGATCTTCTCGCCTCCGCTGATGCCCAGCTCGTTCGCCAGCTCCACGGGAATCTCGACGAACATTTCTGGAACCAGCTCGACGTTCATGGGATTGTTCTTGGTCCAGTAATGATAGTGTTCGGTCAGCCGGTAGGTGGTGCAGATTATCGTGAAGCCTTGCTCCGGCGTTCCGTATTTGTCCATGTCGGTCTTGTACTTCTTGACCACTGGGTTGTTGTTCTGTTTGGGATGCAGAGCATTGGCAACCGGGCTTTCGAAGGGCTCGTAGTGTTCGGGGAACGGGCCGTCCGCCATGCCGGCCAGGGGCACAAAGATTCGTCCCACCCCTTCCGGATTCATGATGAACGGACCCATGTGGTCCTTGGGCTGGGAGTCGGCTTTAAAATCGGGCACGTCGTTGCCGACCCAGCGCTTTTGCGCGTCGTTCCACCAGACTTGGCGGCGATCCGCATCCCAGGGCTTGCCGTTCAGGTCGCAGGAGGCGCGGTTGTACATCACGCGCCGGTTCATCGGCCAGGACCAGGCCCAGTTGGGATAGATGCCCAGCCCAGAGGGGTCGTCGGTGCCGCGCCGCTGCATCAGCGGGCCGGCTTCGGTCCAGGAGCCGCAATATAACCAGTTGCCGCTGGAAGTGGATCCGTCGTCGCGAAGGAAAGCAAAGCCAGGCAGTTGTTGCCCGGCTTTAATGGTGGCTTGGGTGGCCGGATCGGTGACGTCGCCGATGGCGCGGCCATTTATTTCTTTGGCGACTTCAGAAAGCGACGGATTGGTTGGATCAGTGTAGGTCCAAGCCAGGTTGACGATCGGGTCGGGGAACTTGCCGCCGTCCTTCTGATACAGTTCGCGGACCTTGAGGAAAATTCGCGCCAGGATCTCCTGGTCGAGCTTGGCGTCGCCAGGGGGAGGCAGCGCCGGCCATTTCCATTGCAGCCAGCGTGCGGAGTTGACGAAGGTGCCGTCCTTCTCGGCGAATCCGGCGCCAGGCAACCGGTAAACCTCGGTCTTGATATTCTTCATGTCGTCCGGCGTAATGCCGGGCGATCTCCAGAACCCGCTGGTCTCGTCCGGATAGATTTCGCACACCACCAGCCACTCCGCCTTCTTCAACGCATCGATGTTCTTTTGCGAATTGGGACCGATGGCGACGCCATTCATGCCGAACGCGATCAGGCCCTTCAGCTTGCCCTGGTACATGTCGTCCCAGATGTGGACCCAGGAGTATTCGCGGTCCACTTTCGGCAGATAGTCAAAGGCCCACCCGTTTTCCTTAGTGGCTGCGTTGCCGTACATTGACTTCATGAACGAGACCGCGAACTTGCTGGTGTTCGACCAGTAGTTCCAGGAATCCCATTCTTTGGGCTTGGAGGAAGTGGGAGTGATGCGCTTCATCCAGCCGGCGAAATCGTGGTCGTTAGGAGTCGGGACTTTCAGGTAACCCGGTAAAATGTCGAAGACGCCCGCGATGTCAGTGGCGCCTTGGATGTTGGAATGCCCGCGCAGTGCGTTCACGCCGCCACCGGCGCGCCCGACATTGCCGAGCAGCAATTGCAGCATCGCGGCGGTACGGATGATCTGCGAACCGAAGCTGTGCTGCGTCCAGCCGACCGCGTAGATAATGGTGGCGACTTTCTTGGTGTCGCCGTTCTGGCGGATGGATGTGAACAGGTCGGCGGCTTTGATGAACTGATCTTTCGGGATGCCGGTGATGCGCTCCACCATCTCAGGGGTGTAGCGCGAGTATTGCTGCTTCAGGAGTTGATACACGCAGCGTGGATTTTCGAGCGATGTGTCGGCGGTGACGTTGGCGGGAAGTGTCGGAGCGGGCTGTGTAGGGGTACCAGAAGTGGCGCCACTTACGTTGAAGGGTGCGACTGCCGAACTGCCTCCTCCGCTGCCTTCATAATTCCACGTGGATTTGTCGTAGGTCTGAGCGTTGGCGTCGAAGCCCGAATATAAACCGTCTTCAGGCAGCTTGAATCCGTCTTTGATAATGAAGGACGCGTTGGTGAAGTTGACCAGGTATTCCTTGGCTACGCGCTGGTTTTCGAGCGCGTAGTGAATCAGCCCTCCCAAAAACGCGATGTCGCTGCCGGCACGAATCTGCACGAACATGTCGGCCACCGCGGCGGTGCGCGTGAAGCGCGGGTCCACCACGATCATCTTGGCGTTGCGCTGGCGCTTAGCTTCAATCGCCCATTTAAATCCGCACGGATGGTTCTCGGCTGGATTGCCACCCATGATCAACATCATGTCGGTGTTCTTGATGTCGATCCAGCCATTCGTCATGGCTCCCCGTCCGAACGTTGGCCCCAAACTGGAGACCGTGGGGCCGTGTCAAACCCTAGCCTGGTTTTCCAGGTAGCAGACCCCCAGGCTGCGCATGGTTTTGACCACCAGGTAATTCAGCTCGTTGGTGTCGGTACAGCCGCCGTTAAAGGCGATGCTTTCCACGCGATTGACCGTACGGCCCTGCGAATCGGCGGTAATGAACGTGTCGTCACGGGTTTTCTTGATGTGCGCGGCGATCTCGTTGATGGCCTGGTCCCAGCCGATGTCTTCCCAATGGTCGGAGCCGGGGCGGCGCACCTGCGGCTTCAGCAAGCGCCGGTCGTTGAGGATGTCCTGCATCAGTGAAGAGCCTTTGGGACACAGCGTGCCACGATTGATGGGATGATCGGGGTCGCCTTCCACATGCACCACTTGAGCCGTAACGTTCTTGGCCTTGTCGCCGATGGTGTGGATGATGATGCCACAGCTAACCGAGCAGTATGGGCAGGTGGATCGCGTTTCCGTGGTCCGCGCGATCTTCAGTTCTTGCGCTTGCGCATAGGCCGGTTTCAGATCGAAACCGAGGACGGAGGCGACCACTGCGCCGCCACCTGCTTTGAGGAAGTTTCTGCGCGAAGGATTCACTTGTTACTCCCGGAGTTGACGATTAGTTCGGATCGAGTATATCACCGCTGTTACGCAGCTTGTGTTACGACGCCGTGACTGCCGTTGGAATGAGGCGCGCCCTTATATCCGATCCGCGATCAAGCCGGACACGATATGTAAGACCGCTTATATTGACGCCTGAGTAGCTTTCGTGTTATCAACTGCTTAGCCTAGACATGACTGGACCCACTAACGTCCTGTGGTACAGTGCGGTGGCCATCAAGCTTTTCTTTTGTCTGTACCTGGTGTGGACGCGCCTGGCAAAGAAGCACCCCATTTTTACTTTGTATCTGGGCTGCGCGGTGCTCCGCTCACTCGGCGCAATGCAATTTCCCGCGCTGGCCGATGGCGCGTTGAACCAATCCTACACGTATTTCTGGCTGTGGACCGAGCCGCTGCTGCTACTGCTTCAAGTTGGAGTGGCGCTGGAAGTACACGGCGCGCTGTGGAAGGATTATCAGGCCATGGCGAGATCGGCCAGGCCGCTGCTGCTGTTTTCGCTGCTCACGGCGCTTTTGCTGGCTGCCCTTCCGGCTAGCGCGGAGATCCGGCGCTTCAGCGGTGTTCCATTACAAGCGGTCATGTCCTTTGAGTTTCTGGCGAAGCGTTATCTTTCCACGGTCCTCGCGGTATTTCTGGTTATGTCGGCGGTTCTTTTTATTTCAGTCGTGCGAAGGGGCGCCAAGGGCGATATATTTCAGCACGAAAGCATGCTGACGGTATATTTCGCCATTTATGCGATTGCCTACCTGGTAGTGAATATGGGTTGGAAGTCGGTCTTGCTGGTCAACAATCTGATGCTCTCGGCGCTCACGCTCTGCCTGGTGGTTTGGATCGGCTTGTTCCGGCCTCACCGGGCGGCACCGGCGTGACGTGGTTCTCGGAGCAGCACATTGCCGCCCCGAGAACAATTGAAGTTCAACGCGCCTGGCAGATCGGCGGACAGGTGGGGATAGGATCGCCGAAATTCTGATGCGTGGATGGGCCAGCCGCTTCGATGACGAAAATGCCGGCCGCCGCCAGGGCTAGCCAGAAAGACAATGTGAGCTTCTTCATAAGCCGTTCTCCTTTGGTCCAATGAGGCCCGGTTCTCACCGGGCTGATATTGATAGTTCGCGTCCCACATTATCAGAAACTCCTGGCTGCCGTGCATATAGCGCGTCCCATTACTGCTAGAACGTGGCAGTAAAAAACACAATTCACCAACAATGTTTCCAAACCATAACTTATGACATCTGTTGCGGCGCGCGGCAACGCCTTAGACGACCTGAAGGCTTGAAAGCCTTTCTTAGCATATTCCGATTAGTTGCAGAAATGCAAACTCAATTCAAAGCCAAGTAACATACTGTGCGCGGAGTTTAGTTCCGGCCAATACTATCCTCGACGTTAGAATGCGTGCGCATGCCTGGGCCGGCGGCGGTGCCAGGAATCGCGCTTACGGGCGTAAGATTTTCGGAACCCGCCGCTGGGCAGCCTCGTCTATTCAATCAAACGAAGCAGCTAGTCTCCGTGCGGCGACCCTTTCCCCAACAAACCAACCCCGCACGGGGACCCAATTTGATAAGTCCGGCGGATTCCCGCCGTCACAAACCATCTTCCAGCAAATCCCGAGATGTTCTTCTAGCGAGCAGAGGCCGGTTCAGGTAGTCGATGAGCGGCGACATGGCGCGAAAACGATCCAGGATCTCGCCGTACAGCCGGGGGCTGGTGGCAAGCGAAGGATCGAGCGTCACGTCCAAAATCCAGTCCTTCATCTTGATCCAGGCCATGGCTGGATGCGCGGGGTCGAAGCCTTTGGGCGCGCGTGTCAACTCGGCGCCTTGCAGGGGGCCTAGTAGCGTCCGCGTCTTCTTGCTCGCCAGGATCCGCCGCAGCTCGGTGTGGGTCTCCGCGATGTGCGTGCGTATCTGGAGCATCGTATCCGGCTCGGGATGGTAGATGCCACCCGCTACTTCGATCAGATCCGGAGCGACGCTGAAATAGAAACCGCCGGTTTTCAGGCGCTCGGGCCCGCGGCGCGAGAACGAGGCGGCAATGTGCGTCTTGTAAGGCGTCTTGTCGGCGCTGAAGCGCGTGTCACGGTAGATGCGGAACACCGCTTTGGCCGGATCGGTCACGTAGTCCGGTGCAAAACGGCCCAGTCCGGCGTTGAGCGCCGACACCAGCTCCAACATGGGCGCTTTGACATGCTGATCGTACAGATGTTTGCGCGGCTGGAACCAATCGCGGCGGTTGTTACGCTTTAGACTGCGCAGAAATTTGGGGGCCTCCTGAGGGAAGCCGGGGAATCCACTAGCCACTGTCGAACTCCTTCGCGCCTGCCCGCGGGGGTCGCCCGCGTGGGCGCGTACGTTAGTATGGAACTAAAAGATGCCCGTTCGACCAGAAACGATCGAGCGCCTGGCCGACCTTCCCAATGTAGCGATCTCTCCGGGAGCTTTGCTGAGCCGGTACACGCGCTTTGGAATCGGCGGTCCGGCGGATGTGTACGTGGAGGCTGGCGATGAGCACAGCTTCATTCGAGCGCTGGACGTCGCCAAGTCCAGCGGGGCCGCATACACGGTGATCGGCGAAGGCACGAATCTGATTGTCTCGGATGCGGGATTCGCGGGCATCGTGCTGCGATATGCCGGCCGCGAAATTGAGAGCGACGGCGCCGCGGTGAGCGCGCAAGCTGGAGCCGGGTTGCAGGCCCTCGTGGATCATTGCATCTCCCGCGGCCTGCGTGGCCTCGAAACCATGACCGGCATTCCCGGTTCCGTAGGCGCGGCTGTCTACGGGAACGCCGGAGCCTACGGCCACTCCATTAACGAACGCGTCCGCGCGGTGCGATTCTTCGATGGGACGGCGGTCCGCGCGCTGAGCAATCAGGAGTGCGAATTTCGGTATCGCGAAAGCGTCTTCAAACGCCGCAAGGAGTGGATCATATTCTCGGCCGAGCTCGAGCTCGAGACGGCGGACGCCGCCGGGCTGCGCGACACCGCCGACGAGATCTTCCGGATTCGCCTGGCGAAATATCCCGCCGACATGAAATGCGCGGGCAGCATTTTTAAGAACCTGCTCCTGGCGGAGCTGCCAGAGGCGGCCCGGCGCCAGGTGCCCGAGGGTGTGATCCGCGAGGGTAAAGTGCCATCGGCCTATTTTCTGGAGCAGGTGGGAGCTAAAGGCATTGAGAACGGCGGCATTCGCGTGGCGGACTATCACGCCAACCTGATTTACAACCTGGGCAGCGGGACCGCGCGCGAGTTGTGCGAGATCGTCTCCTGCTTGAAATCCCGGGTGCGCGAGCGCTTCGGCCTGGAGTTGCAGGAAGAGGTGCAGTACATCGGTTTTTCAGAGGACAGCGCCGGCTAGATTCCACGCCGTTTGGCAGCCCTGTATTATGTGGGTAGGACAGTCGAAGTATTACTCGAAGGACTTTCCATGAATCGCTTGATCGTTGCCGGACTTTTGCTTTGCGGACTTCTAGCGGCCGACGACGGGCGTGTCCCGGTGATCGTGGAACTGTTCACCAGCGAGGCCTGCGCCAGTTGTCCGGCCGCCGACGCGCTGCTGGCGCGCCTGGAGCGAACGCAACCGGTGGCGGGTGTCCGCATCATCGCGCTCGAAGAGCACGTGGACTACTGGAACCAGCTGGGCTGGAACGATCCGTTCGCGGCGCCGCAATTCCACGCCCGCCAGAACGAGTACGCGCTGGCCGCTCACGTCGATAACATTTACACCCCGCAGATGATCGTGAATGGACAGGTGGGATTCGAGGGCGGCGACGTCAATCGCGCCTATGAGGAAATCGGACGGGCCGCGCAGGCGCCGGTTACCTCGGTGATTTTGTCCACCGCGCCCAACTCCCGAGATCCCCAGTTGATCGATCTGACGGTGCGCATCAGCAATCCCAAAACCGCGAAACTGCACGATGCCAATCTCTACCTGGCGGTGACGGAGGGCGAACTGGTTGGCCATGTCTCGAGCGGGGAGAACGCGGGACGCACGCTCCGGCATTCCGAGGTGGTCCGCAGCTTCAACGCCATCGGCCGCATCGATCCCAAGGGGGCCAGCGCCGGGCAGGTGGTTTCCACTCTGCGCCTGCCCCGGGAATGGCGGCGCGAAAATCTGCATGCGGTCGTGTTCGTGCAGGAAAAAGGCACGTTCCGCATTACCGGCGCGAGCTCGATCGATCTGCAATAACCAGTGACCTGCGCTGACCGGATCAAGGCTGGGCGGCCGATGTGACGTTTTGAAATTGCCGGCTCCAATTGACCCTGCCGGTAGCCTGCATAACCACAAACAGAGTCACGATCGCACCCACCGTGATGGCGAGACCGGTGAACCCTTTGAAAAAGAATGCGTAAGAGAACAGCACCAGGTAGATCAGCTGTGCCAGCCCCGCGAACCGCAAAGCAAAGCGCGCTCCGGTCACCAAGCGGAGGTAACTGACGACCAGGCCGATTGAGACTATCGAGCAGATCGCAAAAGCCAGATGCACCGGGATGTGGTCCACCAGGTATGCCAGCAGCAGATGAAATGAAAAGAACGCCGCGGCCATGAAGAAATAATTCATGGGATGCAGATCCAGTCCGCGCAGCGTTGCAAGGATGAACACGATAAAGAAAAAGAAGAAGAGCGAGACGGGTGCGAAGTAGCTGATCTCGCCCGCGAGCGGCCCGGGTTGGAGCTTGGCGGGCATCGTCACCGCGAGATCATAACCGGAGACCAGGTTGCGGTACTGCCATTCCAGTTCCCAGCCATCGCCAGTGGGACGCTTCGCCGTCGGCGATACAGCGTTCTCCGGGAAATCGACCTGCCGAAAATTCGTTCTCATCCGCAGGTTGAAGTCTCGCACTTGCGACACGCCTGAGCCGAAATCATACTCCCAGGAATCCATCCCCTGGGTCCGGTAGCCGACCTTCAAGGTCCGGCGCGCTCCCGAAGCAATGGTTACAACGGCCGTCGCTTCCGTGTTGTCGTTTCGAAAAGCCAGCGGCTGCCCGTCGAGAGAAAACGCGAGGTTATCGTAGATCGCCTTCTCCGCCGGAAAGGGCCACGTCAGCGTGACCGTTCGATCCTGGCCGGTGTCGTTGGCGAACAGATACGAGCCCGAAAAATCAGCCACGTAAGTGCTGTACCACAGCAAGCCCTTCTGCCGATGATCGAGCCGAAGGTCAACATCTACATGACTTGCTTCCAAGGGAAGAGCAACCACAACCAGACGCTCAGGCGCTTTCTCCGGCTGGCTGGCATCGGCGGCGCCAATGTTCGCAGGCGCGCGATAGGAATAAGTGGCCTTGGGTGGGCTCTGCTTTTGCGGCGCTCCCCAGGAAAGTTCCACCTTGTCTCGAAGGCCCGGGCCCGGCCCGTAGTTGTAGGTCCTCGAGAAAATCGTAGTCCCGAGTATGATCCATGCGATGGAAGTGCAGATGAAAATGAATACCAACGCAACGATGCGGCGAAGCATGGATCTATACTGCCTCAAGTGCACTATATTGTCAAGTACTTTGTGTTACGAAGTGAAATGGCGAAAGCCAGGATGATGGCCGCATCCGGCTGCCAGGAGGACGTCGCGACGGGCTGTTGAGAGGCTGGAATTCTGCTACGATCAGTTTAATGAGAGTTTATTTCCGCTGCGCCCAACGCAGCCTTCCTGTCTCACGCCGTGCGGCGCGTGCGTCTCAATGACCCCTCACAGAAATTTCCCCCCACGCCGTCCGAAGGTTAGGGAAAACGTGAACGAAGCGATTCGCGTGCGCGAGGTTCGCGCCGTATTTCCGGATGGAACCGTCGAGGTCATGCCCACGCTGGCCGCGGTACGCAAAGCGCAAGAGCTGGGCCTGGACCTGATCCTGATTGCGCCCACCGCCGAGCCGCCCGTCGCCAAGGCGATGGATTACGGCCAATGGCAGTACGAGAACAAGAAGAAACAACACGAGGCCAAGAGGAAGCAGCACGTCATTCAGGTCAAGGAACTGAAGTTCCGGCCCAACACCGACGACCACGATTACGAGTTCAAGAAAAACCACGCCATCCGATTCTTGAAGGAAGGTAATCGCGTCAAGGCGGTGGTGCAATTCCGCGGGCGCGAGATCGCACATGTCGATCTCGGCAAGAAACTACTGGTGCGCTTCGCTCAGGACCTGTCGACGCACGGCACGGTGGAGGGCCAGCCGCGCCTGGAGGGACGCAACGCGCACGTCATCATCAGTCCGGTGAAGGTGGCAGTCCCGGTGAAGGAAAAGCCCAAGGAATCCTCAGGCGGGCCGTCCGGATCCGGTTCCCCGGCAGTTCAATAGAACAGATATTTCCGCCACTGATCGTCGCTGCGGGCCAGCAGGCGCATCAAGTGCCGGCTGGTATGCAAGCTGAAAGGACGCGGCGCGCGGGCCAGCCGCATGCCTGCTTCCTCCGGAGTGCGGCTGCCCTTGTGGTTATTGCAGGGATGGCAGCACGCCACCAGGTTTTCCCAAGTGGTTTCGCCGGCGCGCGAGCGGGGAACTACATGGTCCAGCGTCAGCTCCGAGGACGGCATGGTGCGATGGCAATACTGGCAGGTATATCGGTCGCGCATCAAAATGTTTTTGCGTGAAAGCGCGCGCGTCTGATGCGGAATGCGGCGGTATTCGAGCAGCCGGATCACCGAAGGCACGCGCATGGCGTGCCGTGCCGAATGCACGTGCGCATGCGACTCCTCTTCGGCCGAGGCCACGCCTTTCAGCACCAGCACCAGCGCCCGCCGCGCCGCGCAAATGTTGATGGGCTCGTAGCTGGCGTTCAGTACCAGGACTGGCTTCTGCAATCGATCGAGACTAGGCATTAGTTGTCTGCTCCCGAGGGATCCGAATCATGAGTCAATAGATCAAGGTCGACGCGCCGGTCCACGCGCGCCAGGGTCAATAGAGTGACTTCCGCCGCGCCGGCCGCCTTCAGAGCACGCGCGCAAGAGGCCGCCGTCGCTCCGGTTGTCATCACGTCGTCGATGAGCAGGACTCTCTTGCCGCGCAGCGCCGTCTTGCTCTTGGCGCGAAAGGCGCCGGAGACGTTCAGACGCCGCTTGGAGTTGGTTAAGCCAGCCTGTGCCGGCGTGTTTTTGACGCGCCGCAGAGCATTCCTCACTGGGACGTGGGTGCGCCGCCTGATCTCACCGGCCAGCAGCGCCGCCTGGTTGAATCCGCGCCGCCAGCGTTTGCGCCAATGCAGCGGCATGGGTACGATCACATCGAAGCTGCGTTCCCGAGGCAGTACCGACGCCAGCAGCCGTCCCAGGGGCTTGGCCAGAGGTTGAACGCGGCCGTACTTGAAAAGATGAATCAGTTCACGCAGCTCGTCTTCGTAAAAGCCGAACGAGTAGGCTGCATCGAATCCTCGCACGCCTCGCCGGCACAAGGCGCAGCGGCCTTGTTCATCCAGCGGGAACCGGCTGCGGAACGGCGAGCGGCACTGCACGCAGAAGTACTCGGCCGCCAGCGCCTGAGGTTTGGCGAGACAGGTTGGACAAACCGGGATGCGGGAGATTTCGTGCAGCGGCTGTGAGCAGATCCGGCACTCATCGGGGAAAATCAGAGAAAAAAGACGGCCGGGGATTTTTCGAAGCGAGGGAGGGGCCAAGTCCAGAGAGGCAGTTTCTGTTGGACGGCTACTGCTGAAGACTCACCTCCAAAACATTTATTCTACACGATGCGCGGGCCGCGCGTTTCGCCGATCAAGTTACAATGAAGTGAAGTGAATCAGCTCAACCAATGGGGGCCCGTCGCTGTTATCGTTGGCGGCTACCTGCTTGGAATGTCTTTCCAAAATCGCCGTATCGACGATTTGCGCGACTCCATGAACAAACGCTTCGACGACATGAACAGGCGCTTCGATGACATGCGTGACTTGTTGAAGTCCGAAATCAAGCGGGTAGAAGATCGAATCGAGCGTCACGACCACCCCATCGTCAGCTAACCGCGGCCGCAGCAGCAACGCGTCCATGCGACGTGGCTACAATAGAATTACAGCGCCACATGAAGACGTTCTACATCGAGACCTTCGGCTGCCAGATGAACGTGCACGATTCCGAAAAGGTCATCGGCACTCTAATCTCGGAAGGCTACACGCAGGTGGAAACGCTGGAACAGGCGGACCTGATCCTGTACAACACCTGCAGCATTCGCGATAAAGCCGAGCAGAAAGTTTTTCACCGCCTGCAGCAGTTCAAAAAGGAACATGGTAAGGGAAAAATGTTCGGTGTGCTGGGCTGCGTGGCGCAGCAGGAAGGCGAACGCATCTTCGAGCGCGCACCCCACGTAAGTTTGGTCGCGGGCTCGGCAAGTTATGCGAAGCTGCCCCAAATGCTGGTCCAACTGGAATCGGGCAACCGGCGCGTGACCGGTCTCGGCTTTGACACCGAAGAGGCCTTCGAGACCCCGTTTACGCGGCGCGATAATCCTCATCGCGCCTACATCACCATCATCGAAGGTTGCGATAAATCCTGCGCCTACTGCGTAGTTCCGTTTACGCGCGGCCCCGAACGCAGCCGCACCAGCGCCGGTATCTTAAAAGAGGCTCGCGAACTGGCGGCCATGGGCTACCAGGAAATTCAACTGCTGGGCCAGAACGTCAACAGTTATCGTGACCCATCGCCGGCCGCTTTTGATTTCGCGCGCCTGCTGCGCGGCGTCGGCGAAGTGGACGGCATCCGGCGTGTCCGCTTCACCACCTCGCATCCGCGCGACTTCGTAAAGGACATCGTGGACGCTATCGAGGAGAACCCGGTGCTCTGCAATCACGTGCATCTTCCCGTGCAGTCCGGCTCCGATGGGGTGCTGGAGCGCATGCAGCGGCTGTACACTCGAGATGAGTACCTGCGCCGCGTAGAATGGATGAAAGCGGCGCGGCGCAATATCTCAATCACCACCGACATCATCGTTGGTTTTCCGGGCGAGACCGAAGCCGATTTCGAGCGCACGCTGGAGCTGCTCCACCAGGTCGAGTACGACTCTGTGTTCAGCTTTAAGTACTCCCGCCGGCCCAACACTTCCGCGCTGGCGCTCGACGATCATATCCCGGAGGAAGAAAAGACGCGGCGCCTGACCATCCTGCAAGAAAAGCAGCGCGCCATCCAGATCCGCCGCAACTCCGAGCTGGTTGGAACCGCCGAGGAGGCCTTCGTGGAGGGGTATAATCAGGCCACGGGTCAATGGATCGGCCGGACTACTCAAAATCGCACTCTCAACTTCCTTCATCCGGAACATGCGCATCCACAGACCGGCGACACCTTGATCGGAAAATTTACCAGCGTTCGGATCACGCGCGCGGGTCCGAATTCTTTGGCTGGCGAAGCGCTGGCGTGCGTCTAAAAAGAAAGGGGACCTTATGGAAGTCGAAATGAAGATCCGAGGTTTGATGATGGATCCGGTCAGCAACATGCCGATCGTGGTGCTGAAGGACACCAACGGCAACGCCATCTTGCCCATCTGGGTGGGCATTTATGAAGCGAACGCCATCGCCTTGGAGATCGAAAAGGTCGCCACGCCGCGCCCCATGACGCACGATCTTATCAAGACGCTGCTGCACGGCCTGGGAACCGGAATCCGCAAGGTGGTGGTCAGCGAGCTGAAGGACGATACCTTTTACGCCGTCATCTGGCTGGACAAGGATGGCGAGCTGATTAGCGTCGATTCCCGCCCCAGCGACGCCCTAGCGCTGGCGCTGCGCCTGGATTGTCCCATCTACGTCGACGAATCGGTGCTCAAAAGCTCGAAAATGTCCAGCGCGGCCGCCGACAAGATCAATACCGAAGAACAGCGCCGGTGGCTTGAAAGCCTGGACGACGAGGATCTGGGCCGCTACAAGATGTGAGCACGCGGATCGAGAGTCTCACCGCGGCGGGTTTTCAAATCGTTCCAGCCGATCTCGCATCCCACATCCTGGTGGAGCGCGACGGCTTGGTTGCCCTCATCGAGCGCCGTGACGGCAATTTCGGGAATATCGGCGCCCCCGGCCTCATGACCGAGCGTGGCTTTGCGGCGCTGGTCTGGCGCACGGACCAAGCCTTCCTCGTCGGCAAAGGATTTGAGCAGCCGGCCACCGCCGAACAAGTGCAAAAGCTGCGCGACTTTGCGCGCGAGCTCGGGCAAGCAATCTCAGAGGGAAGCTAGCGTCTTATTTCGCCGGAGCTTTCTTGGCGGGCGCCCGCCGGACCGGCGCGTTCTTTCCCGTCCACCCATGCAGATCGTCTTTGTCCACATTGAAGACCACCATGAACGGACCGGTGGTGTAGCTTTCCGGCACGCCTTCGAAGGTCAGCTCGGTGCCAGCGTCCACTTTGCCGGGCAGCGGCATGTCGAACTTCAAAGTGGCGTCGCCGGTGACGCCGTCTTCCAGCGCCAGCACCAGCGTCTTCGGCCGGTTCTCCGGCTCGAGCGAAACCACTTTACCGCGCAGCGTCGGCAGCTTGGCGTCCTTCATGCTGGAGTTGAAATAGGTCGCGCCGTCCGCGCCATTCAGTTGCTCCTTGATGTTCTTCCACAGCGCCAGCTCAGGATTGGATTTGGCAAGCTGTTCCTCTTTAGCGATATCTGCTTCGGCGGCTTTCTTGGCAAGCTCGCCCTTGCTGTCGATATGGAAGCCATCCGGCGGATTCGGCTGCGCCTTGGCGGATGCCTGGAGTTCCTGAAGGCCACCCGCACTGCCGTGATAGGCGGTATAAACCTTCTGCAGATCCGCTTGCAAGGCTTGCCGCTGCTGCGGCGTCAACCCTCCCTGACCGTCATAGCTCGCGGCACGAGCATAGTAAAACAGCGCGCTCGAGTTTTCTTTCTTGCTGGCGAGCGTGACATATAAGCTGAAGTCCACCGCGCCGTTATTGGGATTCAGCTGCAATGCTTTCTTAAACTCGGTTTCGGCGGCGTCCCAAGACTTTCTCTGCATCGCCACGAATCCCAAGGTTTGATGGCATAGAACCTCGACCTCCGGCCGAAGTTTGGCCCATTGATCGGCGGTCACGCCGGCGGGTGGCGTATCAATGGTCCCCAGCAACGATTTCGAAGCATTCTCTCCGTCCGCGAGAATCGCGGCTTGCTGATTGGCGCTATAGGCCGGCTGTGTGAGCAGCATGGTGTAGTACAGCGCGTTGAAGTCCTTTGGATCGGCTGCCAGACTCTGCTTGGCCACTGCCAGAGCTTGCGGGGCTTGGCCATTGGCGGCGTATGTGGTGATGAGCAGCGTACGGCGAATTTGCAGGAACTGCGTATCCGGGTTCTGCTTCTCCCATTGCTGCAGCTTATCCAGCTTGGTCTTGGGGTTGTTGTCCTTAAGAATGGAATTATAGAGATCGCATTCCTGCTGGTCCTTGCACTGCGGCCCCTTCTTCTCTGCGTCCTGGCCCAGCACCAGCGCCGGCAGGCACAGCATACTCGTCACCGCGCCGATCAAAAAAAATCTGGATGTCTGCATAAACATTCGCCGCCTCCAATTCTCTAGGTTATTCTAGAGTCCCTTCCTGGCGACCGGTCAACCGGTACCATCAAATAAGAGAGTAGTACTAGGGTACAAAAAAAGACGCTGCTGCGGAAGTGCCTTGTTGTTCTCGAAAAGCTGTCCTCGAAAATCCGATTCGCGCTACTTCTTGGTCGCGCCGGTCGTTCGCCGCTTAGCGGGCGCCGCAGGTGCGTTCTTTCCCGTCCAACCGTGCAGCTTATCCTTGTCGACGTTGAAGACCACCATGAACGGGCTGGTTGTGTAGCTCTCCGGCACACCTTCGAAACTCAACTCGGTGCCTTCGTCCACCTTGCCTGGCAGGGCCGCTTCAAACTTCAAGGTCGCATCGGCCGTGGTGCCGTCCGATTTTCCATCTTCCATGGCGAGCAGAATCGTCTTCGGTCTGATGGCTGGCTCGAGCTTTACCACTTTGCCTTTCAGCGTGGGCACAGCCGCGTCCTTCATGTTGGTGTTGAAATAGTTCGCGCCGTCCGGTCCGTTGAGCGCCTCTTTGATGCTCTTCCAGAGCGCTTCCTCGGGGTGCGCCTGCTTCCACTGTTCTTCGCTTTGCTCCTCGGCCTGAGCGATGTCTAGGGCGCTCTTTACGGTGAAATCGGCTGGTGGCGCAGGCGAAAGCTTGGCGGCCGCAACCAGCTTGTCAAAATCCTGATCGGAGCCGTGATAGCCCTTGTAGGCTCGCTTTACGTAATCCAGCACCTGCTGCCGGCCTTGCGGATTTAGTGCCCCCGGTCCTTCGTAGGTGGCGGCGCGCGCGAAGTAGAACAGGGCGGTGGGCATCTTCTTGATGTCCTTTTCAGACGCGATGGCCGTCCCCAGGTAGTAGGCCAATTGACCGCTGTTTGGATCCAGCTTTAAGGCTTTCTGGAATTCGTCCTCGGCGGCGGCCCAGTTCTTCTTCTGCATTTCCACCCAACCGATGGTGGTGTGAGCCAGCTCTTCCACCTGCGGCCGCTGCGTCTTCCATTGATCGGCTGTGAAGCCCGCCGGGGGTGTGTCGAGATTGGCCAGCAAAGTATTGGCGGCCTTCTCGCCCTGATCCATCACGTCGGCCGCCGGAGGATTCCCCGCCAGCGGGATAGTGAAGTTCACAATGATATAAAGGGCGGTGAAGTTCTTCGGATCGTCCGCCAGGATTTGCTTGGCCACGCCCACGGCTTCCTTAGCCTGCCCCAGAGCGAAGTAGGTCGTCAAGAACAGCGTTTGCCGTTCCTTGCTGTAATCTGTCTTGGGATACTGCTTCACCCACTGCTGCAGTTTTTCCAACCGGGTCTTGGGGGTGGTGTCCTTGGTAATCGCGTCATAGAGATCGTACTCGGCCCGGTCTTTCCAATTCTTCTGCGGTTCCTGCGAAGAAGGAGCTTGGGCTTGAGTTTGGGCTTGAGCCAGCATCCGTGCCGGCGCCAGCCCCAGCATGCTGGTCATGGCCAGAACTAGCAAATATCTGGATGGTTGTAACACGCAGCGCCTCCCCTTGGTGTGTTGTAGATTCCCTAAAAGGGTCACCCTATCTGCAGTCATGGCACAATACCCACATGCAGTGGATGCAATTCGGGAGTATAGCCGAATTGGGACACGGCTGCAAGTTCCCATGAGTTTAGATGCCTGTTATCGTAATCTTGTTCCAGTGAGTTGCGCGTGAGTACTCAGAGGACCATGCCAGGCGGTTGGGCGGACCGCGAAAGCCTTCCCAAAGGCCCCAACGGACGGAACCTGTGCCGCTGGTGCGATCTCGAGGTGCCCAAGGGCCGGATGACGTTTTGTTCGGACTGGTGTGTGGAGGAGTGGCGCCTCAGGACCGACCCAGGATATTTGCGCGATAAGGTCTTTGAGCGCGACAAGGGAATCTGCGCGGCCTGTGGCCTGGATTGCGAAGCGGCCTGGATTCAACTAAAGCGCCTGCGTGGAGCCGCGCGGGTTCGGACGCTGCTCGACTGGGGCGTCAAACCCCGCGCCCGAAAAAGTCTCTGGGATGCCGACCACATCGTCCCGGTGGTGGAAGGCGGCGGCGAGTGCGATCTTGCGAATCTCCGCACGCTCTGCTTGAAATGTCACCGGACGGCGACGGCGGAGCTGCGCAAGCGGCGGGCGACTACCTAGCCCTGCGCGCTATTCTGAAATTGATGCTACGCTACCACGTTGCATATTTCCTCCCAAGAGGCCAGGATCGAATGGTTGTAGCCGAAGTCCTGGATTTCCCCGGTGTAATGAGTCAAGGTTTCGACTTGCCGGACGCGCGGTTGATGATCGCAAGCGCCCTGGGGGACATGGCGCAACTCTATCTCGAAGAGGGCAAAGCTCTGCCGGTACCCAACCCGGACGCGACGGCCGCCGACGCCGACTTGATCGAATTGGTTCCGCTTTCGGTAGAAGCCGGCGTTCCCCGAAACTGAAGCGGCGTGAGCTAATCGATCACCTTCAGCGAAATGCTTGCCGGCTCGATCGAGAGGGGAGCCGTCATTCGATTTATGTCAATCCCGTCGTTAATGCTAAGGCCCCAGTTCCTCGTCACACTGAGATCGACAACCGCCTCGCCTCGAAAATCTGCGACCAGTTGAAGATTCCACCGATACGCCCATAAATCCGCCGCCGGGCACAACGAGCGCGGCTCGCTAGGCTCAGGTGCAGAGATTCATCGGGCGTCGCGCCGCCACCGTAGAGTTATGCAAGCGGCGCATGGCTAACCTAGCGTCACATTGTAGACTAAGGGTGAGATTAGTCCCTATGCCTTACCATCTGATCACTTCCGACCCCAAGATTATGATGGGCAAACCCACGGTCGCCGGTACCCGAATCACCGTGGAGTTGATTCTCGAAAAGCTTGCGGCGGGAGAAACCGTCGAGCAGATCCTTTCCGAGCATGACCGGTTGACCGAGGAAAGCATTCGCGCCGCGATTGCCTTCTCCCTGGACGTCCACTAGCTGATCAGGCTAGCCGCAAGCGCCGCGGACCACACGCTTGCAACCTGGTGTTTTACAGTGTTCCAGACGGATGTTCGGGATGACCACATCGAATCCTGGATCAACCCATATCTGAAAACTGGTGGAGTAGTCGGCGGTTTCCAGCAGGATTGCATAACCTCCAGGCGCCAAGCCTCTGAACTCGTAGCGCCCGCTCTTGTCGGTCGTGACAATAATTGGGTATTCCAGATCCTTATAGCTTCGTATTAGTAGCCGAGCACCGAAAAAGGGCGAACCGTCCTCGTCCTCCACGGTCCCGGTCAAGAACATTGTCTTTTCGCTAGAGAGAATCAACTCACGCTCGGAGGGCACTTCACAAGGCGATCCGACGACAGCCGTTAATTTCGGAATCCACCTCTGCTCGCCCGGCCTGATTTCGATAGAAGCAATCCTTCGAACCCTGAAACCCGCGGCGCGAAATTCAAGATCGTAGATACCGCTCTCCGGCACATTGACAGAATAACGTCCGCCCTGATCCGACCTGGTCGCGCCTACGGTCCGCCCGGCGTGATCCATTACTCGGACGGCGACATCGCTAAACGGCGCACCCGCAGCATCCGAAATGGTGCCGTTCAAATTCGATGCGGACGTCTGAGTGTAGCCGGCTACCGAACAGAGTGCGAAAAACAAACCGATGGCCCGCACGCACATGTATCTTCAGCTTACCCCACACGCTACAATTAGAAATTACGGAGGTTTATGCCCGTTCTCACGCGCCGCACGTCGGTCCCGGTCAAGATCGGAAACGTCTGGGTCGGCGGCAACCACCCCATCGTGGTCCAGTCCATGACCAACACCGACACGGCCGACGTGCAGTCGACAGTCAACCAGACCATGGCGCTGGCGCAGTCAGGCTCCGAGCTGGTGCGCGTCACCGTCAACACCGAAGCCGCCGCGCAAGCCGTTCCTAAAATCGTCGACACGCTGGGCAAGTTCGGCGTGCGCGTCCCCATCATCGGCGACTTCCACTACAACGGCCACATCCTGCTCAAGAAATATCCCGACTGCGCCCGCGCGCTCGCCAAATACCGCATCAATCCCGGCAATGTAAACATCGGCAAGAAGCACGACGACAATTTCCGAACCATGATCGAAGCCGCCGTCGAGTACGACCGCCCGGTCCGCATCGGCGTCAATTGGGGCTCGCTCGATCAAGCCCTGCTCACGCGCATGATGGACGAAAACTCGCGTCTCCCCGAGCCGCTGGACGCCAAGGAAGTCACCATCAACGCCATCGTCGCCAGCGCGCTTTATGCCGGCCAGGCCGCCGAACGCTACGGACTCGGACGCGACAAGATCATCCTGAGCGCCAAAGTCAGCGGCGTCCAGGATCTCATCGTGGTCTATCGCAAGCTGGCCGCGCAATGCGATTACGCGCTGCATCTGGGCCTGACCGAAGCCGGCCTGGGATCGAAAGGCATCGTCGCCACCACGGCCGCGCTCTCAGTGCTCCTGCAGGAAGGCATCGGCGATACCATTCGCGCTTCACTCACGCCGCTGCCCAACGGCGACCGCACCGACGAAGTCATCGTGTGCCAGCAGATTCTGCAAGCGCTCGAGCTGCGCAGCTTTACGCCGCAAGTGACCGCCTGCCCCGGATGCGGCCGCACCACCAGCACCTTCTTCCAGGACATGGCCGATCAGATCCAGACTTACCTGCGCGAACAGATGCCGCTCTGGAAAACCAAGTACGCAGGCGTCGAAGAAATGAAAGTCGCGGTGATGGGCTGCGTGGTCAACGGACCCGGCGAATCCAAGCATTCCCACATCGGCATCTCGCTTCCGGGTACGTTCGAGGAACCGGTCGCTCCGGTCTATGTGGACGGCAAGCTCTCCATTACGCTGCGCGGCGATCACATCGTGGCCGAATTCATCGACATTCTGAACAACTACGTCGAGCGTCGATACGCCGAGCCCGTGGCGGAAACAACGACGGTCTAGTGGCCCACCCTCTTGCCATCCATCGGATTCGCGCCGTAAACACGGTGCGCGACTCGGAAAACAGGATTCATGCCGACGACGTCGCCGCCCAATACGGATTCCGCGCCGGGTTGGTTGCCGGGGTCACCGTATATGGTTATATGACCGAGCCGATCATTGCCTGTGCTCCGGAATGGCTGGAGCATGGCACCATGCAAGTGCGCCTGCTTGAACCGTTCTACGACAGCGACCAGGTCATCGTGAAAGCTGAAACGCAAGAAGACGGCTCCATCGCGGTCACCGCCGAGCGAGAGGACGGCACAATCTGCGCCCGCGGAACTGCGATAGCCAGTCCCACTCCCCAGGAAACTCCCGAAGCGATTCCCGAAGCGCCCTTGCCCGCGCGCGACCAGCGGCCCGTTCCAATGCCCGACACCGTTCTACCGGGCGCGTTGTTGGGCACCGTCACAACCACGCTCGAATACGCTAATCAGGAAAAAATCCTCCAGCTATCGAACGATATCCTGATCCAGAATTTCCGCCTCGGTCCTTGGCTTCACGTCTCTAGCGAGCTGCGCAATTGGTCCGTCGCAAAACCAGGCGATCAAATCTCGGTCCGCGGCCGCATTGCCGACCGCTTCGATCGCAAAGGCCACGAATTCGTGGTCGCCGATGTGATGCTGATTGCAGATCGCCACCGACTGCTTCAAACTGTACGCCACACCGCCATCTACAAGCTACGGGCCCCCTGAACCCACTGACCCAATCAGCGCCAAAAGCAGAAGCATCAATTAACCAAGTTAGGTCATTTAGCCCAGAACCGCTACTGGAATATTGCTCAACTTTGTCGCCACCCAAAGCCATCTGATTGTTTGCAATACCATTTAGTCCCGAAATCCTCTGGTTGAGTAACTGCACCCCTGGCCAGCCGAGGCCTAATTATGTCTTTTCTCGTTTGTAGAAAAGTAAAACCACTTATTCTACTGCTCTTTGTCGTGTTAACCGCCGCTGTTGGGCTCAAGAGCGCCGGCAAGAACCCGTTCACTAAGCACGACAAGGCTTTCTACGCCGATCCGAAATTGGTCGCATTTGTAAACCCGGGGATGGCGATCACCATCAACTCCGCAAAAATCGCCAACGACGGCACCATCAGTGTTACCTATACCATCACTGACCCCAACGGGCTACCGCTGGATGTGGCAGGGGCTACAACTCCGGGTGTGATTTCCCTGGCATATGAAGCCGCCTACATCCCCAAGGGCCAGGAACAGTATGTGGCCTACACCACCGCTTCGGCCACTGGTAGCGTCTTAGGAACCATCACCCGTCCGGGTTTCGAGCTGGGAACCCCAGCCACGCAGGTCGGCCCAGGCCAGTACACATATACTTTCACTGCCAAGGCACCAACGGGATTTGACCCTACCCTGACGAACACCATCGGTATCGCTGGCAATCGTAATCTCACGACATTCAACTTAGGCACGAACTACGCCGGTGCCACCTTTAACTTTGTCCCCAATGGCTCGGCGGTGACCGTCACGCGCGACGTCATTAAGACCCAGAGCTGCGCCACCTGCCACGACGTGCTGGCCTTCCACGGCGGCTACGCACAAGGCATCAACATGTGCGTTCTTTGCCATCAGCCCCAAAATGCCGATCCCATCTCCGGCAACTCCCTCGACCTGAAGGTGATGATCCACAAGATCCACGACGGTGCGTCGTTGCCGAGCGTGGTTGGCACTTCGAGCAAGCCCGGTGTTCCGTATGTCATTTACGGCTACAGGAACTTCCCCACTGACTTTTCTACGGTGGTCGATCCTGCCGATGTCCGCCGTTGCGAGGTTTGCCATAGCCAGACTACTGGCGCCGCACAAGCCAACGCCTACATGAACGAACCAACCGCCCAAGCTTGCGGCGCCTGCCATGACGACGTCAATTTCGCCACCGGCGTCAACCACGTCGGTGGACCTCAGCCAGACGACTCGATGTGCCACAATTGCCACGTTCCGCAGGGCGAATTGGCCTTCGATGCGTCCGTCAAGGGAGCGCACATTGTTGGTTCCGACACTGCTGCAACCTACCCGCAGAATCCCAATCCTCTGATCACTGGGGACCAGATCACCATTACCGGTGTCAGCAACACTTCAGCCGGACAGAAGCCGGTGGTCACGTTCACGGTGCAAGATACCAAAGGCAATCCGCTGCCGATGTCCGCCATCGAGGACCTCAGCTTCACCCTGGCTGGCCCGACCAGCGACTACGGCTACACCAGCTTTGGCAGCGATGTCACCACGCCCGGTTACGGCACCGAAGACGGTACGGTTGCAACCTGCGATGGCAATAGCAATTGCACCTATACCTTCTTGCACGCCATACCGGCTGCCGCCACGGGAACCTATGCAATCGCGGTGGAATCCGAGCGGCTGGAGGACATCCTGCAAGGCACCACCACGGCTCAGGAAATTGAGAGCGGCACCAGGAATCAAGTGGTGTACTTCTCGGTTGATGGCTCACCCGTGCAATCGCGCCGCGAAGTGGTAGCAAAGGCGAATTGCAACGGCTGCCACGTAAATCTCCAGGGGCACGGCGCACGCCGAAATGACCCTGAATACTGCATCATGTGCCACAATCCTTCGCTGACGGACGCCGCTACCCGCGCCCAATCGACGGACCCGAAGGTCCTCGCCCAGCCTCCGCAGGCGCTGAACTTTAATTTCCTGATTCATCGCATTCACACCGGTACGAACCTGGCCGCGCAGGGCGCCAACTACGTCGAAATCAGCCACAACGGACGGGTGCGTGATTTTAGCGATGTGCTGTACGCTCCATTCAACGGTGAGGGGCAAGCCGGCGACACCCAGAAGTGCTACATGTGCCACGTCAATAGCTCCGAGCAGAACCTGCCGGACAGCAAGAATCAGGTGACGAACGGACAGTACTACATCAATCCGACGCCGCCCATTACTTCGGCTTGCAGTGGCTGTCACGCTGCGAAGTCCGACGCCATCCACTTCCAGTCGAATGTCGGTTCGCTGGGAGGTTCGGTCGCAGAGGCCTGCGATGTATGCCACGCCTCTGGCGCCGTCTTCGCGGTCGACGCAATGCATGCTCAGTAACTCTTCCGCGGTCTAAACCGCCAGTGAGCGGCGGGCTCCAGATATCTGGGGCCCGCCATTTTTTTAGCCGCTACAGCGCCACCGAACTCCCCAAGTCTAAAGTGAAGTAGATGCCGAGGGTTGCTCGCTGGCTTTTGCCGTTGCTGTTGGTGCTGTTGATCATCAGGCTCTGGCTCATGCCGCTGGCATCCAGCTTCTGGCTCGACGAAACTGCCACCGTCTTTGTCGCGCTGCATGGATCCAATCATCCCTCGCTTGCCGCCGTCGCACCGCAGGCCTGGCGCTCCTGGTATTACTCGATCATCCACGCCTGGGGAACGCTGTTCGGCTTCTCGGAAGTGGCCACGCGCATCCCCTCCATTCTCGCGATGCTCGCTTCGCTCCCGCTCATCGCGCGCGTCTCGGTACGGCTGATCCATCCCGAGTCTGCCTGGTTCGCCGTCTTCGCCTGTTTTGCGCTGCCCGGTTTCAATTACCAGGCCGCCAACGCTCGCCCCTACGCGTTGGGTATGTGCCTGTTCGCCGCTGGCCTGCTATTTCTGATTCGTTGGCTCGATACGGGCGCGTGGTTGGACGCGCTGCTGTTCGTTGCTTGCGCGGCAGCGGTCTTGTACGTTCACTTGTTGTTCTGGCCGTCTTGCTTGGTGTTTCCTCTTTACGCCGCAATGCGAATCGCTACCGGCAAGACTCCTGTCGGATGGATGCGAGCGGCGCTGATCTTCGCTTTATGGGCGGTCGCACTGGTGCCGGTTTTCGTCCAGACTTTCAGTTTGCTTCGCGAAGCCAATGAGCACGTGATCGTACCTGCACCGTCGCTCGTGCAATTCCTGCGGTCGCTGCAACTTCCTCTGATTCTGGCCTGCGCCGTGGGCGCTTGGATCGCCAGCCGCGTCTGGCATTGGAAAGCGTCGCTTCTGACGCTGACCACGCCCGCTATCGTTCTGATCGCCGCATACTGGCTATGCCAGCCGATCTTGCTTTTCTGCTTCTCCTGGCTGACGGGTGAAAGCGTATTCGTCGGACGCTACCTCGACCTGGCGCTCCCGGGCGCGGCATTAGCCGCTACGGCTGTATCCGCACGGTTCATCCCGTCCGGATTGTGGCGGCCGCTTTCCGCCGCACTGGCCGTCGCCGCCTTGCTGCTCGGGGCTCACTGGCGCCAGCTTTGGCCTCGACACCACGATTCCGACTGGCGAGCGGCCGCAGCGGCAGTGAACGGCGCCGAATCAGGCTCCGCCGAAATTCCCGTGATCTCGATCAGCCCGTTCATCGAGGCCAAGCCGCCGGTCTGGACGCCTGCCTATCCTTTGCCTGGATTTCTATATGCGCACTTGAGCGTCTATCCGATTCGAGGCCAGGTTTATCTGTTTCCTTTCGAAAATTCTCCGGCGGCCGCCGCGTTTGCCGCAACGCTTTCGAGCGGCGTGCTTCTCCATTCGCGGCGATTCCTCATTTATGGCTGGGGTCCGCAGGTCCGCTACTGGCACGAATGGTTCGCCGGCCGTGCTCAGTTTGCCGATTGGAGCGAGCACACCCTCGGCC
>DATJWJ010000018.1:0-2989 GCA_035501355.1 Bryobacteraceae bacterium | reverse complement strand
ACAGCCTCGCGACTTCATGCCGACGAAGCGGTTCTCCACCAGATCGATGCGCCCGATGCCGTGTTCGCCGCCAATCTTGTTCAGATCCTCAAGCAGTTTCACCGCCGAGGCAGCTCGCTGCCCATTCACTGATACCGGGCGACCTCGCTCGAAGCCGATGGTGACGTCGGCCGGCTGGTCCGGCGCATCCTTGGGACTGCGGGTCAGCATCCAGATCTCTTCCGGCGCCGCGTTGGCTGGATCTTCCAGAGCGCCGCCCTCGTGCGAAATATGCCAGATGTTGCGATCGCGGCTGTAAATCTTGGTGGTGGTCTGCGAGATCGGAACGTTGTGTTTGGCTGCGTAGTCGATGGCGTCCTCGCGCGACACGATGTTCCATTCCCGCCAGGGCGCAATCACGCGAAGCTGCGGCGCCAGCGCCTTGTAGGTCAGCTCGAACCGGACCTGGTCATTCCCTTTGCCGGTGCATCCATGCGCCAGCGCATCGCAACCGGTGGCCAGCGCCACTTCCACTTGTTTCTTGGCGAGCAGCGGCCGAGCCACTGAAGTCCCCAGCAGATACTTGTGTTCGTAGACTCCACCCGCGCGGACCAGCCGCCACAGATATTCGGTGACAAACTCCTCGCGCATGTCCGCCACATGCACTTCCGACGCTCCGGTCTTGCGCGCCTTGGCCTCCAGACCCGCCAGTTCATCGGAACCCTGCCCGATATCGCCGCACACCGCGACCACTTCGCACTGGTAGTTCTCCTTGAGCCACGGAATGATGATGGATGTATCCAGGCCGCCCGAGTAGGCGAGCGCCACTTTCTTAGGTTTTTGCATAGTTTTTCCAGTACCGGGGATCAGACGCCGGGTTTCTCGCGTTAAGCGCCGCGAGCCTAGCTGATCAACATCAATAGTAAAGCTTTTTGGACGTGCAGCCGGTTTTCGGCCTGATCGAACACAGCCGATTGCGGGCTTTCGATCACCTCGTCGGCCACTTCCTCGCCGCGCCGCGCCGGTAGGCAGTGCAGGAACACGGCCTCGGGGCTGGCTTTGCGGAAGATCGCGCCGTCCACTTGATAGGGCGCGAAATCGGCCAGGCGTTTTTCCTTTTCGTGCTCCTGGCCCATGCTGGCCCACACGTCGGTGTAAACGGCCTGCGCGTCCTGAGCGGCGGCGATGGGATCGTTGGTGATCAGAAGCTCAGCACCCGTGATGGCCGCCAGAGCATCCGCCTGCGCCACGATTTCCTCATCCGGTTCGTACCCGGGCGGCGTCGCGATGGCGAAATTCATTCCGAGGCGCAGCGCTGAAAGCATCAACGAATTTGCGACGTTGTTGCCGTCGCCCAGGAAGGCCAGCTTCAGCTTGCGCAGCTCGCCGAATTTTTCCTGCAGCGTGAATACATCGGCCAGCGCCTGGCAGGGATGAAAACGGTCGCTGAGCGCGTTGACCACCGGCACGCTCGACCAGTGCGCCAACTCCTCGATGGTAGTCTGCGAAAACGTGCGCGCGACGATGCAGTTGGTCCAGCGATCCAGGTTGCGCGCGACGTCCTTGAGCGGCTCGCGCTCGCCGATAGGCCCGACGTTCAGGATGGAATCGCCACCGAGCTGCTTAATGGCGAGTTCGAAGGTCATGCGTGTGCGCAGCGACGGTTTTTCAAACAGCAAGCTGAGGTAGCGCCCGGCCAGCGCCTTGGCGAAGCGGGAGGGCGTCGATTTGACCTGCTGGGTAAGGTCGAGCAACGCCAGCAGTTCGTCCTGAGAGAGGTCGAGATCGCGCGTCAGGTCGCTGGCCCCGATTTTTGGGAAAGTCTTGGGGGCCGGCATCTTCTTGACCGGCTTGAGCGAAGTACCGAAGGAAGGGGGCATTTTCGAGCGAGTCTCCTCAGGCGCCTAGAGAATGTTTATTCACCTGAATGAATAATTACACATTTGGAACCTGTTTGTCAATCCGCGGTATGGGCAGGGAAAGCATCAGGGCTTTCAAGCCCGCCTGCTCGAAATGATGACCAGCGGTGAGGGCTTCGGAGATACCGCGCCTCTGCATCACTACGGAGGAGAGGCAATCCGTGAGGCTCCAATCCTTATCCG
The DNA here is from genome assembly GCA_035501355.1 of Bryobacteraceae bacterium. Classification (GTDB taxonomy): domain Bacteria; phylum Acidobacteriota; class Terriglobia; order Bryobacterales; family Bryobacteraceae; genus Palsa-89. The sequence continues at coordinate 908 of DATJWJ010000018.1, read as the reverse complement.
TGCGACTCCCGTACAGAATAACAGCAGCGCCGGCGAGGTCCCGTTCGAAGGAAACCACCTCGACCAAGCTGTCAGCGTGAGCTCGCCGATAGCCCTCGGCCGCGATACCTCGCGTTGAGGCATCGGCCAAAGCGTTGAGCCACTCCCACAAAATGGCCTCGGTCGTTACGATCTTGCTGCCGGTCCGCATGACTGCCGCGTGCCATGCGAGAGCTTGGGAGTGCTGCTGGAAAGTGCGATCCAGAAGGAGGTGTCGGCGAAATAGGTGGCCACTACCTCTGCCCGTTGGAACGTCCGTACAGGTAGTGATCGTGCTGGTCTGCCAGGTCCGCGGGCAGGGCGTCGCTCTCAACCGCGTTAGCAGCGAGCCAACTCAAAACAGATCCTTCTGTTGCTTCGTGTTTTTCTGGGCTCGATGCTGACGATCAGCGCTTGATTCCGAGGCAGATTAAGCGGCTCATCGGGGACGATGACCTTGCCGTCGAAATGTGCGTTGACCGTCATGGCTGGCGTCCCTGCTCTTTCAATATGGCAGGAACCAGTGGAGGCGGTCCACCAGCGGCCGACCAGATCCGATATCAGCTGCGTATCGAGCATTCGAACATCGCCTACGCCAATCACGGCGGTGCTTCGCAAACATTCCGGCTTGGGACAGTCAATTCGTCGCGGCTGTTAACGATCGCGGACCTCTCTGCGAGTTTCTGGATTTCACCGCAACATAATGATTCCAGGCGCGTTGCTCACCTTGCTCAGCGATTTTCCTCAGGTAGGACTCGAACCTACAACCCTTCGGTTAGCAGCCCCGGAAATCTGATTTTCGCGCGGCTGGCGCGTCCGTTGCGACTCGTTGTGATTGGATACGATATTTTGCTCTGTTTCAAGCGCTTAGAGTGCTTTAGACCTTCATG
>DATJWJ010000017.1:0-33385 GCA_035501355.1 Bryobacteraceae bacterium | reverse complement strand
CGGCTGGTCACGATCAGCACCGACAACATCACGGAGACGAATGAATATCGCACCGGCGTCGGCGCTCATTGGCCTTTTCTCTCCGACGCCGGCCGCATCGTCCAAAAAGATCTGGACATCGCCGAGTACACCGATCCCGTCCACAATCCGATGATCCCCCACGTGATTGTGCTCGAACCCGGTTTGGTTGTTTATAAGATCTACAACGGCTATTGGTTTTTTGGCCGTCCCACTGTAGAAGATCTCCGTCAGGACCTGCGCGCCGTCACCAAAAAATGCCGGCCGGACTGGGACATCACCACGCCCGAGCTCAAAGCCGCGTGGCAGCAAGGCCGCAAGGAACTCTTCTATCCATATGGCAAAACCTACGTCCAGACTCTCGGCGAGCAGGACTAGGTTGACAGCGGCTCAATGCTGGCCGAGACGTTCCGCAATCGATGCATCAAACGGTCGCGAGCGGCCCTGTTCATCGGCTTCGTCGATTCGAGCGAAAGCGTTCTGCGTATAGCGCACGCCCAGCCAGCGAAACGGCTCAATCTCCCATTTTGGCGAGCGGCGCTGCGCAAGCGGCAAGGTTTCAAGCTCGGTGCGTTTCTCCATGATCAAACTCGCCAGGACCCTTCCGGCCAGGTTGGTGGTCGACACGCCTTGCCCCGTGTAGCCGCATGCCATCGCAATTCGCGTAGCTGGGTCAAAGGTAGCGGCCGGCATCCAATCTCGCGGCATTCCGAGCGGACCGCCCCAGGCATGCGTGAACTTGATCCCGTCGAGCCCAGGAAACCACTCCACCACCGCGCCGCGCGCACGAGCATGCGTGGCCTGGTGCCGATCCTGGCCATCGGTGATCTTGGATCCCCAGCAATAAGGCGCGCCCCGGCTTCCAAACAGGATCCGTCCGTCGGCGGTTTTGGTGAGGTAGTCGACCGTCAAGCGATTGGACGCGACGCTCTCGCGATTTCGCCAGCCGATTTTAGACCACTGCGCATCCGTCAGCGGCTCGGTCAAAACGATTAGCGAGTATACCGGCATCAGGCCGCGACGAAATTGCGCGAGCCGCGTGAGGTAAGCCTCTCCGGCCAGAACGATCGCTTTGCGCGCGCGTACTTCGCCTGCGCGGGTCAGAAGTCTCGGCGTGGCGCCGCCTTCAAAACTGATTACTTCCGTTTGTTCGTAGATCACTCCTCCGCGCTGCTCCACCGCACGCGCCAGTCCGCGCACCAGCCGGCCCGGGTGGATACTGGCGCAATCGGCGGAGTACATTGCCCCTTTGAGATTTGTGACGTTGATTCGCTCGCGCGCTTCTTCCGCGCTCAAGAGCCGGTGCCGGCCGGCTAGCCCCAGCCGCTCGTAATCCGCATACGTGGCCTGAATTGCCGGTATTTGGTGCGCGCCTCGGGCCAGGCTCAAGTAACCGCCTTTGTGATAATGCGCGTCGATCTGTTCCTCCGCGCATACGCGGCCCACTTCCTCTACTGACTCGAACATCGCCAGTAGCAGCGATCGCGCCGATTCGCGCCCGTAGCGGCGTTCCAGCATCGCCGCTGTCACCGGAAATTTCGGCGAACACCATCCTCCGTTGCGCCCCGACGCCCCGAAGCCCGCGATCTCTTTTTCCACCACGCCGACGCTCAGCGCCGGGTTCTGCCGCAGAAGATAATACGCAGTCCAGAGCCCCGAGTACCCGCCGCCGAGAATAGCGACATCCACTTCTGTGGACCGCTCCAGCGGCGGCCGCGGCGTCAACGGCTCTCCCGCGTTTTCAAGCCAAAAACTGTATGTTCTGTAATCCGTCATATCGGATGAATGATACGCTGCAAGAAATTGCGCGTGCGGTCGGCTTGCGGATTAGTGAGCACCTCGCGAGCCGCGCCGCTCTCGACAATCACGCCGCCGTCCATGAAAACAACGCGATCAGCCACCTCTCGCGCGAAGGCCATTTCATGCGTCACCACAAGCATAGTCATTCCTTCGTCTGCCAGCGACCGCATGACACGCAGCACCTCACCCACCAATTCCGGATCAAGCGCCGACGTGGGCTCGTCAAACAGGATCGCGACCGGACGCATAGCCAACGCCCGGGCGATGCCGATGCGCTGCTGTTGGCCGCCCGAGAGCTCCGATGGATAAGCGTCCGCCTTATCGCGCAGCCCTACCTTTTCGAGCAGTTCCAGCGCCTGGTCGCGCGCTTCGGCACGTCCGACATTCCGCACATAGATCGGTCCTTCCATGATGTTCTCGATCGCCGTGCGATGTGGAAAGAGATTGAACTTCTGAAACACCATCGCGACTTTGCTTCGCACCTGGCGTAGCGTTCCCTCCCCCACCGCGACGCCATCCACCATCACCGACCCGCTGTCCGGTTTTTCCAGGCCATTAATGCATCGCAGCACGGTCGATTTGCCCGAGCCCGAGGGGCCGATCAGACAAACCACCTCTCCCTTTTGGGTCGAAAATGTGATGCCGCGCAGCACTTCATGTTGACCGAAGTTCTTGCGCAGATCCGATATCTCGATCATCGAACCGCAAATCTCCGTTCCAGCCATCGCGTTAGGAACGTCAAAGGCAGGCTCATCGCCAGATACAACAACGCCACCAGCGTGTAAACGGTCATATTCTTGAACGTCGAAACTGCCAGCAATTGGCCGGCCCGCGTGAGTTCCGCCACCGTGATGGTTGAAGCAATTGACGAGTCCTTCAGCAACATGATGGACGTGTTACCGAAGGGCGGAAGGATAACACGAGTCGCCAGCGGCAGGATCAGCCGTCGCATGATCACCGGCTGCCTCATGCCGAGCGACTGCGCCGCCTCGATCAGCGAGCGATCCACCGATGCGAAACCGGCCCGGAAGTTTTCTGCCTGGTAAACCGAATAAGCCAGCCCGAGTCCAATCACGCCCGCGACAAATGCATCCAGCCGGATGCCCAGATCCGGCAGAACGAAGTAAATGTAGAACAGTTGAACGATAATCGGAATTCCGCGGACTGTATTGATCAGCGTCCGGCTGGTTCCGCGAAGCAAGGCGAACCGGGATTGCACCATAAGCGCCCAGATGAACCCCAGCAGAACGCTGACTATAAGCGCGCAGACGGTAATCGCGATGGTTACGCGCAGTCCGTCGAGCAGCAACGGAAGAAAATCCCTTGCATCCGCCAGGAAGCTCGTCATCCGATCAACCGAGACCCCAACGATCGATGATCGCCTTGATTTTTGTCGCTTTGATCCGCTTCACCGCCGCGTTGATGCGCCCCAGCAGTTCGGCCTCATCTTTTCGAACCACCAAACAAACATCTTCAATCGACGGCGGTTTGAACGATTTCACCAATCGCGCCTTCTGCACTTTTAGCTGCCCGAGTTCGTACGCCAAAATGGGCGCATCGCCATAACCTGCACCGATGCGCTCGGCGCTAAGATCGCGCAGCATGTCCATGAGATTATCGTAGGTCTTCACCTGCTTGGCGCCGGCTGCTTGCAATTGCTCGAAAAAGCGCGTGCCCACCTGCACGCCGACAGTTTGACCTTTGAGATCTTCGATGCGCTGATAGTTTCTCGTGTCAGTCACCGGCACCACCAGCCCGGCGCCATACGAATAAACCGGTTCGCTAAAATCCACGACCTTTTCGCGAGCGGCTGTCTTGAGCATGGCCGCCGATATGATGTCGATTTTTCGCGACATCAGCGATGGAATCAAGGCAGCGAATGCGGTCACGCGCACTTCGATCTGAAGCCCTGCGTCCGCGGCCACCGCCCTCACGATGTCGACCATCGCGCCAGTCAGCGTGTTCGTTTTCAGATCCATGAAGCTGAACGGAACACCGGTCGCCGTAGAACCGACGAGATAGGTCTTACCGGCGCACCGGCCCCGGCGCGCGCCAAACGAGACCAGCGCGGCTTGGAGCGCCGATCGGCGTGTCATAGGGCAGTCTCCACGATGTCGAGCGTGCGCCAGCGGCAAGCGAGTCGCTCCGAGATGAACCCCTCCGCGACGTCTTGCCGGATTCGCTCTTCGGGCCGCGCTGCCGGATCGCCGTATGCGCCGCCGCCTCCCAAACCCATCGTGAGCACATCGCCCTTTCTCAGAGCAAACACGTCTTTCGACCGAAGCTCGATGGTCTCATCGCCACGCTTGATCCTGCAGAATCCGGTTGTCCCCGCACCGCCGCCGCACAAACCATCCGGCGCCCGGCGAAACCTGTCGCTGTAGAGCGCAACTTGAACGCCGTCTTCCAGGATTTCGTAGCTGCGCACGAATCCCAGCCCGCCGCGCATTTCGCCCACACCGCAGCTATCCTGACGCAGCGCGTATTCCACCACGCGGAAAAATCCGAAGTCCTGATCGAGCGCCTCCACCGGCGTGTTGGAACAATTCGAAAGCGGAGTGTCCACGCCATCGCAGCCATCCTTGTCCGCGGCCGCACCCCAGCCGCCTCCGCAAATTTCCAGGCACACCGACCATCCCTGGTTTTGCAGCTTGGAGAGCACCAGCGCCGTGGTCGTATCGAAGCCGCACGCCACCACCTTGTGTGGAACCGCTTGCGCCAGCGCCTTCATGGTGGCATTCCAGGCGCGATTGCAAGCTTCCATGCGAGCCCGGACAGGCGCGGGAGCATAAGGATTCAGCAACGACCCCTTGGGCGCCGTAACCTGGATGGGCCGCGCCGAGCCGGCGTTGAACGGAATATCCGGACTGGTCAGCGCAGCCTTAATACAGGACAGCGCCGCTGACACGGTGGAAGCAAAAGGCGCATTCAGATTCCTGCGCACCTGCGGCGCCGTGCCCGTAAAATCGATCTCGATCGAATCCCCATGCACGGTAACCGTGGAGCGGACCACGAGCGGCGTGTCGCTGTCGCCGTCATCATCCACGGCATCCTCACCGACGTACACGCCGTCGGGAACCTGAGCGATGGCGGCCCGCATCCGCGCCTCCGAATAGTCCTGCAACGCCGCCATGGTCGCGGTGACCACGTCCAACCCATACCGATCGACGAGCTCTACAATTCGCACCGCGCCCATCGCGTTCGCAGCCATCTGAGCGTCGAAATCTCCCATGGTTTGGTGCGGCACGCGGACATTGGCGCGCAGCATCTTCTCGAACCAACCACCGTGCCAGTCCCGCTGCATGTTGAGTTTTAGCGGAGGAATGATCAAACCCTCGGCGTACACGTCGGCCGCCAAGGGATTCAGGCCCGCGCTGCCTCCGCCCAGGTCCAGATGATGCGCCACCGAAGCCGAAAAACCCAGCACCCGTCCGTCCAAAAAAATCGGATGGAAAAAGAAAACATCCTGCAGATGCTGCCCGCCGGAATACGGATCGTTGATCGCGAAAAAATCGCCTTCGTGCAGCGTCTCCACCGGATACAGCCGGGCGCACGCCTGGAAGATGTGCCCGATGGTGCCTAGTTGCATGGGAATCAATTCGGCCTGCGCCACCGTGTTGCCTTGCGCATCCAGCAGCGCCGCAGACCCATCGCGCGCCTCTCGCAGAACGGTCGAATAAGCCGACCGAACCAGCTTGACGCCCATTTCACGCGCCGCGGCGATCAATGCCTGGCTGACAATCGCGTAGTCCACCGGATCGAGCTTCAAGACCGATTCCTCCTCACAATCGTATTGTCGTGAGCGTCGCGCCTCGCGATCCAGCCCTTCGGAACCCAGGTGGTTGAGCTGTATCCTTCGATCAACGCCGGCCCCTCCAGGCGCTCTTCAGGTTTCAACGCCGCCGCGGCCACCAGACGCGCGCGAACCACTCCCGCGGCGCTTCTCACTTCGGCAATTTCCGAATGCTGGAAAGCCCCAGCACGCTCGCGGAAATCAGGCAACGCATCCAGGGGCCGCCGGACACCCAGCCGCAAGCACACCAGCTCGACTCGCCTGCCTGGTTCGCCGCCATGAAAATACATGCGCCGGTGCGCTTCCGTGAACCGTTCCGCCAGATCCGACGGGCGCAACCCGGGGAGCACCGCAGCATCAATTTCAACCGGTATCTCAAAGGCCTGCCCGGCGAATCGCATGTCAGCGACCAGAGAGTAATCCAGCGCCCCATCCAAGCCAAGCTCGCGAAACTCGGATTCCGCGTTGGCTTGAAAACGAGCGAATTCCTCGCGTATGAGCGCAGGCGCAGTTTCGTCCAAATTCGTCCGGCAGGTCGTTCCAGCGACTTTCAGGAAATCCGCCGACAGCAACCCGAGCGCCGATACGACGCCAGGATTCGGCGGAACGATGATTTCAGGAATTCCCAGTTCCTCGGCTATTTCACACGCCACCAGCGGCCCAGCGCCCCCAAACGGAAGCAGCGAATAAGCACGCGGATCTTTCCCGCGCTCGGTGGAAACCAGTTGAATCGCGCGAACAATGTTGGCCACTGTTAGCCGAATGGCCGCGTTCGCCGCTCCCACCACGTCAGTCCCAAGGCTGTGCGCGATATGAGCGAACGCCGCGTGAGCGCGATCGGCATACAGCGGCATAGCGCCGCCCAGAAATGCGTCGGCCCGGATGGTTCCCCGCACCAGATGCGCATCCGTCACGGTAGGATCGACACCACCGCGCCCGTAGCAAGCCGGCCCCGGTTCGGCGCCCGCGCTACGCGGCCCGACGCGCAGCATCCCTCCCTCATCCATCCAGATCAGGCTGCCGCCGCCCGCGCCGATCGATATGATATCCAGCACCGGCGTCCGGATCGGCAATCCATCCACTTCGGTCTCGGGCGCCAGCGCAGGCTTCCCATCCGTCACCAGGCTGACGTCCGTAGACGTCCCGCCCATATCGAAAGTAATGAGATTCTTGTAACCCGACCGGCCAGCCTGACGAATCGCGCCCACCACGCCCGCGGCCGGACCGCTGAACAAGGCAGTGATCGAATTGCGCCGCATCGCCGCGGCCGGTAAACGGCCACCATTCGACTGCATCACGCTGAAGCGTCCCCGGAACCCGGCCTGAGCCAGCGTGGCCTCGAAACGATCCAGATATCCGTCGATCACGGGCTGTACATAAGCCGACAACACCGTGGTCGACGCGCGCTCGAACTCCCGGAATTCACGGGTGATCTCGTGCGAACAGGCGATGCGCAGCGCTGGCAACGCTGCCCCAATGAGCTGCTTCAAAAGCTGTTCGTGCACGGCAGACGCATAGGCTGACAACAAACAGATCGCCACCGCCAGATACCCGCCGGCTTCGAGCGCCGGAATCAAGCTGCGCTCGATATCCGCCTCGTCCAGGCTCCGCACCACCTGCCCCGATGATGAGAGACGCTCGTCCACTTCAAAGCAATCCCGCCGATCGATTGGCGGCCTGGGCTTCGCGTAGCGCAGATCATAGATGTTACGCCGGTCGTGCCGCTGTAGAAACAGGATGTCGCGGAAGCCCTTGGTGGTGACAAAGGCCAGGCGCGCGCCTTTGCGCTCCAGGATGGCGTTGGTCGCCACCGTCGACCCATGCACCAGATCGGTGATCGATGCCGGTGCGATTCCAGCAGCCACCAATGCCGAGAACGCCCCTGCGTCAGGCGAAGCCGGCGTGCTCGGCACCTTGCCGATTTGGACCCGCCCGCCGTCGAAAGCCACCAGGTCCGTGAATGTTCCCCCAACCTCTATTCCAGCTCGCACCCTATGAACGACCTCTCGACAGAGACATTGGTAATCAGTTTAGCCGTACCAGAGATCTGGCGTTGCTATCCCGGGCCGCGAAAGTTCGTATTCTGATATTTCAGTGCATTGAAGGAGGTCAGATGATTTTTCGATGGGCCTTGATAACGGTAGCGATCGCCGGTGCTGCCCTGAACGCTCAGCCGAGACCTGGAGGAGGCTGGCAAACCTACGGCGGCGATAAGGCCTTCACCAGGTATTCTCCGCTGGATCAAATCAATCGCGAGAACGTCAAGAATCTCCATGTCGTCTGGCAGCGTCCTGCCGTTGACCCGCTGATCATGGATAAGTTCCCGGATCTCACGCCATCAAACTATTTCCGCGGCACTCCCATCGTCATCGACGGCGTGCTCTACGCTCCCGACGGCGTCGGCTTGGTGGAGGCATTCGACACCGCCACCGGCCGAACCAAATGGGTGCAGCAACCAGTGGAACCCACGCTCAAGGAAGCAGCCGGACAAAGCACGCGCGGCGTGGCTTATTGGCGCAAACAATCCGACGAGCGCATTATCTCCATCCGCCGCGACTACCTCTACGCCATCGATGCCAAAACCGGCAAACCCATCCGCGACTTTGGCGAGAACGGCCGCGTTTGGCTGGATCGCCATGCTCCCGACCAGGCCGGATACTTCGGATATCCCGGCCCGTTTGTGGTCAATGACGTAATCGTCGTAGGCGGCAACGGCGGCGGCAAAACAGGCGAGGGCTACGGCGACGATGGATTCGAGTCGCATTCCAGCCCGGAGGATATCCGCGGATACGACATCCATACCGGCCAGCTTCTCTGGACCTTCCACGTGCTCCCGCATAAAGGCGAGCCCGGCTACGAAACCTGGGGCAAGGGTTCGGCCGAGTACATGGGCAACATGGCCGCTTGGGCTTCGCTGACCGCCGACGAGCAGCTCGGCTATGTCTACGTCCCGCTGAGCGCCCCCACCGTTTCTTACTACGGCGGCCATCGCCCCGGCAAGAATCTCTATTCGGATTCGCTACTTTGCCTCAACGCCAAGACTGGAAAATTAGTTTGGTACTTCCAGATGGTGCACCACGATCTTTGGGATTACGACTCCGCCACGCCGCCCGTTCTCGGCGACATCACAGTGGATGGCCGCCGCATCAAGGCCGTGATCGCATCCAACAAGACCGGGTTCCTTTATGTCTTCGATCGCGCCACTGGGAAACCGGTGTGGCCCATCGAGGAGCGGCCCGTGCCGCAGTCCACCACGCCGGGCGAGGAAACTTGGCCAACCCAGCCCTTCCCCACCAAACCGCCGGCTTTCGACCGGCAAGGTTTCACCGTCGACGATCTGATCGATTTCACGCCCGAGCTGCATCAGAAAGCGCTGGAGTTCGCGAGCCACTACGTACTGGGGCCGCTGTTCACGCCGCCATCCTTGATGACCGCCGACAAGAAGGGCACGCTGGCGATGCCGAGCGCATGGGGCGCCGGTAACTGGAACACAGGCGCATTCGATCCCGAGACCGGCATCTATTACGCGGTTTCGATGACGCAGCCCACCGCTTATGGGCTGAAGAAAACAACCGACCCCAAGGCCACCATGGCGTACTGGATTCCATTCGGCGCCGATGAGCGACCGGCGCGGCCCCGCACCCGGCCGCGTCGCGAACTGCTGCCCGGCGAGGAGGAAGAGAGCGATACCAATGAAACCGGCGGTTTGAAAATCGATGGGCTCCCTCTGATGAAGCCTCCCTACGGCCGGATCACCGCTCTCGACCTGAATAAAGGCACCAAACTTTGGACGGTCGCCAATGGCGATGGCCCGCGCAATCATCCATTGCTGAAAGATCTGAATCTGCCGCCGCTGGGCAACCTCGGCCGGCCGGTCGCGCTGGTCACCAAAACGCTTCTGTTCCTGGGTGACGCGAGCAACGCACTCTATGGCCGTGCGGGCATCGCCGGTCCGGCTAAGTTCCGCGCCTACGACAAAGTTACCGGTCAGTTGATTTCGCAAATCGACCTGCCGGTCGGCACAACCGGCGGCCCGATGACCTACATGGCCGACGGTAAACAGTTGATCATCGTTCCGATCGGCGGCAAAGGCTACGGCGCAGGCTGGCTCGCGTTGGGAGTTTCCAATGGAAGCGAAGTTACGTCCACCGCTCCGGCATCGATCAGCGCGAGCGCTTCCCCGGCGACGTTCAATTTGGCCCAGGCCCAGCGCGGGCAGACCGTCTTTCGCGAAAAGTGCGCAAGCTGCCACGGACAAACGTTGGAAGGCGGTGAGCATGCTCCTGCCCTGACCGGAGGCGCCTTCTGGTCACAATGGGACCAGCAAACCACGCGCGCCCTGTATGGCCGCATCATCAGCACCATGCCCCCTGACAGCCCCGGTTCGCTAGCGGAAAGCGACACGATCAACATAGTCGCCTATATTCTTCAAGTCAACGGGATGCCGGCAGGCGGCGCGGCGATTCAAAATGCAAACCAGCTCAACGGCCTGAAACTGGTACGTCCGAAGTAGGCGTGGGCTCTGCGCAAATTGTGCAAACTCGGGTAAACTGGGGCGATGGCCGACTTAGCGGTGCTTGACCTGGATTCGGATCCGCGCGAACGTGGCCGCACTCATGGACGCACGATGCGCGAACAAATCCGCGAGAACTACCACACCTATGTCGATCGGTTCCAGGCCGGCGGCGCCAAGCTACCCGTGGTCCTGGAACAGAGCGACGCCTGGGCGGAGTTCATCGCTCGCGATAATTCAGAATATTCCGAAGAGATGCTCGGCATAGCGGCCGGCGCCGGTCTCTCGCTGACCGAAATCGCCATGCTGAACGCGCGCTACGAGCTGGCCTATTGCGTTTTCGGCGCCGAAGCCCAATCGGTGAACAGCCCCGCCTTGGTCGAACAGGAAGGTTGCACATCGTTCGGCCTTCTTCCGGAAATGACCAAGAGCGGCCACACCCTGATCGGCCAGAATTGGGATTGGCTGGAACGCGTGCGAGGACGCGTTTTCATGATGCGCGTCAAGCGCTCGTCCGAATCAGCGAGGGCCAAGCCGGACTTCGTCGGCTTTACCGAAGCCGGCATCGTCGGATGCAAAATGGGCGTCAATGAGGCCGGCATCGGCCTATGCGTCAACGGACTGGTGACCGCGCGCGACGGCGCCAACGGCTTCCGCAAACCGTTCCACGTCCGTTGCAAGGAAATCCTGGACGCCTGGACATTCGACAAGGCTCTGCTGCCGGTTGTGCAGACCAATCGCTGCTGTTCCACGAATTTTCTGATCGGTCATGCCGACGGCGAGATCATCGACATCGAGGCCACGCCCGACTACTGCTCTTACTTGTATCCCAACTTCGGCATCGTCACGCATGCCAATCATCTGGTGCGCGAAACGCGGATCGCTTCCGAGTTCGAGCGCATCGCACCACACTCCCTGTATCGCGCCCACCGTTTCGAACGCCTGCTCCGCCGCAACTCGGGCGAGATTGGCATCGATACCGTGCATGCGAATTTGTCCGACCATTTCAGCGCCCCCGCCTCCATCTGCCGCCACCCTGACACCACGCTGCCGGAAGCCAAGCGCGTTATATCCGTCGCCAGTGTTGCGATCGATCTCAATGAACGCACGATATACGTGACGGATGGACAACCCTGCCAGTCAAAATACCAGCAGGTGCCACTGGTTGCCGGCGCGAAGAATACGCAAGCCGCCTGACAAGGCAAATCAAGAGGAAGACATGCCGACAATCAGTCCATGGCCCAACGGAGCGCAGTGTGCAGTGATGCTCACGTTCGACTTCGACGCCGAGACTTTGTGGATCTCGCGCGATCCATCCAACTGGAAACGTCCCGGCACTATGTCGCAGGGCACCTACGGCGCGAAGGTCGGAGTGCCGAAGATCCTCGAACTGCTGCGCGACTTCGGTTTGAAGGCCACGTTCTTCGTGCCCGGCTGGACTGCGGAAAAATATGTGGATCGCATCGAAGCCATGCTCAAGGACAACCACGAGATCGGCCACCACGGCTATTTGCATGAATGGATCGAGCCCGGTTTCCCGGAGCGCGAACGCGAAGCCCTGGAAAAGGGTCTCGACGCGCTGAAGAAGACCGCCGGCATCCGGCCCAGCGGTTATCGCTCTCCGGCCGGCGAGACCAGCGAAAGCATGGTCGGCCTGCTGGCCGAATACAAGTTCCTTTACGACAGCTCGCTACAAGATGACATTAACCCGTATCGGCTGCGGCTCGCGGATGGCTCCCAAGGTCCCATGGAACTGCCCTGGCATTGGAGCCTGGACGACGCCGTCTACATGCTGTTTTCCTTGAAAAATCCGCGGGCCATCATGACCAACTCGCACGCGCTCGAAATTTGGCAGGACGAGTTCAAGGAGATTTACCGTTGGGGCGGTTTATTCAATCTGGTCTGCCATCCGCAGGTTACCGGCCGCCCGTCGCGCTTGGCTCTGTTGCGCGAATTTATCAATTTCGCACTGAAGTTTCCGAATGTCTGGTTCGCCACGGGACGGGAAGTGGCCGAAGCCTGGGCTAAATCCGGGAGAAGCGAGGAATACATCAAGATCGGATGAGCTGGCCGCTCGGCCCTGCGCTATTTCGGGCTATAAGGTCGGCGCACCATGGAGCCAGGCGTCAGCTTCATGTCAACGAACAATTCAACATGCAGCCGGGCCGTCAGCGAAAGCTTTTCGCCAGCCGTCAGGCCGGGCGTATTATTGATGGACTGAGCGACCGTATCAAACAATTGTTGAGCGGTGATCTGATTCGGGCCGCCGCGCATGTTCTGAAATACCGACTTCCAGCCTTTGTCCATGGCCGCGTGAATTTGCTTGGGCCCGAGCACCGTGAATGCTTCCGACGGATTGTATCCAGCCGCGTTTCGCATGGCCGCCTGGGGCGCCATGTGCATCGATTGCGCCGCGTTGCCGGAAAGATTCAGTGCCGAACGGTTCGCGGGAGCGGAACCATGCGGTTGCAACTTGAGCAACTCACCGGCTTGGGGGTCGCCCATTTGCTTGTAACTCTGCAACTCGGCCGCCTTGGCCGCTTCAACCTGCGCCTGATACTGCTCGACCTTGGCGATGTCTTGGGGCGTCGCCATCCGTTCCAATTGCGCTTGCTGGGCGCGAAGCTGGTTGATCTGCTGCATCACCGCGCGTGTGGCGCCGGGCACATTCTTCATGTTCTGGAACATCTTGACCAAGGCGACACCGGCTTGTCCGACGAATCGGATTCCTTCCGCCGTCTGCACGACGTTGGCGGCCAGCGTGACCCCGGTCATGTCGGAGATCTCGCCCGCAAGCTGCGCACCGCCGCCGCTGATGATTTTGGCTTGCTGCAGCTGCAAAGCAATCGGATTGAGACTATCGTTGATCGCCTGAAGCGTCGCCTTGATGGCGTTCAGCACGTCCTGGCGCAGTGTCTGGGCCAGCACGCCGGTCTCGCCCTCCAGTTGCTGAAGCGCCGGGTCAGCGCCTGGAGTGCACATCACTACCGGCGAATCCGGCGAAGAGTCGCTGAAAGCTTGTACGCTACCTTCGAGCATTTTCTTTCACCGGCCGTCGCACTGTGATACCTTCCGCGGCCGTAAGCAGCAGCGCTGACCGCTCGTCGGGGGAAAGATCCCGCGCTTGTAAAACGTCGCGAGTCCAGCCTTGCTGCGGATCGGAATCGAAAAATTCCCCGATCAGGTAGCTGGTATCCACAAATCGGATGATCTGCCGCTCGCTCGTAAGCGCGTAGGTACGCCCGCGCACGACGCAGGATCGAACGCGCTGGCGCAGATCGTTGTCGGAAAATGGAGCGGTCTGCGCCGGCAGTTCCTGGCGCAAATGGCCCACCGCACGGTCCTCAAATCCAGAGGCCGCGGTCTGGCGAAATGCGTTCACATGATCGTCGCGCAGTTGAAACACGTCAGTGGTCCGGGCTGTTTTCGCTTTTCTCCATCATACTCCCCCTATGGCAGCTCGCCGCTCTCCAGACGCGTATCAATTGAATCGAGAATCGAATCGCATTCCGCCACGCTCGGCGCCGTATAGTGCGCGCCCGCTTGTTCCAAGCGATGCCGCGCCTTGTTCGACAACTCTTCGCGCTCCGCGGCGGACATTCGCGACCATTCTTCTTCCGTCACACCGGTTTCGTTGCCTGTGCGCGTCACCCCAACAGTCCACATCCCAGCGTTACGGCCTTCTTCGATATCAGCGGGCGTATCTCCAAGTTTGACGAATGCGGACAGCGGGTACGCCTCCAAGCGCATCGCGGTCAGGTAACACATCCAGGGCAGCGGACGTCCCGCGCGAACATCGTCGGGGCACACGGCCGAGTCCGGAATGAAGCCCTGGACTGCGGCACGTTCCAGCAGATAATCCAGCATGGCGCGGTTGTAGCCGGTGGTGGTCCCGATCTTAAGCCCGCGCGCGCGCATCCTGACCACTGCCTCCCCAACGCCGGGAATTAATTGCGAGTGATTCTCCAGAACCCGAATCTGGCTGGGGATGAATTCGGCGTACAGCTGTTCCACGGCTGCTTCTGAGGGTGGACCGCCATGTCTGACGGCCCAAGCCTCGCGCACGCGTGGGATTTCGAGAATAGAACGAATGTGGACCTTTTTCGCCAGGCCCATGGATTGCCGAACTTCCCCCACGGTCACGGGAACACCGGCGGCTGCGAAGACACACTCGAGTGCCGCTACCGGAGCGCGGCTGCCGAAATCGACTATCGTCCCTGCCCAGTCCAGCACGACCGCGCGAAGCCTCATGCTGCCAGCTTAATGCGAATCGCCGTTACTCGGCCAATTTCAGATCCGTCACCTTGATGGTGTCGCCCTGCACATCGCCGCTGACCGTTACTTTCATGTCATCTTTCTTAGTGGACGATTGCAGCGCCTTCAGTGCCATGGCATTGCCCGCGCTATCCAGCGCGATGTACTTGCCGTCCGCCGTGTAGACGCCCCAGCCGCTCTTGGAGCAGTTTGGCGTCAGGTTGCAGGTGCGCGCGTGTTTCACGGCGACATCCTGCCCGCCTTTTAGCGCCGTCGCGGAGCAGAGCTTGTCCATCAGAATGCCGCTGACCTCGGCGGCGCTCGCAGCTCCGGCTAATCCCGCAACCACGCCCACGCTCAGCAGCGTCCTATATAGTCTTTTCATCTTCCTTCCCCCTCGTCGGTCATTATACCCGGGCGCCCGTACCTGCGTGCCACAATAGGACTGATTCATGCACACATTCGCCGACCGCCTGGTCGATGCCGTACGCAAGAAAGCCAGCCCGTGCGTGGTGGGGCTCGATCCGCGCATCGATCTAATGCCGGACTTCATCAAATCCGGCAGCGGTGCTCATTCGAGGACAACCGTCTGCTCCATAATTTCCGATTTCCACGAACTGGTTTTGGACGCCGTCGCGGACTTGGTCCCCGCCGTGAAACCACAGCTGGCATTCTATGAACAGTACGCCCTCGGCGGTCTGGAAGCTTACGCGAACACCGTGAACACGGCGCGCGATCGAGGACTGCTGGTCATCGCCGACGGCAAGCGAAACGACATCTCGGCCACCGCCGAAGCCTACGCCAACGCATTCTTGAGCGATACGGCGTTCTACTCCGACGGCATGACCGTGACGCCGTATCTCGGGCGCGACAGCCTGGAGCCTTTTGCGAAGGCCTGCGCGCAGCAT
Organism: Bryobacteraceae bacterium; assembly: GCA_035501355.1. Taxonomy (GTDB): domain Bacteria; phylum Acidobacteriota; class Terriglobia; order Bryobacterales; family Bryobacteraceae; genus Palsa-89. The sequence goes on along the minus strand of DATJWJ010000017.1, from coordinate 18,099 downwards.
GCCAAGGGGCTTTTCGTCGTTCTCAAGACGTCCAACCCCGGCTCGCGGGACTTTCAGGACCAGCCGCTCGAAAGCTCGGGCCGCCCGCTGTACGAATCCATAGCGGCCATCATAGAAGATCTCGGCAAGGACTTGATCGGGGAATCGGGCTACAGCTCAATCGGAGCAGTGGTGGGCGCGACATTCCCCGAAGACGGCCGCAGACTTCGCGCTCTCATGCCGCACGCCATCATTCTGGTTCCGGGCTACGGTGCGCAGGGAGGCAGCGCTCAAAGCGCGGCGGCTTGTTTCCACGAGAACGGTTTGGGGGCGGTAGTTAGCTCGTCGCGCGGCATCACCTACGCCTACGGACATTCCGCCATCTCTCGCGCCGATTTCGTGAAGACTGTTCGCGACAACACCCGCCGCATGGTGGACGAGATCGTAAAGGCTACTTCAACTCCGACACCGGCACGGTGAACGACGCGGTGTTCACCACGCCCTTGCGCTGGAACTGCACCCAGATCTTGTAGGTGTGCGCGCGCGGGAAGATGATATTGAACTGCAGTTGCGGCCCGCCATCGGCGATGAAGGGATGGTCGTGGATCAAGTCAATTAAGTCGTCGCTCACCGCCAGCATGTGCGCCCATGCGCCGATGTACTTTTCCAATCCATCCGCGGGACTCAGTTTGAAAAACAGCAGCGTCTTCAGTCCCACGATGGGCGTGGGCGGATCCATGGTCAACTCGACATCCAGATTCGTGCAGTGGCTCACGCCCAGTTCCGGCTTCGGGTTGGGCAATACAAGCGACACCTCCTGACCCGGAGCACCGGGAACCACGACCGTCTTGGGAACGAGTTGTGGTGTGCCGCCGGTCGGATAAAAATCGGCCAGGATGCGATACATGCCGGGCTTGGGGAAAGTCTCGTCGTAGTCGAATGTGCCGTCCGGTTGAAGCACCGGATGGTCGTGGACGAAATACTGCAGGTCCTGGCTTACCAGAAACATGTGGAACAACTTCTCGTGAACGATCTCGTAGTGGTTCACCGTTTTGCCGGTGACCGGATCAGCCATATGGAAGTGGATCTGCACCTTCTCCCCGGCGCGGAAAACAGGCGGCTTGAACGTAATGTCCAGCGGATATTCTTTTTCTTCCTGGACGCCGAAAGCGAGCGTCATCCCGCAGCGCGGGCACTTTCCCGGCTTGTCGGAACGGACGTCGCGATCCATTGGACAATACCAATCCAGTGGTCCCGTCACCGCCGGCGGAGTGTTGGCCGTGCCTGCCGGAACTGCACCCCCTTCGGAGGGCAATTGCTGGGCACCCAGCGGGGCCAAACCTAGGGCAAGCAGCATGCCGCGGCGAGTCAACTTCAGGGACGAGGAAGTCATGTTCCTATTATGGCGCGCGACGCGCCTAGCCGCTATCCCGTTGAAACACCAGTTAACTGCCGACCTATCGTCAGCCGCGCAGGTCCTGGAAAGCCTCTTCAATTTCCTTTTTCGCCGCCGGCGTCGGGCAAACCAGCGGCAGGCGAGGCGGGCCGCCATAATATCCAGCCAGATCCATCGCGTATTTTAGGCCGGGGATACCGTACTTGGTGGTTACTAACATGGCCGCGCGTCCAATGCGGTTCTGCCAATCCAGCGCGGCTTCCGGTTCGCGGGTGCGGTGCGCTTCCCAGATGGAAATGGTCGCGTAGGGGGCGGCATTGGCGAAGGCCAGCACCCCGCCCACGCAGCCCACGGCTAACGACGGCGCCAGCGTGGGCGCCGACCCTGTCAGCACCTGGAATCCCTCTTTGGTTTCGCGAATCATCCGCATCACTTTTTCCAGATTGCCCGAGCTTTCCTTGATCCCGATGATGTTGGGATGCTGCGAAAGCTCGGCCACCGCGTCGGCCGGGAGGTCGAGGCCTGTCGATTGCGGCAAGTTGTAAAGGATCACCGGGATCTTCGATTGGTCGGCCACCGCGCGGAAGTGCAGCATCTGTGCGGCGGCATTGTTGACCAGATTTTTGTAGTAATGCGGAGTGAGGACGAGCGCGGCCTTGTAGCCGATTTCAGCGGCGCGGTTTGAAAGCGCCACGGTCTCGCGCACGCTTTCCATGCCGGTGCCCGCGATCAGCAGCTTCTCCGATGACGCGTACTCAGCCACCCATTCCCAGAGCTGTATTTTCTCTTCGGCGGTGAGCAGCACGGTTTCGCCGGTTGACCCGCCCACCACGTAGCCCGCCAATCCCGTGAGATTCCATTTCTCGATGTTGTATTGGACCTTTACTTTCCAGATCTCGCCTTCGTGATTAAACGGCGTCGCTATGGGAGGGAAAATTCCTTGCAGCTTCATAGGGAGGAGGGATGAGGGCGGCCGCGGCCGCCCCCGAAATCGAGTTACTTCGCTACGTACGTGATGACGAGCGTGTACAGCGCCAGGGATTCGATCAACACCAGTCCCAAGATGAGAGCGAAACGGATGGCCGCTTGCGCGCCCGGGTTGCGTGCCATCGCCTCAGCCGCCGAGGCCGTGGCCCTTCCTTGCCCTAGGCCGCAAAGTCCGGATGCGATACCCATGGCAAGGTAGGCCGCGGGCAAATGCCAATCTGTGCCACCACCGCCGCCCGCCGGCGTCTGCGCGAAAATCGGGCAGGCCAGCAGCAGCAAGGCCGTTAGCAGAAAAATCATTGTACGTGTCATGTGTCTCTCCTTCAGTTTAAGAATTGTTCCGAGGAGGTGGTTCCCAATCCGCCCTGGGGGACAGCGGGCTCACGCTCGGAACGATAATGCCGGTATTAATGCTCGTGTGCCACTGCTCCCCCGACGTAGATCATGGCGAGCAGCATAAATATAAATGCCTGCAGGAACGAAACGAAAACGTGCAGACCCATGAAGACGGATGGAATCAGCAAATAAGTCAAGGCCAGGAAGGTCATGGTAACTTTCTCGCCCGCGAACATGTTGGCATAAAGACGGATCGTGAGTGAGAGAGGCCGCGCTAAATGGCTAATGAGCTCGATCGGAATCATAAGCGGCGCGAGAAACGGCATGGGGCCGGCGAAGTGCGCCAAATAGCGGCCCACACCCTGTTCGCGAAATCCCTGCACGTGGTAGTACAGGAACACACAAACCGCAAGCGCGCAGGGCACCGCCGGCGTCATGGTGGGCGACTCGAAGCCCGGAATGATCCCGATCAGATTCATGAACAGAATGAAGATGAACAGCGTTCCGAAGAAAGGAACATATTGTTTGGAGCCGTGCTCGACCGCGTCATGCGCCTGGCCCGCTATAAACTGGTAAATCGCCTCGAAAGTGAGCTGCAGCTTGCCCGGTCTGTCAGCTGACAAGCGCGACTTCAGATAGGCGAACAGCAGCATGATGATCAGCACCACTAGGACTTCCATGGCCAGCCAGTTCGGCCAGGGATGCGTGGGATCGGCAGCCGGCTTGCCGACGGCATTGAGCACGGCGTTCGCCGGAGCTGCCAGAAAATCGTTGAACAGCTTGGTGGGCCAGAGATCTAGTTCATGCTCTTGCATAGATGAGTTCGTAAATGATTTCGAGGATGACCGCCGCGGCGGAGACCAACAGACCCGTAACCGCTGCCGCGACGCTAAGTCCTAGAAGCTTGATTATAGCAATTGCCGCGCCGGCGAGCAGTATGATGCGGAACATGAAACACCAGGATTTTTTCTGCTGCGCGCCGGGCGAAAGCGCCAGCACCGCGTGCTGCCAACCCCAGAAACTGGCGTACGAAAGCAGCGCGCCGATCAGGAACGCCAGGCCCATGCGGAATCCTTTGAGCGAAGTCAGCGCGCCCGCCCCGATGGTTCCCAGCGCCAGGATCATGACGCCTACTCGGCGCAACGCTCGGGTGTAAAACTCCGGATCAGTTGCGGCCATCGTCTTTATTCAGCTCGCGAATCAGCTCGATCATGCCGGCGGCAAGGCCGAGAAACAGGAATATGATTTTCAAGAATCCGGTTCCGAACAGCTTGTCGAGAAAATAGCCGATGACGAAGCCGATCAGCACCGCGGCCGGAACCAGGAAGGCCACGCTGTAGTATTTGCCGAACTGCTGCATCAGATCATTTTTCGGCATGTGTGCCTCGCTTGCGATCAAGAATGGCAGTGGCTTGTTCAGCGGATTCTTTGATGAGAAAACCCATCTTGGGGTGCGTGGGCGTGATGTCGGCGTTCAGTCCGAACTCCTCCAGCGCTTCGGAAGTGGTCGGCCCGATCGAAGCGATCGCCAGTCGCCCAAGCGCGGCGTGAAGCGCTTCCGCGAGACCGCTTTCGGCCGCGACCCGGAACAGGTGGTTGATCTGAATCGAGGTCGTGAAGATAGCCACGTCTGCCTCCCCGGCCGCGATCCGACGGACCGCCTCACGCAGTGGCCCGACATCCTCGGGAAGACCCCACTGATACACACGGACCGGCGTCACCTCGGCGCCGCGGTCGCGCAACGCGTTCAGCAGGTCCAGGTTCGATTTGCCATACTCCTGGACTGCGATGCGCCGCTCGGCTCGCCCATCGATGGCCGCCAGCACTTCGCGCCAGGTATTCGGCTCCGGTACGTTGACGGTCACTGGGACTTGCATCTCGCGCAGCGCGGCGGCAGGTTTAGGCCCCCGCGCGACCACGGTGATTTTCCTCAGCGCTTCGGCGAAAGCCTGCGGACCGTAGCGCGAGGCCAGCACTTTGTCGAGCGCCCGAGTTCCCACGCCGGTGAGCAAGATCATCATGTCGAACTCGCCGCGAAACAGACGCTCGGCGAAGGCAAACGCTTCCGGATTGTTTTCTATAGCTGTTTCCCGCATGGAGGGCGCGACAAACGGATCACCGCCCTGCCGCCGGATCAGCTCCGAGATCTCGTTCGCGCGCCGGCTCTCGAAAGACACCACGCGCAGACCATCAAAGGACATCTACTTCAGGTTAGCAATCGAAGCTCTCATCGATGTGCCATACTGCCGGTAGGTGAAACAGCCACATGTCCTTTCGTTCCTAACACCAGCAGGTTTGGTTTAGAAGGAGGGACTCGTGCGTAATTTCTTGGAGTCTGTTCTCGCGCCGTCGCGCCGGGATCATTTGCACATTCAGCGGATCAACGCGCTGCGGGCCGACTTTTCTCGCTTGAGCGATGACGAACTGCGCGCAGCCGCCCAGACCAGTGAACTCGCGCCGCTACTGGCGACCACCGCGGTTTTCGCATCGCGCCTGCTCGGCCAGGACATGTTCGATGTCCAACTCCGCGGCGCGCTCGCATTAACACGCGGCAGCGTCGCCGAAATGCAAACCGGCGAAGGCAAAACGCTCGCGGCCGTTCCCGCCGTGGCCTGGTATGCCCGCCAAGGCCAAGCCGTCCACGTCATGACCGCGAACGATTACCTGGCGCGCCGCGACGCTCAATGGATGGGAGAAATCTATCGCTTTCTCGGCCTCTCGGCCGGCTATCTGCAGCAGGGCATGACCGCGGCCGAGCGCCGCGACGCCTATGCGTGCGACGTCATGTACGCAACGCCCAACGAAATCGGCTTCGATTTTCTGCGCGACCGTCTGGCGCTACATCTCGACCAACAGGTCCAACGTCCGTTCGCCGCCGCTGTGATCGATGAGGCCGATTCCATCCTGATCGACGAAGCGCGCATCCCGCTGGTCATTGCGGGCGGCGACGACGAAGACGAGAGCGTCTTGCCGTACGCCGCCGATCAAGTAGTCCGCAACTTCCGCGTCCCCATCCATTGCACCGTCGATGCAGGCGCGCACAACGTCGCGCTCACCGACCTGGGAATCCTGGCGGTGGAGAACGCCTTCGGCTGTGGCAACCTGTACGAGGAGCGCAATCTCTCGCTGCTTACCGCCGTGCAGGATTCGCTCCACGCCCACGCACTGCTGCGCCGCGACGTCGATTACATCGTCAAGAACGGCGTGGTCGAAATGGTCGACGAGTTCAAGGGCCGCATCGCGCTCGACCGCCGCTGGCCCGCCGGGCTGCACACCGCCGTGGAGGTCAAGGAGCGCGTCGCCGCCAAGCGCCAGGGCCGGATTCTGGGCTCCGTCACGCTGCAACACCTGGTCGCGCTTTACTCGCAAGTCTGCGGCATGACCGGCACAGCCGTTACCCAGTCGCTCGAGTTCGAAAAGATCTACGGCATGCCGGTTGAGGTGATTCCTACCAATCGCCCGGTGATTCGCATCGACCATCCCGACGAAGTCTTCCGAACCCGGCACGAAAAAGAGCGGGCGGTCCTGGACGAGATCCGGCGCGTGCACGCTTCTGGCCGGCCGGTTCTGGTAGGCAGTGGAAGCGTCCAGGAATCCGAACGTCTGAGCCGCATGCTCTCTGGGATCCCGCACCAGGTTTTGAACGCGCGGCAGGACGAGCGTGAGGCGTCCATCATCGCGCAGGCCGGCGCGCGCGGCGCCGTCACCATTTCCACCAACATGGCCGGACGCGGCACGGATATCCGATTGGGCCCGGGCGTCGCGGAACTGGGCGGCCTGCACGTCATCGGAACGCAGAAGCATGAAAGCCGACGCATCGACAACCAGCTTCGAGGCCGCGCCGGACGCCAGGGGGATCCCGGTTCCTCGCGCTTCTTTGTATCGCTGGAAGACGACCTGATGGTGAAATACGCCGATCTGAACCCCGACTTGGGGAAAGATCCCGACTCGGTGCAGCGGCTGGTGGAAGGCCACAATCTGGATGCTCGGATTTTTCTGCAAAAATACGAGCTGCCAATCGAAGGGCAGCGCCACCACATCCACGAGCACCGCCAGAAAATCCTGGACGGAACCGAGCCGTGCGCTTCCGAGCTCGATCGGCTAATCAGCCTGCGCACCATCGACGATCTATGGTCCGATTATCTGGCCCGCGTGTCCGAACTCCGCTCCGGCTTACCGTGGATTGACTTAGGCTTGGGAGGCGCGCCGTTTTTGACGCTTGACCGCAGGGACGCACATTACGAATTCGCGCAGAAAATCCACCAATGGTTCTCGGAACTGGAATCCGAGCTGCCGGTCGAGATTGCCCGCCGCCTCGAGGAAGCCCAGGCCGGCGCGGGAACCGATCCAGCCGAGCGCGGCGCGGTCTGGACTTACCTCACGACCGATCAGCCTTTCGGCTCGTTCAGCGAGCGAGTGATCCGCGGCCTGCGCCGCAAGTTTCGAAGGTAACGGCGCGTTTACTTCTTCACCAGCAGCGCGAGCGTGCCGCCCTTGGCCGGGTAAACATCGATCTTCGCGCCGGCCGGCAGCACGATCGGCTTTTCGAAATAATACGCGCGATCGAACTTAGGCTTGTAATCGTAGATCCAGATCAGCGGCTTCACGCTGCCGTCCGGCTCCTGGATCACGGCTTGAATCGAAGCTCCCTCCGCCATCGTGCCAGGGCGCGCGCCGATCACTGTCACCGGATCTTTAATCGTCAGCGTGCCATCGGCGACTAACTGCGGCGCGGACTTATCGAGAGCGCCTGAGCCCGCGGTCTTGGCGGCCACGTTCGGGGCCGCGGCCGGAGCATTGAACTCGGGCATCTTGGGCAGCAGTTTCGGATCGTCGCCTTCCGGAGACCCTCCCTCTACCCAATCCGCGATCAGGTGCATCTCCTCTTGTGTGAGCGCGTTCTCTTCTTTCACCGGCCCGAAACCTTTCACCGCGGCAAAGGGAGGCATGCGCCGCTCCAGCACCTCCTCCTTGATAGCCTTGGCCCAAGGCCGCGCCACCTGATAAGTCATCAGCGAAAACGCCTGGCCGCCGTCGTGATGACAGGTCGCGCAACGGTCATACACGATGCGAGAAATCTCACGATTCCAGGTGATCTGCGTGGTAATGGGATCGTGCGCCAGGGCGACGCCGGCGCCGCCCAAACCCAGCACGAAAATCACAGACAATCTTGCAAAATCTATTTTCATTAGCTACCGCTAGTTGCGCCCCCAGTTTTTTTCGGCGTGAAGAACTCCTGCACGCTCATGTCGGCCGGCATCACGACGTCGTAGAAGCCGATCATCATCTCTTCCCAGCTCTGTTCGCCGAATCGCACCGTCGCCGTCGGATCCGGATTCTTCGGATTGTTCGGCGAGTTATCGTACCATGCCGTACACACGATCGTCGTGCCCGGCGGAATGGTCAGCGGCTTGGCCAGTTGATAGTCGAGCTGCCAGAAGAAATCGTAGTTCGGAACTCGCAACAGAACTTCTGACCGCCCGTCCGGATAAACCGCCGTGTATTCGAACGACTTCCCGCGCAAATGCATATGCGGAAAGAAATTCAAGATCGTGGCTCCGTTCGGATACGTCGTTTTGGCTTCTATCTTGTAATTGGGATCGCCCGGCGGAATCTTGAAGCCCAGATTGTAGCCGCCGATGGTCAAAGCACGCTCCGCCGGTTTTTCCTTGGCAAACACCAAACCCACCTGGGTGTGGTCCTCGGTCTCCTTCCCATTGGTGGTGTAGTGGATCTGCAACACCAGGTCCGAGCCCGCCTTTATCATCTTACCCAAACCGGGCCGCCAGATCTCGGGCACCTTACCCGGGGTGTAGATCATGAGAATATCGTTCCCGCCGCCGGAAATGTTTTGAAAATTGCCGCCTTCGGGTACGAAAGGCACGTTCGTCTTAGCTTCGCGCAGCCACTTGGATTGCGGGTCGCGAATGAAGATCACCACGTGGTGGACCACCATGCGGTCGCTGGGCCGCGCTTCGGCCATCTGCACCCACTTATCCTCGGTGAACTTGGTGGGAAGCACGACATATTGATAAGGCACGTCGCCCTTGGCGGGCAGGTGAAACGGCTCCGACATCCCCAGCACGACGTCGGGTTTCGGAATATTCCAGCCATCCACGAACGCCAGCGCCTTGGGGGCATCCCTCATGTCGCCTTCTTTGGCGCCCGAATCCACCCAGGCCACCAGCGTCGCGAGTTCATCCTGGCTCAAAGACCGGTCATTCACGAAATGGCCGTATTTCGGATCGGCGAACCAGGGCGGCATCTTCTTGGTCAGCACATCGCCGCGGATCGCTTTGGCCCAGGGGCGCGCGTCCTTATAGGAGAGCAGGGAGAACGGGGCGATCTCGCCCGGCCGATGGCATTCCTGACAATGCTTCTGCAGGATCGGCTCGACGTCCCGGTGGAACGTGACCTCGGAGGGGGCCGCAACGAGGTATGCGGCGCTCGAGAAAAGAATCGCGAATCGTGCTAGCTGCTTCATAGATGGCTCCCTGGTATAACTCAAAGTCAAAAGCGCAAAACAAAAATCGCGCTGGCGGACATTCCCCGGTCGCCAGCGCGATTGTTTATCAAACTAAAACGGCTCGACCGCTGGGCGGCTCTTAGAAGCCCCCGCTCGAAGCCTGCGCCGGCGCCTTCTTCGGCATCATCAAATCCATGGCGCTCACGTTCATCGGAACCGCCACATCGAAGAACCCGAACATCATCTCTTCCCAGGTCTGTTCACCATAGTGAACTTCCTTGGTCGGATCTGGATTGAAGCGATTGTTAGGCGAGTTGTCGTAGTGCGCGACGCAGTCGATCACTGTGCCCTTGGGCAGCACCTTCGGCTTGGCCAGTTCATAAGTGAGCTGCCAGTTGAAGTCATAGTGCGGCACGTCCAGCAGGGTCTCGGTCTCACCGCTCGGATAAGTAACCTTGTAAATGAAGTCCTTGCCGCGGAAATGCATATGCGGCAGCAGATTAACCAGCGTGGCGTCTTCCTGCAATGTCATCCTGGCTTTCACCTCGTAATTGGGATCGCCTGGAGGAATTGCGAAATTCGCCGTCGTGACGGCCAGCGACAGGACGCGTTTGGTAACCGGACCCTTGGCAAATACCAGTCCGAGCTTTGAGATGTCGGTGCCCGCGGTACCGTTGGCCGTATAGTGAACCTGGAAAATGATGTCCGAACCGGCCGGGATCAACTTGGCCTCGCCGGGTTTCATAATGTCAGGCATGGTTCCGGGCGCGTAGCCGGCCACGTTGTCGCCAAACGAGATAGCTTGTTGCCCGCGGCCTTGGCCCTGCGCGCGTGGATTTTTTTGCGCGTTTTCCCTCGCCTGCTGCTCGGCTTCACGCGCGTCGAACGGAATTCCCGGCTGCAGGTTTCTGAGCCAAGGATTGCCAGGCTCCCGAATGAAGGTCAGGATGTGGTGCACCAGGGCCGGGTTGCCGGGCCGCGCTTCCGCCATCTGGACATACTTGTCTTCCGTGAAACCGGTGGGAACAACGATGTACTGATAGTCGATCGTCCCCGACGCCGGTACGCTGAACGGCTTCGTCATACTAAGCACCACATCGGGCTTGCCGATGCGCCAGCCTTCCACCCAGTCGATCGGCTTCGGCGCGTCCGCGATTTCTCCAGCTGGGGCGCCCGCGTCAACCCAGTTCACCAAGGTATCGATGTCAGCCTGTGCCATGCTCCGGTCATTGGAAAACTTGCCGTAATGCTCGTCGGCGAACCATGGCGGCATTTTCTTAGTCACCACGGCTTGTTTGATCGATTTGGCCCAGGGACGAGCCTGGTCATAAGTCAAAAGCGACATCGGCGCGGCCTCGCCTGGCCGATGGCACGTTTGGCAATTCTTCTGTAAGACTGGCAACACATCCTTATAGAATGTGACTTGCGTCGTAGCCGCCGACGCGAGGGCAACCGAAAAGACAGACAGACAAAACAAGCGCATGAACAGCCTCCCGACTGGATCTGGTGTGTGAAACCTCTTTCCATCATACGGGATTCCGCCTCGATTTGGTTCTCAGAAAATGCGCGGGGCAGGCAAAAAAACGGTTGTTTATAGGTTGTTTTGTTAATTTTCTGAGCTTGGCGGGAAGTAGTTGTACTTCCCCTCGGGTCTTCGTTGCGCCGCCGAAGTCCAGCTGCGCGAGGCTTGACCGCCAGCTCTAACCCCAATCGGCAGCATAACTTCGACGCCAGCCGGCGGTTTCGCGGCGAGCTCAATTTTTTCCATTGCATGTGGAGATAATTGCGCTATCATAGACACTTCATAAATTAGGTTTTTCTTTATGCCGCCTAAGCCCGCGCCACTCCCGTCTTCCAACTGCGCCCCCGCGCTTGGCCTTGACCATTTCCGCAAGCTGGCCGGTATTTCGCTCGATGAAATCGCCGCCAGCACCAAGATCAGCCTGCGTTTCTTGCGAGCGATCGAAGCCGGCGAGTATAGCCAGTTGCCGGGAGGAATCTTCACCACCAGTTATCTGCGCCAGTACGCCGCGGCCATCGGTTACGACGAATCGGCATTGCTGGAGCACTATCAGCGCAAGATGAACCCCCAACCACTGGTCGAGCCGAAGCTGCCGGCGCGGGAGACACGCAATCGCCTGGACCGCTGGTTCGGGATAACGGCGCAAGAATCGCGCTAGGTTCCCACCGCTGCTCAGGCGATCTCCCGGAGGATCGCGTCCGGAACCCGGCTCTTCAACTGAGGGTTCGCTTCCAGAATTCTGGCTATGTCCAGAAGGTCCTTTCTCCGTTTGGTGGAACGGCGATCCGGATCGGAAGCAGCCCAGATTTTACCCTGCAGCACATCATCGAGTGTTGCAACTGGCAGTGGGACCCCGAGCACTTCGCGGACGAAGGCGCGCTTGACGAAGTCGGAGTAGCGCGGATCGGTCTGAATCCGGATGCGCAGATTAGACCCGGGAGAGGACACGTTCAGGCTGTGAGCGAACTCTTCGACGACAAAGTTCTCTTCCATGACCTTTCTGATTTGGTCGATTTGGTCCACGGTCACGGCAAGGTCGAGATCAAGACTGACGAGGGGTTCTACGTAGGCGTTAACGGCTTGGCCGCCGATCACGCAGAAATTGATTCTGCGGCCGCGGAGCAATTCCAGCACTCTTTCCAGTAGGTCCGACGTATCCATGGTGACCGCTTTCCAGAACGAGAGTGCTTTCATTAACCCGCCGTTCTCAGATTAGCGCACCTATGCAGAACGCGACCGCGCCTATAGCTGTTACCAACCATTCTTCGACTCGCGATTCCATCGGTGTACCGCTGCCGTCATGAATTCCCGAAAAGCTGGATCGTACCTTCGTGCTCGGTGGTAGGAAGGCGGCTGAAATTCTTCCGGTTGCGCGATGACCATCGTAACTATCGCTCAGTATCATGGACGATCAATCAACTTAGTAAGCCGCGGCAAGAAAGGCAGTAACAATCGCGTCAGATCTCTTGCAGCCTTGGTTTCTCTTGCACGTACTGCAGCCAATTGTTCAATGACCGGACTCGGAGGGCGCAGCCTAGTAGCCACTGGTCCTCGGGAACGTCAGTTGGAAAGCGGCGAATATCCACATAGTCGCTTAGCTGAGGCACGGGATCAAGCGGAGCGGAGCTGGAACTAACAACACGTTCGATCAGCGTGGCCCACGTGACCCCCTCCTTGGCGCGGCCAATCACAGTCTTGGGCAGAACACCCCGCATCGCGCGACGCAGCAGATATTTCTGCTTGCACCAGGGCAAAGGGGGAACGGCGAGCAGAAAACGGAGCATACGCAGATCCAGGTAAGGGTGCCGCACTTCAACTGGAGTCCCAGTCCAAGCGGCGTCGTGGCCGTCAAACATCCACTGCCAGAGTGGATCCTGAAAAGATGCGTACGCCACTGGTCGTATGGGATGGGGCGATTGCGCCGCCGGCGGTGTTAGCCATTTAGCCTTCCACCGGTCACGCAGGCCGTACTGCGATTCGATCGCGGGATTCATCCATTCCGGGAACGCATCCGGGAGTAGTTGCATGGAGGGCCCCCTCAGCCCCGGTCGAATCGCGGCCGACTTCGAGGCGCTGCGCCGCGCTCGCATGACGGTCGCATACAGATCGCCCAGAAGGCGTCCGTATCCGCCCTGGGCCAGCAAATACGATACATAATTTCGCCATTCGAATAGCAGTCCGTGGTCCGGGCCTTCTCCGTGAAAAAATACGCGGCTCAATGTGCCAGCTTGCCGATAAAATTTGCGAGTAGCGGACAATTCCCAAGGCTGCAGCACCGGTTCCGGCGCGGGCAGAGGAGCAAACTCCCAATTGCGATCGATGCTTGCGTCACCCCAAGGAAAGAGATGGATGGGTATCGCCAGCGCCTCGGCCGCAAATCCGGCGCACTGCTTTTCTACTGGATCTGCCGGGTCGTCCTTGGTCAAAGCCGCCAAAGTTCGGTTTGCGAGAGAGTGAGCCCGCAGCACACCTGCCGCGCCGGCCGCCATGCTGGTCGAATCCAGCCCCCCGCTCATGAAAATTCCAGTCAGATTGGTTCGCATACGATCGGCCACACACTGTCGCAGTAATTCGTTAAAGCGATCGACGTAGTCTTCGGACCGCCGTAAGAACAGAGGCGGGTCAACGGGCATCGTCCAGTAGCGTCGCGATTGTTTGCCGGCGCGGGACCAAGTGACCGTGTGCGCCGGTGGCAGACGCTGAATGTCGGCGAACATGCTGGTAGCCAGATCCTGGTTGCGCTGCAAAAGCAAGAAATCCACAATGGCGAGATCGTTCAACTTGTCGGACACGGCGGGATGTTGACGCAAGCATTCCAGCGTGCCGCTGAAGATCACCAGCGGACCCTTATGAGCGTAATAGAAAGGCTTGACGCCCAGATGGTCGCGCGCGCAAAACAGACATTTTCGCGGGCCATCCCAGATCGCGAAGGCGAAGTCGCCCAGCAGATGGTCGACGCAGTTCTCTCCCCAGGCGAGATAGGCGCGCAAGAGGAGTTCGACATCGGGCGCGGCGCCGAGACCATGCTGTGACGGATTTTCCAGTTTCGCGATCAGGTCCGCGCGCGCATCCAAACGGGCGTCGGCGACAATCCAGGTGGCCCCGTCCAAGCTGAACGGCTGGCGCTCGGTTTCCGACTCCGCCGCGGTCTTCAGAAGCGTGTGACCGAATCCAATGGGACCATCCACCCAGATTTGTTGGGCATCCGGACCGCGAAAAGCGAGCAAATCCGTCAAAGCCTGCAGCGCCTGGCGATCCACTGGGCTTTGATCCAGGTGCAGAATGCCGACGATGCCGCTCATTTGTTCACTTTACAAACCGTGGGGACCGTCCCGCGGTCCAGGGATCGTAATCATAAGCGAAACGGATGCGCTCGTCCATGGCGGGATGGTTATAAAACCACAGTTTCACGAAGGAGGAGGGGGACGGCTCCGTCAGGTCGGCCTCAGCCAGAATCTTGAGCGCCTCCGCCGTCGTCTCTGAAGGATTCGGAACGATGCCATGCACCACTTCCAAACCGTACTGATCGGCCTCATGCTCTAAATGCCGTTCAAAGGCATTTTGAGCGGGCACGCTCGCAAAGTTAAGAAGAAACATCACCAACAGCAACACCGGTAAGGAGGCCCAATCCGCCACACCGCGCAGCCCCCACCCATCGCCGAAACGCCCAACCACCCAGCGCGTCACATGGAAGCCAGCCCAGAAAACGAGCAACAGCAAAGCCATGGAAAATAGCAGATCCTGGACGATGTGGCCCAAAACGTAGTGGCCCAGCTCGTGGCCGAAAATGGCCAGAAGCTGTGGCGGCGTCAGACGCTCCGCGGCCGTATCCCAGACCACTACGCGGGTTGCGCTGCCCATGCCGGTCACCACGGCGTTCATGCCTCTGCTCTTTCGGCTGGCGTCCAACAGAACAATTCGGTTCTCCGCGATGTGCTGACCGGAATGCTCGATTACGCGCTCGATCTGCTTCACCAGGTCGGGTCTAGAATCTGCAAGCGGGGTGTAGTGGTCAAACAACGGATCAATCAGCAGCGGGCTCACGAAGGAGGAGAATACGATAACCGGCAGCACGGCCAGCCAGGCGAAAAACCACCAATGCCGGGGACTGCGCCGGATAATCGCATACACCAGCCAGACCACGAATGCTGCACCGGCCGCGACCAACACATCGCCCTTAGTCATGTCCCAAAACCACGAACCCCAGCTTTGAATCGATAGTCCAAAGTGGCGCTGCACCGCTTGGCCCGCCACATTGGTGGGCAACAACAGCGCATCGAAAATCAGAGCAAGCGCGGGCACGAAAAGCAGAGCTTGCAGGAAGCGATCACGCGCCACCCGTTCAGCCCAATTGCGCAATCGCGGCGCAACTTGAAGACGCAGCAATGAGAGCAGCACGGCAATCGTGTAGGCGAAACGAATGAAATATAGTTTGTAGAGGGCCTGAGAGTAAGCGATGGCCTGCGCGGCGCGCTCGGGCGAGCTACCGGCCGGATTGGCGTGATAGGCTCCAACAGTTTGGGAGCCAGCTTGCCGCGTCAAGCCAGGGCCGGGCAGATTAGCGGCAGGCTGCGACTGGGCCGCACACACGGAGTGACCCCAGACCAGGAGGCTCAGCATCAAGATCGCTCCACGCATTGCGCGCGCCCTGACCACGCGTAAAAAGCTGCATCGCGGAGCCGAGGCTGGTCTGACCAATTGAGAACTCACTCGCACTGTCCGGGGCTAAATGCCCCCGCCACAGCAGCCCAACGTTAGAAATACTAGTAGTACCATCGTCGATTTGAGCATTGAACTTAGTTCTGTCTCAGTATAAGATAGTCTGTCAAATTCAGAAGCGCCAACTCGGAGGATTTGGCAGTTTCTTCGAGCGCGCAGGTTTGGAGGACTCATGAGAAGGAGATTCGGCCCGATCATTATTGCGCTCTGCACCGTGATACTTGGAGCAAGCGTAAGCTATGCCCAGAAGGGCGTTAACGCGCTTGGTTTTACAGATAAATCAAGCTTCAACGCGCTTGGAGTCACAGAAGTACCGGAACTCCAGGGCTTTGGAGGCGTCGCCCTGCTGACGGTTGTAGCATCTGTTGGGTACGGCGCACGGAAGATCTATCAGAAGATCACTCGACGGGGCCGCGAGTAGGGTCGGCGGCGCGCACATTGACGGAGGAGGGATTGTGAGACGAAGAATAAGCCCGATCATTATAGCGCTTTGCACCGTGATACTTGGAGCAGGCGCAAGCTATGCCAAGACCTACAATTCGTTTGGAACCGACGATAAGTACTCCAATGGGCTTGGATTCCAAGAAGTGCCGGAGCTCCAGGGCTTCGGAGGGGTCGCCCTGCTGACGGTTGTAGCATCTGTTGGGTACGGCGCTCGGAAGATCTACCAGAAGATCACTCAGCGCGGCCGCGAATAGGGTCGGCGGCGCGCACATTGACGGAGGAGGGATTGTGAGACGAAGAATAAGCCCGATCATTATAGGGCTTTGCACCGTGATACTTGGAGCAGGCGCAAGCTATGCCAGGGGTATCAATGCAATTGGACAATTCGATAATAAGGGCGTCAACGCACTTGGATTTGGCGATGCGGTGCCGGAACTCCAGGGCTTCGGAGGGGTCGCGCTGCTGACGGTTGTAGCATCTGTTGGGTACGGCGCACGGAAGATCTATCAGAAGATCACTCGACGGGGCCGCGAGTAGCTGGCGTCCCGCCCGGCGATAGCAAATCCAAAAGCCCCGGACTCGGTTTGCACCGGCCGGGGCTTTTTGTTTTAATTGGGCAACGTCCTAGTCACAGCGCAGCTCGCGAATCGCAACGATTCTAAGCGCACGATGCGTCACCAGTAGAATTGCGGTTCCCTGGGCACGATCGGCGCGTCTCCGGTGTCTAATTCGAATATGGTGCATTGGCCGTCGTTGACGACATGCGTCGGCACGGCGATGATCGGCCTTCCCATCGCTTGGCTCCTTCCGTGGGTGTATTGGACGGACACACGAAATTGGACGCCGCTCGACGCGGCGATTTCGCTCTCAAAGGGACACATCAAACCGCTGGAGTTTGAGACGAACGTAGACAGCGCCTACCTGCTGAGAATTGCGTTGAACTACCAGTTGAGCTGCCCTGATCCGTGCACCCAGCTTCTTGGGCTCACTGCGGCATGGTCGGTATCAAAGGACGGAAAGGTTGTAGCCAGAGGCGATGTTCGCCCAGATCCAAGGGCAGCGTGGTGGTATCGCGATGTCGGCAGATTCATTGTAGATAAAGGACACTACATGCTACGGCTGGAAGTCTTGAAGGACGCGGGTGCCATCAACGTCCTTGAGCCTCGGTTGGAAATTTTCGAAGATGGAAATAAATATTATCAGGCAACGGCTCACAGGTATTACGCATTTCTCGGCGTCTTGCTTTTGGCGCCGATCGGCATTTGCATACTCATCCACTCGGCGATCATCCACCGCCAGGAAAAACAGGGGGCTTTTCTTCGGAATTGGTCGCTGACGCGGCCAGGCCCCGGCTCTCCTATATCGGGTCTCTTTTCAAGAAGGACCGTGGCAGTCCCCAGATTGAAGTTGCCACCGGTTCGACAACGTATCCCTGGCTTGCCATCGATCGCTTTGATTGCGGTGCTCACGTTCGAAATAGTATTCATACCTATTTGTCTGATCCAAGTTGCAATGCTACGACCGCACACCGGCCTGCGCGTGCGTATACGGCGGACCGGCATTACGAACCCGAGGAGTCCCGGCATCCAACCGCTGCTTGTCCGCGTTGTTTATCGTGGCGCCACGGTTCGCGGTGACCTGTACGTCGGTGCCGAGCTAATGTCGTGGCAACATTTTCCGAGCGCGCTCACGAACGAACTCAAGCTGCGCCCGCCAGATTGGCCCGTGTATGTCGAGGGAGATCCGGATTTGCAGTGGAGTTCGGTAGCGGAAACGATCGATGCGATCCGCGGATTAGGTGCAGAGGTGGTTCTGCTTCGGCATGACTATGGCAACTAGCGGCGGTGTGCTGTACAACGAAAAAGCCCGGCCATTTCTGACCGGGCTTTTTGTTTTAATTGGGCAACGTCCTACTCTCCCACACACTCGCGCGTGCAGTACCATCGGGGCTGTGAGGCTTAACTTCCGTGTTCGGGATGGGAACGGGTGGGACCCTCACGCTACAATCACCCAAAAGTGAAAATCGTGACGCGCTTCCGCGCTCAAATATTGATGGGCTACAAGTTTCGAATCGACTTAGTAAGTCGCTGTAAGTGCCTACAGTAAGAATTATGGTCAAGCCGAACGGGCTATTAGTAACGGTAAGCTCAACGTATTACTACGCTTACACATCCGTCCTATCAACGTCGTAGTCTTCGACGGCCCTTCTTAGGGAGTTACCCCTTGGGAGATCTCATCTCGAGGAAGGTT
>DATJWJ010000016.1:0-35807 GCA_035501355.1 Bryobacteraceae bacterium | reverse complement strand
GTTATGAGAGTCCCATCCAGCACACCGCGCGCGTGGCGCCGGAGGATTTTACGCTGGGTGGAAAGCTGATCCGGCGCGGTCAAACGGTAGTGGCCGTTCTGGCGGCCGGAAATCGCGATCCGGAACGATTCTCCAATCCGGATGTGCTGGATTTGAAGCGCGGGGACAAGGGACATCTGGCGTTCGGGTGGGCGGCGCATTTTTGTTTCGGAGCGCCTCTGGCGCGTATCGAGGGACAGATCGCCTTCAGCACGCTTTTGAGCCGTTTGAAGAACCTCGAGCTGGCATCTGAAGATTTCGTCTGGCGCGAGAACCTTGGCTTGCGGGGACTCAGCCGGCTGCCAGTCCGCTTCGATGCGCGGCGTGAGGACCTCCCGCCGTCGCGCTTCGAATTACTCCATTTGCAAGGCACGCGTTGAGAAATGACGAATACGGGAACCATCTCGGATGCTCGGCGGCAACTGCTGGAAAAGCTGCGGCGCGGCGAATTACAGGTTTCAAACGGGACGCCGGAACCGCTCATTCCGCGATCGGCCGGCCGGCAAGGTCCTCTTTCACCGGGCCAGGAGCAGATCTGGTTCCACGCTCAATTGGCGGGCAGCGCTCCGGCTTATAACGAATCGGTAACCATTCATAAACGGGGCGCGCTGGACCCGGTGGTCCTGGAACGCTGCTTCAACGAAATCGCCCGGCGCCATGAGATCTGGCGATCGGGCTTTCCCATGATCGACGGGAAGGCCGTGCAGCGCGTCGATTCCAATGCCAGGGTGAATCTGCCTTTCACCGACCTCAGCCATCTTCCGCTCGAGCAGCGCGAAACCGAATCCGTGCGCATCGCTACCGAGGATGTTCGCCGCCCGTTCGATCTGAACGTGGCGCCACTCATTCGCTTGCATCTAGTGAAATGGGCCGATGATTATCATCGGATCTATCTCACACTGCACCATCTGGTCTTCGATGGTGTATCCATCTATCGTGTGTTGATTTCCGAGCTGAGCGCGCTGTACGCCGCGTATTCCAGCGGCCAGCCCTCGCCGCTTCCCGAACTAACCGTCCAGTACCGCGATTACTCCGCCTGGAAGCAGCAACATCTGGCTGGCGGCGAGCAAGCGGCTCAGATGAGCTACTGGCGCGAGACGCTCTCGCCAAACCTGCCGTCGCTCGAGCTTCCGACGGATCGCCCGCGTCCGGCTCAACCCACATATCGGGGTGGCGTGGAAACATGCACGATACCGGCGCCGCTGATCGCAGCCATCCGGGAATTGGCCAAGAGCGAAGGCGTTACGCCTTACATGATTCTTCTGGCCGTCTTTCAGGTTCTGCTTTACCGCTATTCGGGGCAAGAGGAAATCGTCGTGGGAGGGGCCACCAATACACGCTCCAGGCCCGAATTAGAGCCGCTGATCGGCTACTTTCTGAATGCAGTTGTCTTCCGGACCCGAGTGGGCGGCGATCTTTCTTTCCGGCAATTCCTGGCGAGCGTCAAGAGCACCGTGCTGGGCGCCTTGACGCATAGCGAGCTTCCCTTCGATGCGTTGGTGCGGGAGCTGGCGCCCAGGCGCGACCCCAGCCGTCACCCCCTGTTCCAAGTTCTGTTCTCCATGCGGCCGCCGTTCTCCGACTTTCCAGAAGGCTGGGACGTTACCGACATGGAAGCTGACAGCGGCGCCACCGGTTTCGATCTCTTCGTCGAGTTTTCCGAGCATCCGGACGCTCTGGCCGGGCGCTTCGTTTACAGCACGGAGCTTTTCAACCGCGCCACTATTCTTCGCCTGCAGGGACATTTCCAGGAGCTTTTGCGCCGGCTGCTGGCCAATCCGGATCAAACCGTTTCCCAAGTTCCCTTGCTCACCGTCGAGGAGCGTCACACGCTGCTGGTGGAGTGGAACAATACGGCCAAGAACTTCCCGCAACTGCTGATTCACGAGTTGTTCGAAGCCCAAGTGGATGCGAACCCCGGCCGCTGTGCGCTGCTGTTTCGCGGCCGGGAGCTTTCTTATGCCGAGCTCAACGCCCGCGCGAACAAGCTCGCGCATTTTATTAGTCGAAACGGCGCGGTGAAGGGATCTCTGGTCGGCGTTTACATGGAGCGGTCAGTCGAAATGGTGGTGGCGCTTCTGGCCATCCTGAAGGCCGGCTGCGCTTACATACCTTATGACCCGGAGCTTCCTGCCTCTCGCCTGGACATGATGCTCGAAGATTCCCGGCCGGTGTGCGTGACCACGCAGCCACAGTTAAGCCACCGCTTAGCCGGTTACCAGGGAAGAACGCTGGTGCTTGGTACCGAGCATGCAGGCATCGACGCTCAACCTGACTCGAATCCGCGGATTCCCCTGGAACCCAGCGACGCCATCTACGCCATCTACACTTCCGGGTCGACGGGCGCCCCCAAGGCTGCCATAAACACGCATGCGGGCGTGGCGAATCGAATTCTGTGGATGCAGGATCAATATCGCCTTCGGCCGAGCGATCGCATTCTGCAGAAAACGCCGTATAGCTTCGACGTGTCGGTTTGGGAGTTCTTCTGGGCCATTACTTGCGGCGCTACGCTGGTCATCGCGGAACCGGGCGGTCACAGAGATCCCGCATACATCGCCGGCCTCATCGCATCGGAAGGCATCACCACCATTCATTTCGTGCCGTCCATGCTGCGCGAGTTTCTGGAAGCGAGCAACCTGGATCGTTGTGGCTCGCTCAAACGTGTCTTCTCGAGTGGCGAAGCATTACCCCCGGACTTGCGGCAAAAGTTCTATCAGCGGCTGGACGCATTAAAGTTGTCCGCGGAGTTGCACAACTTGTACGGCCCCACCGAAGCGGCCGTGGACGTCACTTATTGGGACTGCGCGACTGAAGCGCGTTGCGCCAGCGTGCCTATCGGGCGGCCCATTGCCAACGTCAAGACGTATATCCTGGACTCCCGCCTGGCGCCGGTTCCCATTGGTGTCGTCGGTGAACTGTACATCGGAGGCATCGCGGTGGCGCGCGGATATCTGAACCGCCCCGAACTCTCCGCCGAGCGGTTCATTCCGGATCCATTCGATAACCAGGCTACGGCGCACCTCTATAAAACCGGCGATCGGGCGCGCTTTCTAGACGATGGCAATATCGAATATCTGGGCCGGAACGACAACCAGGTCAAGCTGCGCGGTTTTCGGATTGAGCTGGGTGAGATTGAAAGTACCATTCTGCTGCATGACCAGGTTCGCATGGCAGCGGTGGTATTGCGCCCGGATCACAACGGCGAAGGACAGCTGGTTGGATATGTCGTCCCTGCGAGCTCAGCGTTGGAAGCGCAGGCGTTGAAGGCGTTCTTAAAGGAGCGCCTGCCTGAATACATGCTGCCGGCGCGCTTCGTTTTCCTGGATTCCCTGCCTTCGCTCGCTAACGGCAAGCTGAACCGCGGCGCCTTACCGGAGCCGTCCGGGGTGGAGAGCCTCGAAATCCGTGAGTTCGTCGCCCCCCGCGACGCCGTCGAAGAGCAATTGACCGCTATCTTTGAGAACCTCCTCAATCAGCGTCCTATCGGAATTCGCGATAATTTTTTCGACTTGGGCGGGCATTCCCTGCTGCTGGTGCGGTTGATCGCTCAAATTCAAAAGCAGTTCTCCCAGAGATTGGCACTCGCCACGGTGTTCACCTCGCCGACCGTGGAGGCTTTGGCTGGCGTCATAACCGCTCGCAAAGTATCGTCGGCGGTCTGCCGCGTATTTCCACTCAAACCCGAGGGGTCGCAGCCGCCCTTCATTTGCCTGGGAGCCGGCCCGCTGTTCTTGCCGCTAGCCCGGCTGCTGGGGCCTGAACAGCCCTTCTATGGCGTGGATCTGACCGCTTTAAACGAGATCAAATTGCCCAATCCGTGCAGATTGGAGGACCTGGCTTCCTACGTGGTGGAGGCTATCCTCGAATTCCAACCCCAGGGTCCCTATTATCTGGGTGGATGGTGCCTGTATGGCCTGCTGGCGTATGAGACCGCGGTTCAACTCACCGCCCAGGGACACCAGGTGCAGCTTCTGACGCTGTTCGACACGCGCAATACGGCCTATGCCAACAGCCTGTCGCTGGGCGGGCGGCTGCAAATGCGAGCACAAAAATGGTGGTTCCACCTGAACAATCTGGTTACAGCGAGCAAGGCCGAGATGATTCGTTACTCGAGAGAGCGTATCGCAATTCTCCTGGGCAAGATAAAAGACCGTCGCCAACGGCAGACCTTGGAGAGGGCCCTGGACACAGCCACGCGCTTGATCGATTTGGAGATGCTGGATATCGAGCGAACCGTTTTTTTCGCCGCGAATGAGTATGAACCCGCGCTTTACTCAGGGCGCGTCGTGATTGTGCAGGGCACCGACATTCCAGCCGGTAAGCATTGGCAAATGGCTGTCCAATGGCGACAATCCCTATTGGGCGATTACGACGTTTATCATGCCGACGGTCCGCATGCGATGATGTTCAAATCGCCTTATGTCGAATCGTTGGCCGCCAGGATGAAACGTGATTTTGAGCAAGCCCGCCAGGTATCAAACGATACGCTCCAGGTTTTGGCGCTGGACGAACTTTCCTGCCAGGCCACCTGATCGCGGAGCCACGGGAAGCCGGGGTTGAAGAAGAGAGCGTTGTAAGCCGCTCCGTGCTCACGCTATAATCCACTCCGATTCCCGAGTGGAGGCGTCCAAGATGAAACTGATTGCCCTCGGTGTTCTGCTTTTGGCTCCCGCCACCGCCGCGGTTCCCACTCCCGAGAGCCACTTCGGCCACCAGATCGGAGTCGACTACCAGCTTCTGGACTGGGACAAGGTGGTCTCCTACTTTCAGGCGCTCGAAAAATCGAGCGGCCGGATCAAGTTCCTCTCGCTCGGCCAGACAGTGGAAGGACGTCCGCAAATCGCGGTGGTCATTTCGTCCGCGGCCAACATCAAGAATCTGGAACATTATCGCGACATTCAACTGCGCCTGGCCGATCCCCGCAAGACACCGCGGACGGAAGCGGCGCGCTTGTTCGAGGAGGGCAAGGCGATCGTCATGATCACCTGCTCCATCCATGCCACCGAGGTCGCATCCACACACACCGCGGTTGAATTCGCCTATCGTCTTTTGACTGAGGACAACAATCCGAAGTTCAAAGCCATTCTCGATAACGTAATCATCCTGCTGGAGCCGTCGCAGGACCCAGACGGCGTGGACATCGTCACGCGCTGGTATCGCAAAACCCGCGGCACGCCTTGGGAAGGAACTTCGCCACCCGAGCTGTATCACCACTACGTGGGTCACGACGACAATCGCGATTGGTACATCTTTACACAGCCCGAAACGCGCAACACCGCCGCGCTCGAAAACAAATGGCATCCCGAGATCGTTTACGACGTGCATCAGATGGGCGAAAATCAAGCGCGGCTTTTTGTCCCGCCCTGGATGGACCCGGTGGACCCGAACATCGATCCGATTCTTGCCAGCATCTGCAACATGATTGGCACCGGGATCGCAACCGATCTCTACGCGGCCGGCAAGACCGGCATCGCGCTGAACGGCGTCTACGACTTTTGGTCGCCGGCGCGCCAATACCAGGCTTATCATGGCGGCGCGCGAATCCTGACCGAATCGGCCAGCGCCAAGCTGGCCACTCCCATCACGCTGACGGCCGACCAGATCACCAGTAACGCCCTCGGCTACAATCCGCGCGAGCGCAGTTGGAACTATCTGGTTCCCTGGATGGGCGGCACCTGGCATCTGCGCGACATCATCGATTACCAGTCCATTGCGTGGGAATCGCTGCTCTACCAGGCTGCCACCAAGCGCTCCGACTTGCTGCGCTATTTTTACCAGATCAACCAAGACAATATCGAGCGAAAAACTCCTTACGCGTTCGTGATCCCATCGCGCCAGAACGACCCGGGTGCGGCGAAGAAGATGCTCGAAACGCTGGCGCTGGGCGAAATCGAAATCGATCGGGCATCGGGTCGCTTCACAGCCGATGGCAAGGATTACTCGGCTGGCGCCTACGTCGTGAGCATGCACCAGCCTTTTTCCGGCTGGGCCAAGACGCTGCTCGAACGCCAGGATTATCCGGATCTGCGCATCTATCCCGGCGGCCCGCCCAAGCGGCCATACGATGTCACCGCGCAAACGCTGCCCATGTTGATGGGCGTGGATACCGTCGAGGTGAAAGACTCGTTCCAAGCCACGCTCCAGCCGGCCACCGAGTACTCCTTCGATCTCGACCGTGGCAAACCCAAGGGCGGGTGGGCTGCGAGCGATGTCTCGTCCTGGAAGGAAGCCGCGAAAGTCTGGAAATCGGGCCGGCCAATTTTTCGCGACACGGTGACGGGCGATTTTTACACCGCTCCCGCCGGCGGCCGCAAGAAGATCCCCGCACCCCGCATCGGCCTCTATCAGGCCTACGTTCCGAGCATGGACGAAGGCTGGACCCGCTGGCTGTTCGACGAATTCGGCTTCGCGCAAAGCAAATTAATGAATGCCGATATCATCGGGGGACATCTCGGCGAGAAGTTCGATGCCATCGTAATCCCGGATCAGTCGCGCCAGACCATCGCGCAGGGCTATCGCGAGAATCAGATGCCTCCGGAATTCACGGGCGGCCTGGGCGAGAAAGGCGCCGCGGCTTTGAAGGATTTCGTCGAGCGGGGCGGAACGCTGATATTGCTGAATCACGCCTCCGAGTACGCGCGCGATCTCGGCGTCACGGCAAAGAACGTGCTCGAAGGCGTTGAATCCAAGGACTTCTATTCGCCCGGATCGCTGTTGAACGTGAGGCTCGATACCAAGAGCCCGCTGGCCTACGGTATGCCCGCCCGGATCACGCTGTGGAGCGAGGGCAGCCCGGCCTGGGATGCGCCCGAGGCCCAAGTAATCGCCCGCTATCCCGATCACGGCGTTCTGGCATCCGGATGGCTGCTCGGCGAGAAGTATCTGGCCGGCAAGGCCGCGCTGCTGGACGTGCCGATGGGCAGCGGGCACATCATCCTGTTCGGCATGCGCCCGCAGTATCGCGGCCAGAGTTATCAGAATTTCAAGCTGCTATTCAATGCGCTGATCTATCGGTGAGTGCGCACTCCTGCGCGCCGCGACCCATCGTGGCGCCGGAGTGAACCTTCCAAACTTGACACGTCCATCGTGAAGTTATATACCTAAACCCAATAGGGTGATTCAATGTCGAAATTTTCCACGTCGATCCTGTGCCTCGTCCTTTACTGTGGGATGCTCAGTGTTTTTGCTCAAGCACCCATTGGAACCATCACCGGAACCGTAACTGATGCCACGGGCGCGGTTGTTCCCAGCGCAACCATCACCATCACCAACAAGGCCACCAGCGCTGCACGCACTTTGACCGCTAACGCCGAAGGCCTGTATAGCGCCCCGGCTCTCGTACCCGGCGATTACGAAGTGCGCGCCGAAATGCAAGGCTTCCGCACGTTGGTGCGCGAAGCCCAGGTCACTGCCGGCAGCACCACCACGGTGGACATGGCCATGACGCTAGGCACAACCCGCGAAGTGGTCACAGTCGAAGCCGCCACCGCACAGGTCAACTATGACAGCCACACCGTCGCGGGCGTGATCGCGCGTGAGAGCATCCAGGATATTCCGCTCAATGGCCGCAGCTCGCTGCAATTGGCCGCGCTGGAACCCGGCGTTACCGTCAACCCCGGTGCGACCTCGCAATTCAATGCCATGTTCAACGTCAGCATTCTTGGCTCCAACGGAGGCGCCACGGCCGGCAGCGGTGTCGGCCCGTTGATCACCATGGATGGAGGCGTAATCAACGACGAGGTGGAAGGCGGCACGTCGATGAACTTCTCCCAGGAAGTGGTGCAGGAGTTCCAGATTCAGTCGGTCAATTTCGACGCCGCCACCGGCATCGCCGCCGGCGGTGCGGTCAATATTGTCACTCGCTCGGGCAGCAACGATTTCCACGGCAGCGCTTACTTTTATTACCGCGATCACAATATGGCGGCGTACCCAGGTTTGAAGCGCAGCGCGTTCAATCCGAATCCGTTCTTCGCGCGCCGCAACCCCGGCGCATGGCTTGGCGGACCCGTCATCAAAGACAAGTTCTTTTTCTTCTTTAGCTATGAGCATCTCAATCAAACCTCGGTCATTACCGAGCAAAACGACATTCCATCGCTCCAGCCGCTGAACTCTATCTGGCCCAGCCCGCTGCATTACAACTGGCTCACCGCGCGGTTCGACTATCGGCTCTCAGACAAGCACACGTTCTTTGCACGCTTTTCGCACGACGGCAACGCGAACTTCGGACCGTACGCCGGCACCGGTTCCCCCTCGGCATGGATCCACAACAGCAACTGGAGCGATCAAAGCATCATCGGTTTGACCAGCGTACTGACACCCATCGTGGTCAACGATCTTCGCGTGCAGTACCACTATTGGGAAAACAAAGGCCCCAATGCGACCGCGGCGGAGTGCCAGCTCCCCTGCATCGGGTCCGGCTTGCCGGGTATCGTCACCATGGTCGGCTCCTCTACGTTTACCTACGGCGCCGGCAACGAAGTGAACGGACCCCAGTTCCATCAATCGCGTTCCTACCAGCTCAGCGATACTCTGAGCTGGCAGAAGGGCACACACCGCATCCGGTTCGGCGCCGATTACGAGCAGATGCACACCGCTTATACGCCCTGGGACGTTTGCGATCCTGCGTGCGTGGGCCTGTACTCGCCGGAATCGACGCGCGCTTTTGTGGGGGCGTTCCCCGCCGGCGCTTTCGCCACGCTTCCCACCGCAATTCGGACCACGGCCGACTTGTTGAATGTTCCGGTCTTCAATCTGCCCGCGTCTCTGTACAGCGGCGTCGGCTTGGGTAATGGAAGCTATCCCAACTACTACGAGCATGACCAGGGCGGCGTAAACCACCGCATTCATCCCTGGGTCGCGGATACCTGGAAGGTCAAGCCGAATTTCACGCTGAACTACGGGCTGGGCTACGATCTCGAGACTGGACTGTTCTCCACGTTCTTCAAACGGCCGCAGTATCTGTCGCCGATCCTCAACGGTCAAACCGGAGGCGTTCCCCCCGGCCTGGGCGGAACCCCGCCGCGCTACGCTGACTTCGCTCCTCAATTCGGATTCGCCTGGGCACTCGGCGGCAGTAAGAAAACTGTGATCCGCGGCGGCGCGGGCTTATATTGGGAAACCCAACCGGTCTGGCAGCAATTCCGCCAGGATTCCTCGATTGGCCCGCTGGGCGACGGACGCATTACGCTGGCAGCCAGCGCCTTCACCAACATATTTCCCGGCAAATACGTCCTGACCACGGCCGGCGTGAAGCCCATCAACATCGGCGATCCCGTTCCCGTCAACGCGGTCAGCAACATTACCTTTGGCGAATTCATTCAGATCATGAACCAGGAGGTGCCTGCCCTCCAGGCCAAGCTGTTCGGAAACACGCCCAAGAGCGGACCGTACTCGGTCAGCAACATCGACGTTACCAAGCAGGGCGTCGAGATTTATCCTTCCCAGTTCCCGCTGATGCACAGCTACCAAACATCCATCGGCGTGCAGCAGGAGCTCGGCCATAACATGGTGATTACCGCCGACTACGCCCGCCGTATTGCCGTCCACCAAAGTCTCGGCGAGCTGGATTTGAATCGATTCGCGCGCACCGCCGACGGCCTGTCGCCCATCATTCCGCGTTGCGCAACAACTCCAGATTTCACGGTCGGCGACGAGTGCTCCACCGGTGGCATTACGTTTTGGGTTCCTGAAGGACGCTCCGTTTACAACGGTCTATTGGTTAAGTTAGACAAGCGCTTCTCAAACCGTTATCAGTTCACAGCCTCCTACGCGCTGCAGTCGCTTCGCTCTACCGCAGCGGGTACAGCGCTGGTGGATCTGGACAACTATTTCGCATCCTACGGCCCCGTGTTGCCGCGTCATAATCTGAACGTCGCTGGGGTCGTCGACATCCCCTGGGGATTCAAGCTGAGCGTCAATTCCTCGATTATCAGTTCCAATCCGGTCAACCCAATCATCACCGGAATCGACTTGAATGGATCCGGCAATACCAACTACCCGCTTTTCGAAGCCGTCCCCGGCCTGTCATACAACTGTTTCAACGCCGGGTGCGGCAAGTCCGATCTGGTGAAGGCAGTCAACGCGTTCAATTCGACTTTGGCCGGCACCAAGGCACTCAACGGCGCAACCATCCCCAAGCTGACGATCCCGTCCGACTACGGGTTCGGGACTCCGATTTTTAGCCAGGACTTTCGCATCACCAAGGAGTTGAAATTCAAAGAACGGTTCACCTTCATGGTGTTCGGCGAGTTCTTCAATGCCTTCAATATCGCGAACCTGACCTACTCAGCGGCCCCGATTCTAAACAGCTCTGCCTTCGGTCAGCCAACCGGCCGCGTCGGACAGTCGTCCACATTCGGTTCCGGTGGCCCGCGCGCCATCCAGGTAGGCGGCCGCTTTACGTTCTAGAACGGTTGAAGCTCGCCGAGCATCGTGGGCACAAGCTCCGATACGGTGGGATGAATATGCACGGCCCGCTGGATCACCGTGTACGGCTTTTTCGCGTACATCACGTCCAGGATGCAATGGATCACTTCGTCGCAACCTGTCCCAAGCAGCGACGCGCCCAGGATCTCGCGCGTTTCGGCGTCGACTAAAATCTTCATGAACCCCTGCGTCTCGCCTTTCTCCACTGCCCGCCCCACTTTGGTCATGGGACGCTTGCCAATTAGAGCCTTCCGGCCCGATTTTCGCACCTCGGTCTCAGTCATTCCGGCGCGCCCGAGCGGAGGATCGATGTACAATGCGTACGTCCGAATGCGATCGCTCAAGCGCCGCGGATCGTGATCCAGGAGATTGGCCGCGACAATCTCAAAGTCGTTGTAAGAGGTATGCGTGAACCCGCCCTGGCCGTTGCAGTCGCCAAGCGCCCACACGCCTGGAACATTGGTGCGAAGTTGATCGTCAACCCGGATGTAGCCGCGCTCGTCGGCCTGAATGCCTGCCTTTTCGAGGCCCAAATCGTCCGTATTAGGCCGGCGGCCGGTGGCCAGCAAGACATGCGACCCACGGATTTCCTTGGCTGGTCCGGTGCAGTCGGCCGTAGCGATAATATCGTCGCCTTGCTTCGCCAGCCGCGTGCAGCTTGCATTCAAATGTACATTTATTCCTTCATTCTTCAAAATGTCTTCAATCGCGGCCGAAACATCTTCATCCTCGTGTTGAATTAGCCTGGGGCCCATTTCAATAATGGTCACTTCGCTTCCGAATCGCCGGAACATCTGCCCGAATTCGAGTCCTATATAGCTTCCGCCGATGATCACCAGATGACGCGGAAGAAAATTAACGTTCATCATGGAGCTATTGGTCAGATAGGGCACGTCGTTAACGCCCGGCAGGTTGGGGATCGTGGCACGCCCGCCGACGTTGATGAAAATCCGCTCGGCCGTCAGCCTCGCATCTCCGACACTCACTTCATGCGCCGCTTCAAACCGGCCCTGCCCCTGGTACACGGTGCAGTTGTCCATGTTTTTCAGCCAGGATTCGACACCGTCTCTGGATTTGCCTGAAATCTGGCCCTTCCGCGCCCAGACCTTCTTCATGTCCACGCTTACGGCGCCGTCGATCACTCCATAGTCGCCCGCGCGCCGCGCGATGTGAGCCGCATAGGCGCTTGCCACCATGGCCTTAGTCGGGATGCAGCCGGTGTTGACGCAGGTTCCACCGAATAGGCCCCGTTCGATCACCGCCACCTTCATTCCAGCTTTGGTCAGGCGACCGGCCAGCGGCGGTCCGGCCTGACCGGTGCCGATGATAATCGCATCGAATGCAGTGCTCAAGTTGCACCTCCGAGTCTAGCGATCGCGGGCTCAGCGCCCCTTCAGTTCGACGGGTTTGCCGTGCGGAGTGTGACGATAGGCGTCGGCCCAGGCTTCCTTGCGTTCACGCATCGCGGGTGCGTCGGTCAGGCCTTTGGCCAGCACCAGGCGCTCCAGCGCCGCCAGCCAATGCTGGTAGTAACGCGAGCCGTCATCGGGTTCCCCTCGGTCGGCGGCGGCCTTGAGCTCGGCGGCCAGCGCAGCAGCCCATTCCTTCCAGGTGAAGTAGCCTTGTTCAGAAAGCCTCACTGCCAGCGCGAAAGCCTGAGCCTCCCAAGGCTCGCCAAAGACGGGACCACCCCTGTCGCGCGGCAGGCGAGGGAGTGCGGCCAAGCGTTCCCCGTTCGATTCAGGCTGGCTCGATTCAGGCTGGCTCAAGGTAGTCGTCCCATAGATCGATGTATACCGAGTCGCGCGCGGAAGCCTGATCGCCCCACAATTCGCGCGCCGCGAATCGGACGGAATAAACATGCTGCGGCTTTTCGCCGAGAAACTGCGCGTTGGTGTCGGGAAATACGTAAACACCATGGTCCCGATCCACCGTTCCAACGTGCCCGCGCGCATAGCGTGGCAGGCGCGTGTGTCCTTCCGGATGGATATTACGCGCGCGTACTCGCTGGCCCAGGTGGAATCGCGCCGCGACTGGAACATCCCGCTTCGCTCCCGCGCCCGTACGGAGCAAGAACGGAACTTTGTCGACCGTGAACGGCGGCGTGGCCTTCACCGAACCCGGCGCCGGCTGGCCGCTGGCAAGCTCTTCGCGCAACACTAAACCGGCTCTGACCAACAGCTCTTCCAGCCGCGCGGCCCACTTCTCGTAATAGCTCATGCGCAGATATTCAGCCGCCGGTATGAGTTCGATCTGATAGCGGCCGGCGTCGGTGTTCCACTTCCTCCAGGCGCCCGCCGCAATGTTCATTGCGAACGTCCGCCCTTCCCAAGGCGCATGGAACACTGGTTCATTCTGCTCGGCATTAACGGGGCCCATGCCCTGCATCCCGCCCATATCGTGCACGCCATTCATGCCCGGGCACTCCGCGGCGCCGCGACCTTGGCGACACCGATCATAGCGTCGCGCGTGACCAGCGCCGCCAGATCCTCCTCGCTCCAGCCATCCACGCCCTCAGGCCGCTCCGGTAGCACCAGGTAGCGCAGCTCAGCCGTGCTGTCCCAGACCCGCACCTCAACCTCTTCGCCGATTTCGAGCCCGAACTCGCGCAACACGCCGCGCGGATCGATCACCGCGCGCGACCGGTAAGGCGCCGATTTGTACCACACCGGCGGCAGCCCCAGCACCGACCACGGATAGCAGGAACACAGCGTGCAAACCACCAGGTTGTGAATCGCCGGCGTGTTCTCCACCACCACCATGTGCTCGCCTTGCCGGCCGCCGTAGCCCAGCTCGCCGATCGCCGATGTCGCGTCCTGAAATAGGCGCTGCTTATAGGCCGGATCCGTCCAGGCGCGTGCCACCACGCGCGCGCCGTTGCGGGGGCCAACCTTGTGCTGGTAGGTATCGACCAGAGCATCCAGCGCCGCCGGATCGACGATGCCTTTTTCCACCAGCAGCGATTCCAGCGCCTTGACGCGCAGAGCCGGATCGGAGGGAACAGCCTGGTGCTCGTGGTGCTCACTCATATGATGACTATACAACGCCTTCCAGCCCGGGCCCCGGGAGTGGATCAAAGCTGAAGCTTGCCCTCCAGCTCCATTTCCGAGGGATAAAAGTCTTGCGCCAGCGATAAACGGTTGATCTGCGCCACGAACTCGACGCGCTTGTCTTCCCGTGAGATTTCCTCGGTACGCGGGAAGACGTAAACCACCACCGCCAGTCCATTCGGTTCTTGCAGCAGCTCGACGCTGGATGGCTTCAAATCTTTCTTGCCCTGGCGCTTCAGGAACGCGGCCTTCTTCAGCTCCCCCGCCAGCGTTTTCTGACTGCCGCTGAATTTTATATCGGGCACATCGTAGACGGCCAGAACATAGGCATCGCCTTCCCAGTCCGGCGCTCCCACCTCATGCGCTTTCAGTTCGGCGGTGCGGATGGGAAAGGCGCTTTCCCAGCGGATGGGCAGCGCGGGCAATTGGCTGAGCCGGGATGACCTGGCCGAAGTTGGCGCGCGGCCTTCCAGCCCTCCTAGCCCCACGCCTCGGCCTCCACCGGTTGCCCCGCCTTCGCGGCGCTGCTCAGGACTGAGCTGCGGCAACTCGACTGGAACCGCACGCTTAACCCAAGCCGAGCTGGCCAGCACTTGCTTGGCGTCTTCCTCGTCCCACTGTGCGACTGGTTTGGTCTTCCAGGCAGGATCGGCCGCGCTCAACAGCGCCACCCCCGCAAGCACTAATAACGTTCGATCTCCACGCATGGCGCAAATACTCCAGGTCATTAGTATATTATTCTGTCCCGGAATCGCCGTCGTCGGGAGTGAAGAAGTTCCACGCCTGGCAGGACGGGCATAAGTAGGATCGGAACACGACCAAGTGGCGGCGCACCAGGTTGCAGGCCTGAAGCCACGCCGCCGGGTAACCCGCCCCGCATCCCACGCACACGTTGCTCCACGGCGCCGGTTCGATAGCCTCGCCGACGTTTCCAAAGTAAAGCGCCCATCCATAGGCGCTCAGGCGCGTATGGAAGACGCGGTCGAACTGTCGCGCCGCATAGCTCAGCACAATAATCGAGCGCCGGTATCCGTTGCCCACCAGCCACAGACGCCGCGGCGGCCGCGGGAGGTAATGATCGCGATTCAGGTATTCGAACGAGGAAAACAGGGCGCGGGTGCCGGCCAGCCTTAGGCCCGTGACGCGAACGATGTCAGCCGCGAGTCGATCGGCGGAGCGAAACGGATTCACGTGCCCGCCTCCGTGGCAGACCCAACGATACAGGCGGTCGGAGAAAGTCGACGCATCGGGCACCGCGACGTACAAGCTGCCATCGGGGCGGACCACACGGCCGATCTCCTGAAGCGCCTCTCCAAGACGGTGGATGTGTTCGAGGCTGTGGTTAGCGATTACGGCGTCGAAACAACGATCGGGAAAGGGGAGCTGCGCGGCGTCCGCTTGCACGAATCCATCCTTGGAATCGAGGGCGGGTGTTTCCAGATCGAGCCGGACCACCAGCGCGGCGGGGCAACAGGTCACTTGAAAGCTGCCGGTTAGAGACCCCAAGTCGAGCACTCGCGAGCCGGCAGGCAGGTTGCGCAGGATCTCATCCATGCTGCCCGGTCACTTTATAAAAGTTAGCACGCGGGTCCGTGATGCCCGTATCGCATTGAATTCAGAAGGAACCTCCTTACGCGAAGTACTCGAATGAAGAAAATGCATGTCTCTGCCGATAGTTAACTAGGAATGCCTGGGGTAGTGACCGTTGTTTCTGACCTCTAAGTCAGGAAGAAATCCACTGTCTCTAAGGCACTTAACCAATAGGAGACCCGTTGTTTCGGTCTTATTATCGACGCTGGAGAAGACTTTGAGCAATCAAGCCGCCCGCAGGAAAAGGCAGAGTGGTAACACGCTGGTCGAACTCGCCTTAGTACTGACACCCATGTTCGCCTTACTTCTGGCGATTGTCGAAGTGTCGCTGCCGATCTTCAAGAAAAGCACCTTCGTCGCTGCGGTGCGGGAGGGCTGCCGGTACGGAATCACCTATCAGACCAGTTACAACGGCACCAACTACTCTAGCCAGTCCAACGCGATCAAGGCCGTCGTTCTGGCAAACTCCATGGGATTTCTCTCCGACACGTCCCTGATCCATGTGAACTATTACCTTTCTACTTCACCGTTCACCGATGTCACCGCGGGCGGATCTGGAATCGTTGCCAACAATGACGGCAACATTCTTCAGGTCTCGATCACAGGGTATACCCACACCTGGATTGATCCTATTAATTGGATCTACGGAGGGAAAACGTTCAGTGTGACGAAGAACTCGCTTCCCATAATCGCGGTGTCGGCGGACCGCCTGGAAACGTTGCCGCCTGGCTCCGCTAGGCCGTCACCTTAGGGAGATCTTATGGCGGGTAGAATCCAATCGAGACGCAAGACGCAAAAGGGCACCAGTGTTCTGGAGTTCGCAATCATCGCATGGGCTAGCGTCTTTATGCTAATGGGCGTGTTGGTAGTGGGGCTTCAACTGGGACGCGCCGTTCAGGCCGCCCAGGTCTGCCGTGATGCCGGATCCATGTACGTGCGCGGTGTCGATTTCGCGCAGTCTGGAAATCAATCTGAACTTGCCCGGATCGGTCAATCTCTCAACCTCCAGACTAGTGGCGGGGATGGAATCGTGATTTTGTCTAAAGTCACGTTCATACCGGACCCTAGCAGCAGTTGCGGCCAGCCAGCGGATACGGGCTATTCGACCTGCACCGTTGGACAGTATCGGCTGGCACAGCGCATTATCTTCGGCAATTCGACTTCGCTTCCGGGCACGCACTATACGACCTCCGGAAGCGTCACGTACGACAGCGAGGGTAACGTATCGAGCCCGAACTACGCGAATTACACCAGCGGAACCGCGGCAACGATCAACAATTTCTCATCGACCATGACGTTATACCCTGGCCAATATATCTACATCGCCGAGACCTATTTCCAAGCGGTGGATCTGGCCCTGCCAGGTTTTCAGTCCAGCCCAGGCATCTATTCGGTGTCGTTCTTTTAGAGAGGGAATCAGATGACTAGTCTGCGCCACACTAAGCGCCGGAATCAGCGAGGGATAGTAACTCTTCTTTACTCTCTCATGATGCTCTTTGTGATCATTCCGATGGTGGGGCTCGCGATCGATGCCGGTATCGTTTACGCCATTAAGACCAAGCTCCAGACGGCGGTGGACGGCGCGGCCTTGGCAGGGGCCCGGAGCCTGAATTTAGTTCAGGATATAACCGTCCAGCAGAACCCCGCCAGTACGTTCGCCAAGAGTGTCCTGCACGCCAATTTTCCGAGCAATTGGATGGCGGTCAGCAACGTGCCAGACCCGAGTGTACAATTCGATACCAATGCCAGCGACAATACTGTGCCTCTGGGAACCGTCCGAATCACCGTCACGGAAACAATTGACGCCCCGACCTGGTTCATGAGAATCCTGCGGTTCAACTCCGTTCATATGGTGGTAACAGGCCAATCCTCGCGCCGCAACGTGAACATCATGCTGGTGATCGACCGGTCCACCTCACTGGGCGCTAGCTGCACGTCACTTCAAACCGACTCGCAGACATTTGTCCAGGATTTCCAGGATGGCCGCGACCGGGTGGGACTACTCACGTTCGGCTCCTATTTTCATCTGGATTTTGCGCCCAACTTGACGTTCAAAACCAGCCTTACCAGCATGCTGGGAAATCTGAATTGCAGCGGCTTCACCAATGGCGCGGCGGCCTTCTGGAACGCTTATCAGGTTTTGAAGCATGTGGGCGATCTCAACGCCCTTAACATAATCTTGTTTTTCACCGACGGCGTGCCGAATACGATAACGTTCGGGACTTTCAGCAGCCCAGACTCTGGCGACGGCATTCCGGCCGGAACAGGCACGAACATTCCGAAGGCAACCAGTGGTACTTCATGTAACGCCAGCTCCGGACCATTCGCCGGCGTCGCTGCCGGTGACACGGCCTATGGCCTATACGGAGGCATCTTTCTGCCCTGGAAAACGAACTATCCTGCTCCGAATTTTCCGGACTTCAGCATCATCACCAGCACCTATGGCAACAACGGTGGCTGCGCCTTCCAAAGTCCTGGCTATGGGGCAAGCGCCACCAGCAACTTCCCGAAAGACATTCAGGGCCTCCCGACCAGCGATGCTTACGGGAACTCACTTACAAGCTTCTTGTTGACAAACACCGGTATGACATCGATTACCGTAACGGCGAACTGCGGCGCAAGCCACAACTTGGTTTGCGCGAACAGTCAGGGCAACATTGAAAATGCCGGGATCATTACTCTTGATAACGCAGCTCAGCGCGCTCGCGTCGATGCGGCCTCGCTCAATATGCCCTACGTCGTCTACACCATAGGGTTAGGTAGCGGAGTGAACCACGAATTGCTACGGCGTGTCGCCAACGATACATTCGCTGCAGCATACCAAACCACCTATTCAGCCGGCCTCTATGAGTACTCGCCTGACGCAACGGAATTGAACCAGGCCTTCGCCACCATCGCAGCGGATATTCTGCGGCTGTCTAAGTAACCGGCGCCAATTACAAATCCCGCCGCGATGCATCGTGGCTGGCATACTCGTCTTCGTATCATGGGAGAGATGACGGCCCCGAACGGCAAGACCTCACTCGACAAAGGAAAAATCAAGATCCTCCTGCTGGAGGGAGTCCACTCCAGCGCGCTCGAAGCCTTCCGCCGCGATGGCTATACCGAGATCGAACAGCATCCTAAGTCGCTCACGGAACCGAAGCTGCTGGCGTCGCTCAAAGACGCCTACATCGTCGGCATCCGCTCGTCCACGCACCTGACGCGCAAAATCTTCGAACAAGCGCCGCGGCTGATCGCGGTGGGCTGCTTCTGCATCGGCACCAATCAGGTGGACCTCGACGCCGCCCAAGAGCGCGGCATTCCCGTCTTCAACGCCCCCTTCTCCAACACCCGCAGTGTGGCCGAGCTGGTGCTGGCCGAAACCATCCTGCTGCTGCGCGGCATACCGGCCCGCAACGCGCTGGCGCATCGCGGCGGCTGGGCGAAAACCGCCACCGGATCCTATGAGGCGCGCGGCAAAATCCTGGGAATCGTGGGCTACGGCCATATCGGCACGCAAGTCGGAGTGCTGGCCGAGTCGCTGGGCATGCAGGTGATCTACTACGACATCGAGACCAAGCTCGCGCTCGGCAACGCGCGCGCCGCGCACTCGCTCGACGACCTGCTCCAAGCCGCCGACGTGGTTACGCTGCACGTGCCCGAAACTCCGCAGACGCATCGCATGATCGGTCGCGAGCAAATCGTGCGCATGAAAGCCGGCGCACATCTGATTAACGCCTCGCGCGGAACCGTCGTGGAAATCGACGCGCTGGTTGAAGCGCTCCAGTCCAAACACCTGGGCGGCGCCGCCATGGACGTTTTCCCCGTTGAGCCCAAGACCGCCGGCGAGGAATTTGTGTCGCCACTGCGCGACATCGACAACGTCCTGCTAACGCCGCATGTCGGCGGAAGCACCGAAGAAGCGCAACAGAACATCGGCACCGAAGTGGCTGAGAAGCTGATCAAGTACAGCAACAACGGTTCGACCCTCAGCGCCGTGAACTTCCCTGAAGTATCGCTCCCCGAGCACCCCGGCAAACATCGCTTGCTGCATATTCATCGCAACCAGCCCGGCGTGCTTTCGGCCCTCAACGCTGTTTTCTCCGATCAGCAGATCAACGTGGCGGGCCAATATCTGCAGACCAACGCCAAGATCGGCTACGTGGTGATCGACGTCGAAACCCGCGAACCGGCGGCGTCCCTCAAGCTCAAGCGCCGCTTGGAATCGGTACCGGGCACCATACGTACCCGTATCCTGTACTGAAGCGGCGGGCTAATTGTTTTCCCGCCGTCCGCCGATAAATAGGGTGTCCAGCTTAGCTGGTAGTAACCGCTTGGCCCTATGTCCAGTGCTGCCCAACTTCCAGAGATCGCCCCTTTTGACGGGGCGCCGGTCGCGGAACGAAAGACGCGTGGCGTTTACGTAGGCTTTGCCACGCTGGTCACGGTCGGCCTGGCGCTGGCGGGCTGGTATGTTGGAGAACGCATTCTGGTGGCTCAGGCGCCCCACGTGCCCACGGAAGCATTCGCATCAGCCTCCATTGACCCAGTGCCGGCCGCTGCCTTGCCCTCAATCGCCGCTCCCCAAATCAGGCCGCTCGCGGAAGACTCCCAGCCGCTGCTGCCGCTGACGGAATACTATCTACAGACGATGGCGCTCGGCACCGCCCAGGACTTGAAATTCCTCAAGCAGCTCCAAAGCAGGGGGTTCAAGGCACATCTCGAGACCACTCCTGCGGATCAGACCGGACTTATCTTGATTGGCCCCTACGTGGACCAACCCGCGGTGCGGCGCGCGCGCGCCACGCTGGCCGATTCGGGCATTCTGGCGACTGAGACAATTCGCTAACTCAACCCGGCGCGGTGCGGTCTAATAGTAGTAGGTGTCCCCTTCTGAAACTAGCCTTTCCGCCTTCGATCCACTGGTAGCGGAGTGGTTCGCGATGCGCTTCGACTGCGCCACCGAGCCGCAACTGCTGGGCTGGCCCGAGATTCGAGCCGGCCGCAACGTCCTGATTTCAGCGCCCACCGGCTCGGGCAAAACGCTGGCGGCTTTCTTGATTTGTCTCGACCGGCTGGTCCGCGCCGCGCGCCTTGGCGAGCTCCCTAATGCGACCGAGGTCGTCTATGTCTCCCCGCTAAAAGCCCTGAGCAACGACATACATAAGAACCTCGAGATCCCTTTGGCCGAGATCGCGGAACTTGCCGCCAAGCAGGGCGTCGCACTGGCGCCTATCCGCACAGCCGTGAGAACCGGCGATACGCCCGCCGCCGAGCGCCAAAAGATGGGCAAGCATCGGCCGCATATTCTGGTCACGACGCCGGAATCGCTGTACATCCTGCTCACTGCCGACAGGTCCCGCGAAATGCTGCGTACCGTCCGGACCGTTATCGTCGATGAGATCCACGCCGTCGCCGATGATAAGCGCGGCTCGCACCTGGCTCTTTCCCTGGCACGACTGGACGCGCTGGTTGACGCGGGCCAGAGGCCCCAGCGCATCGGCCTGTCCGCCACGGTCAAGCCCATCGAAGACGTCGCGCAATTCCTGGCGCCGGACGCGCGCATCGTGAACGTCGGGCATCGCCGCGAGATGGACCTGGCCGTGGAAGTCCCGCAAGACGAGCTGGGCCCGGTGGCGAGCAATGAGATGTGGGCCGAAATCTACGACCGCGTGGCCCAGTTGATCCTGTCTCACCGCACCACGCTGGTGTTCGTCAACACTCGGCGGCTAGCCGAACGCGTCGCCCATGCCCTGTCCGAGCGCCTGGGAGAAGACGCCGTCCTGCCGCATCACGGCAGCCTTTCGCGCGCGCTGCGTCTCAATGCGGAAGCTCGCTTGAAGAACGGCGAGCTGCGCGCGGTAGTTGCCACCGCATCGCTCGAGCTGGGCATCGACATCGGCTCGGTGGAATTGGTCTGCCAGATCGGATCCCCTCGCTCCATCGCCGTCGCCCTCCAGCGTGTGGGCCGGTCCGGTCACTGGATCGGAGCCAAACCTGAAGGCCGCTTGTTTGCCACCACGCGCGATGAGCTGATCGAGTGCGCCGCCCTGGTTCGAGCCATCCGCTCCGGTGAGTTGGACCGGCTGGAAATCCCCGACGCCCCGCTCGACATCCTGGCGCAGCAGATCGTGGCCGAAACGGCCGCGTGCGACTGGAGTGAGGACCGGCTGTATGAACTGGTCCGCAGCGCGTATCCGTATCGCAATTTGCCACGATCCAAATTCGACGAAGTGGTGACTATGCTTTCGGACGGCATAACTACCCAGCGCGGCCGTGCCGGCGCATATCTGCACCGCGATCAAGTGAACGGGCGGGTGCGGGGCCGGCGTGGCGCGCGGCTGGCGGCCATCACCTCCGGCGGCGCGATCCCGGACAATGCCAACTACAACGTCGTGCTCGAGCCGGATGGAAAGACTGTTGGTACCGTCGACGAGGATTGGGCGGTTGAAAGCATGGCCGGCGATGTCTTTCTACTCGGCACCAATTCCTGGCGCATCAAGCGCGTCGAGCCGGGCCGCGTGCGGGTGGAGGACGCCCACGGTGCCCCGCCGTCAGTCCCTTTCTGGAACGGCGAAGCCCCCGGCCGCACGCTGGAGCTTTCAGAGGCCGTCTCCAAGGTTCGCGAGGAGATGGTCGCGCACCCCGACGACGCGCTTCGATTCCTAACCACGGAATGCGGCCTGGACGAAGCCGGCGCCAAGCAGGCCATCGCTTATGTGCAATCGGGCGTCGCGGGCCTGAATTCCCTGCCCACCCAACACGCCGTGGTCGCCGAGCGGTTCTTCGACGAAGGCGGAGGAATGCAGCTTGTCATCCACGCCCCGTTCGGTTCGCGCATCAATCGCGCCTGGGGCCTGGCGCTGCGCAAACGCTTCTGTCGATCCTTCAATTTCGAGCTGCAAGCTGCCGCCACCGACAATGGCATCAACATTTCGCTAACCGAGCAGCACGCTTTTCCACTGGCGCTGGTCTTCGAATTCCTGAAGCCTCAAACTGTCGAGCATGTTCTCACGCAGGCCTTGCTGGACGCCCCGATGTTCGCCGCGCGCTGGCGCTGGAACGCCTCGCGAGCTTTGGCTATCCTGCGTTTCCAGGGCGGGCGCAAGGTACCGCCTCCTATCCAAAGGATGCGCTCCGATGATTTGCTGGCTTCCGTTTTTCCCGACCAGGTAGCGTGCGCCGAGAACCTAACCGGCGAACCTCGCATCCCCGACCATCCGCTAGTCAATGAGACCCTCGACAATTGCCTGCATGAGGCCATGGATATTGAAGGCCTGAAGGCAATTCTCGAAGGCTTCGAGTCTGGAACAATCCAGAAAATCGCGATCGATACCGCGGAGCCGTCGCAGTTCTCGCACGAGATTCTGAATGCCAATCCGTACGCTTACCTGGACGACGCGCCGCTCGAGGAACGCCGTGCCCGCGCGGTCCAGCTGCGGCGGACGTTGCGCAGCGATGTTTCCGGAGGCGCTGGCATTCTTGATCCGGCGGCTATCGCGCAAGTAACCGCGGAAGCCTGGCCGGATGTCCGCAACGCCGACGAGCTGCATGACGCCTTGCTCACTCTAATCGCGCTGCCACCAGCCGAGGAATGGCAGGCATTCTTCGCCGAGCTTGAATCCACCGGCCGCACCCGCGTCTTCGAGCGCGGAGGCAGACAATTCTGGGTGGCGACGGAACGATTTGCGCTGCGCGATGAACCGCTGCCGGCGGTGCGCGGCTGGATGGAGTCGCTCGGGCCCATCACCGCAGCCACGCTCTCTGAAACGTTGGCCATGCCGTCTGAGGCGATCGAATCGGCATTGCTGCAGCTCGAGACGGAAGGCCAAGTCATGCGCGGCCGTTTCCATCCGCAACTCGCGCCGGATGAGACAGAATGGTGCAATCGCCGCATCCTGGCGCGTATCCATCGCCTGACCCTGGGTCAACTGCGGCGTGAAATCGAGCCGGTCACCGCGGCGCAATTCCAACGCTTCCTCTCTCAGTGGCAACACCTGGTGCCCGGAAGCCGGCTGCATGGAATCGACGGGACGCTGCAAATCGTCAAGCAACTTCAGGGATACGAGATCGCGGCCGCTGCCTGGGAACCGGACGTGCTGGCCCCACGCATCGGCCAGTATGAGCCCGAGTTCCTGGATCAGCTCTGCCTGGCCGGCGAAGTGATGTGGGCGCGCTTGTCCCCGCATCCGGCATTTGAAGACCCCGAGCCGCGCCGTGTGCGCCCCACGCGAACCGCGCCGATAGCGATTTTCTTGCGCGAGAGCGCCGAGTGGCTTACGCCTCCGGAAGCCTTCACCTTGGCCCCGGTCTTTTCGCACCCCGCCCGCGAGGTGTTGACGCAGCTCGAACAGCGCGGCGCATCCTTCTTCGCCGACCTGGTGCGGTCCACCGGCCGCCTGGCTAGCGAAGTCGAAGACGGCCTCTGGGAGCTGGTAGCTGCGGGCCTGGTGACCGCTGACGGATTCGAGAACCTCCGCGCTCTGGTGGATCCCAAGCGCCGCCGTGGAGAAGGCCGCGGCAAGTACACGCGCCCACGTCACGCCGCGGGACGTTGGGCGCTGGTGCGGCACTCTAACGGCGCCCGAGCCATCGAAGCCCGCGCGGCATTCTTCGCCGATCAATTGTTGCAGCGCTGGGGCGTGGTGTTTCGCGATCTGCTGGCCCGCGAATCGCTGGCCCCGCCCTGGCGCGACCTGCTCCCGGTGTTGCGCCGCAAGGAAGCGCAAGGGGAAATCCGCGGCGGCCGCTTCGTGTCCGGCTTCAGCGGCGAACAATTCGCGCGTCCCGAAGCGCTGGATCTGCTACGCGCGGTGCGTCGCAGCGATCCGGACGCATCCGAGCAGCCTCAAATCTCCAATGCCGATCCCCTGAACCTGGCCGGCATCATCTTGCCAGGACCGCGCGTCAGCACGCTGCTGCGGCGCGTCATCTAAGCTATTGCAGAATGGCCAGCGCGCCCTGCTCGCGAAGACCGCCGGCGCTGACGGAGCCGATCTTCACGTCCACAATCTGATTCGGCTCGCGCGACGCCGCTAGCTCGACTTTGAGGAAATTCCCGGAAAGCGCGCCATCCGTCAGCGTGACCACCGAGAGCGTCCTCCCCACCATCGCGCGCCGGAATTCGAGATTCTTCGACGCCGCCAATTCCCGCAGCACCCGGTTGCGTTCCTTGCGCACTTCCATCGGCACGCGATCCTGGCACTCGGCCGCCGGCGTCCCGGGACGCTCTGAATAAGTAAACACGTGCAAATAGGTAAACGGCAGGCTCGCAATAAACGCCCGGCTCTCTTCAAACTCGGCCTCCGTCTCGCCGGGAAATCCCACCATCACGTCCGCGCCGATAGCCGCGTCTGGCATTAACGCGCGGGCCTTACGGATACGATCCTCGTAATGTCTGGGCCGGTACTTGCGGTGCATTCGCCGCAACACGCGGTCCGAGCCGGACTGCAATGGCGCGTGCACATGTTTGGCGATGCGCGGCGAACCGGCCACCAGCTCCAGCAAGTCGTCACTCCAGTCCATCGGCTCTACCGAACTCAGCCGCAGCCGCTCGACCTCCGTCTCATCGAGCAAGTGACGCACGAGATCGGCCAGCCGCATGGTACCCGCTTCCCTGCCCCAACGGCCGAGATTGATGCCGCTCAGCACCACCTCGCGGTAGCGTGCCGCAAGATTTCTTACCTGTTCGATCACCTGCCCGGCCGGCGCGCTTCGGCTCCGTCCCCGGACGAACGGGATAATACAAAACGAGCATCGATTGTTGCAGCCGTCCTGAATCTTCAGGTTGGGTCGCGTGCGATCGCCCGAGGCATCCTCCACGGGCGAGGAAAGAAAGTCGTGCTGCGCGAAAATGTCGCCCACGCGAATTTCGGCTCCTGCAACGACCTCTCCGTGATAAGGCGCATGCGTTTCCCGGACGATTTCCGGAATTTTCGTCTTATGCGAATT
Organism: Bryobacteraceae bacterium; assembly: GCA_035501355.1. Lineage (GTDB taxonomy): Bacteria > Acidobacteriota > Terriglobia > Bryobacterales > Bryobacteraceae > Palsa-89. The sequence continues at coordinate 10,770 of DATJWJ010000016.1, read as the reverse complement.
GCCTACCACCCAGTAAACCCCAGGTAGTACAGCCAGCTCGTCCGGAGCCCGTTGCGCATAGCATCCCGTCAGCAAAATGCGCGCCTCCGGGTTCTCACGATGCACTCGATGCACCGCCTTGCGCACGTCTTCGTCGGCCAAGGCCGTGACGGTGCATGTATTTAGCACCACCAAGTCGGCCTGGTTCGCGGCCGCGGAGTTCCAGCCCTCGGATGCAAGCGCGGCTTCGAGAGCGGCGCCGTCCGCCTGCGAGGCCCTACACCCGAAATTCTGGACGTGATAGTTACGCACCTTCCTTGATTCTATCAGCGGCCGTTCCCGCGCTCCCCAAAGTAAAGCTCTTCCGCCCGCCGCCCGATTACATTCTTAGATGGACCGCGTTCTCTCCCAAGAAGAAATCGACAAGGTATTCCGAAATCTCCGCGATGACGGCGATGACGATCCGGCCAAGCGAGCGCTGCCTTACGACTTCCGGCGTCCAGACCGCATCGCCAAGGATCAGCTTCGCGCCATCCATCTGCTGCACGAGAACTTCTCCCGCAGCCTGGCATCCAGCCTATCGGCTTACTTGCGCGCCTATGTCGCGGTGAACCTGGTTTCGGTGGAACAGCTCTCCTTCATGGAGTTCTCGCAGTGCCTGCCGTCGCCAACCTGTCTGGTTTCACTGGGCATGATGCCATTTGAAGGCGCTGCGGTGCTGGAGCTGAACCCGGCGCTGGTTTTCCCCATCATCGAGATGCTGCTGGGCGGAGCCGCCAAGTCACCGCTCAAGGTAGCCAGAGAAATCACGGAGATCGAGCAGAGCGTCATGGATGGGATTTTCCGTATCATCCTCCAGGATCTGAAAGGGGCCTGGCACTCCGTAACTCCATTAGAATTCGAGATCATGGCGCATGAGACCGAGCCCCAGTTGCTGCGCATCCTGGCGCCCAACGAAGCCGTGGTGGCGGTAAGCATCGAAGTTCGCATCGGAGAGAATAGCGGGATGATGAACATCGGCATTCCCTCCATCGTCATCAAGATGCTGCGCCACAAGTTCGATCAGCAGTGGTCGGTGCGTAAGAGCGAGTCCACTGAGGAAGAACAAGCGCGTATCATGCGGCTGATCCGCCCGGCCCAAATCCACCTGGACGGCCGGCTGGTGGGCCCCACCATGAGCGTCGAGGATCTGATGGATCTCAAGGAACAAGACGTCTTGACATTCGACTACCCGGTGGGCCGGTTCATCGATCTGACCATCAATGGCAAGCTGAAGTACCATGGCCGCGTAGTGATGGCGGGAGGCAAGCGAGCCTTCCAGATCGAAGAAGCGCACGGCCAATAGCCCGATACTCGCAACGCGCGTCACAGTAGGGCTCCCCAAAACCCAGCACACTCAGCTCCACAAACCTCATGCTACTTTGTGGGGATGAACCCCTACGCACCCCAGTTAGGCCAACACAACCCGCTCGAAGTGATCGCTCAGAGTTCCGAGCGGCTTAACTCTTTGATCGAAACCATCGGCTCTGAGCGAGCGCAGCAATCGCCCGCGCCTGGAAAATGGTGCGCGCGCGAAATCCTCTGTCACCTGGCCGATTGCGAGACGGTTTTCGCATTCCGCCTGCGCCAGGCGCTGGCCGAGGACCATCACGTGATCCAGCCCTTCGACCAGGAGAAATGGGCCGCGCAATATCGCGCCTTCGACGTCGCGGGAGCGCTGGCGGTCTTCTCGGCGGTGCGTAACTGGAACCTGGCTCTAATCCGCTCCGTCGTCCCCGGTGCGCTTGCAAAACCTCTGAACCATCCCGAGCGCGGCGAGATGACGTTTCAGGTCCTGATCGAAACCATGGCGGGTCACGATCTGAATCACATCCGCCAGATCGAGTCCATCGCTGGCCGTTCCGCCCAGGTGTGACCGGCTTCCTTACTCTGCCGTTGCTTAGGTACAATCGTTCCAATTCTGTATGCCCCTGCCGGCCGGCACAAAGCTCGGACCTTACGAAATCATCGAGCTCATCGGTGCGGGCGGCATGGGCGAGGTCTACCGCGCTACCGACACGCGCTTAGAGCGCGAAGTCGCCATCAAAGTTTCGGCGGAAGCCTTTGGCGAGCGCTTCGAGCGTGAAGCGCGAGTTGTAGCCTCGCTCAATCATCCGAACATCTGCACTCTTTTTGACGTCGGGCCCAACTATCTGGTGATGGAATTGATCGGCGGGCCGACGCTGGCCGACCGGATTCGCGAGGGTCCCATTCCGCTCGAGGAAGCCCTTGCGCTAGCCCGCCAGGTCGCCGACGCGCTGGAAGCCGCGCACGAGAAGGGCGTCGTACATCGCGACCTGAAACCAGGCAATGTGAAGATAACCGCGAGCGGAGTCGTCAAGGTGTTGGATTTCGGTCTGGCCAAAGTAGCCGGGAATGCCGCAGCGCCTTCCGGCAACTCGCCTACTCTCACGATGGACGCCACACAGGCCGGCATGATCATGGGAACCGCATCCTACATGTCGCCGGAGCAGGCCAAGGGCAAGACCGTGGACAAACGCGCTGACATTTGGGCGTTCGGCGTGGTCCTGCATGAGATGCTCACCGGCCGGAAGCTGTTCGAGCGCGAGAGCCTTTCAGAAACGCTGGCGGGCGTACTCATGGAGCCGCCCGATCTTACGCTGGTCCCCACGCAGGTGCGTCCGTTGTTGCAGCGGTGTTTGGAGAAAGACCCGAAGAAGCGCCTGCGGGATATCGGCGACGCCATGGCGCTTCTGGAATCCGCGCCAGAGCCGGTGACGCCCGCGTCCGCCGTTCAACCTCCGTCGCCCCCACGCCGCCAGTGGCCCTGGCCGTCCATCGCCGCTTTGTTCCTCATCACCACGCTCGCGCTCTCGTTCATTCACTTCCGCGAAACACCTCCACCTGCGCGACTCATGCACTTCACCATCTCTGCACCGGAAAAGAACAGCATCACGGCCGGCCTCTTCGCGGTTTCCCCGAATGGCCGCTACTTAGTTTTCGGAGCGCGCGGCCCCGACGGCGTCCAGCGTCTCTGGTTACGCGATCTGGAGGAGACGGAAGCAAAGCCCCTTCCTGGCACGGAACGCTCCGGAAACCCGATTCCATTCTGGTCTCCTGACAGCCGGTTTGTGGCCTTCGACACCGCTGACCGAAAGCTTAGGAAAATCGACGTCACCGGCGGGCCTCCGCAAACCATCTGCGACGTTCCGCGCAACGGCGCGCTCGGAGGCACGTGGAACCGGGATGACACCATCCTTTTCGGGAGCAATTCCGGAATTATGCGAGTGTCCGCTGCCGGTGGCGTGGCCACTCCGCTTACATCTGTAAATCCCTCGCGTGAGGAAAGCGCTCATCTCTCGCCATCCTTCCTACCAGACGGGAAACACTTCCTCTACGTCCGCCTTTCCAGGACCCAGGAGAACAATGGTTTGTTCGAGGGCTCGCTCGACACCAAGCCTGCACAACAGAGCTCCCGCGTCGTGCTTGCGGCGGCCACATCGCTCTACATCCCCTTCTCCGACTCAGGCCGCGGACAGGTGCTCTTTGTACGCGACGGCGGTTTATTCGCACAAGCGTTTGACAACCGGCGGGGCGAATTGAGCGGCGGCGGCCCTGTTGCGCTGGCAGAGCATGTCGGGACAGCCTACGGCGGGATCGTCGGCCGCTTCTCCGCATCGGCCAGCGGTATGTTGGTGTACCAGGGCGAAGACTCCTCGGACCTCCAGCTCACCTGGTATGACCGCAACGGAAAGGTCGTGGGAACCGTCGGCGAGCCGGCGCGCTACCAGAGAATGGTTCTTTCACGCGATGCCACCAAGGCAGCCGTGACGCGGATCGACCGGCAAAGTGGGGCCCGGGATGTTTGGCTTGTCGATCTCGCGCAGAGCACCAGCACTCGATTCACTTTTGATCCAGCCAGCGGCGACAGCCCGATCTTCTCTCCCGATGGTAGCCGCGTTATGTACCTTTCCTATCGCGCTGGTGTAGTCGGCCTCTACGGGAAAGCGGCGAACGGGGCCGGAAGCGAAGACCTGCTGCTCAAACCAATGCAATCCGGTACGCTCAGCGACTGGTCTCCCGATGGCCGCTTTTTGATTTTTGGGGCCGGCTCACCGTTTAACACTTGGGTGCTGCCGCTCAACGGCGACCGCAAGCCGTTCCCATTCGCGCGGACACAGTTTACCGAACTGTCGGCGCACTTGTCGCCGGATGGCCGCTTCATTGGATATTCCTCCTATGAATCCGGCCGAAGTGAAGTCTACGTAAAGCCATTCACCCCCGAGCCCGACGCCGGCTCCTCGGCCGCCAAGTGGCTAATCTCTCGAAACGGCAGCGCCGGCATGGTGCACTGGCGAAAAGACGGCAAGGAGCTTTACTACCTGGGCCTGGACGGTAACGTAATGGCGGTGGATGTCAGCACCACCCCAGCCTTTCATGCGGGCGTTCCCAAAGTGTTGTTCGCTGTGCCGCCCGCCTTCATGCGATTGTCGGCAACACCGGGCGTGCTGGGCGATGTGTCCCCGGACGGCCAGCGCTTCCTGTTCGCCTTACCGCCGGAGCAGAATGCGCGCGACGAGTTCAGCGTGATCCTGAACTGGACGGAAAAGCTGAAGCGCTGATTTGCCACTGAGAAAGCACGGTGACCTCGCCTCCGGAAATATTCAGCCTTTGTGCTTAACCATTTGTGTTCCCTGGCCGCATCCAGAAGCAACTCAGACGTAGTCTTGATTGAATGGACTACACCAACACCGCGAATTACCTCCCACCGAGAGATTTACCGGAAATGCGAGGGTTAGGTGGCTTCGTTTTTCAAATTTTCATTTCAAATCCTCCCACCCCAGCCCGACCCCACCCGCTATCCGGCGAAACACATCCCCCGGACACCGCCGAGTCGCAAAAGCTCACACCCTGCGCGCTACACTCTAGAAAGCATGCCCGCCAATCCACCGGCGCAACCGCGCAGCGCATGAACGGACCCATCGCCTTCGGCCGGACCATCCGCGCGCTCGACGCAGACGGCTTTCGCATCTCAAACTTCATTCTGCTGTTCGCCTTAGCACTGCTCGGCGGCTGGATCTGGTGGTTCGCACGGGCGGACGTCCCGCAGTATGAAATTTCACGCGACGTGCGCATCGAGCCCAATCGATTCATCGTCACGTTCCCGGCTCGCGTCCTCGATCACGTGCGCCCCGGCCAAAGCGCAACGTTGCAGCTTAACGGCGCCACGATTCCGGCCAAAGTGATCGCCATCGGAATGGACGCATCGAGCGGCCAGGTTCGCGCCATCTTGCTTCCGCTCACCGAAACCGCGCCGCCGGCCGGCACGAACGCGGAAGCAGCCGTCGAAATCGAGCGCGTGTCTCCGGCAACTCTGGTCCTGCGCGCCAGCGGTCGAGCGAATCGATGAAAACACGCGCACGCCTGGTCGTGCCCGAGGTTGTGCAGACCTCCAACATGGATTGCGGGCCGGCCGCGCTCAAAAGCCTGCTCGAAGGCTTCGGCATCCACGTTAACTATGGACGCCTGCGCGAAGCTTGCCAGACCGACGTGGACGGCACGTCCATCGACACGCTCGAATCCGTCGCCAATCAGCTCGGTCTCCAGGCCGAGCAGATCATGTTGCCCGCCGACCATGTCCTGCTGGAGGAAGCCCGCGCCCTGCCCGCCATCGCAGTGGTCGTTTTACCGAACGGCGTCACGCACTTTGTCATCGTCTGGCGCCGTTACGGCTCGTTCGTGCAGCTCATGGATCCAGCCACGGGCCGCCGTTGGACGCAGCGTGCCCGCTTCCTCTCTGAACTTTACATCCACACCATGGCCGTGCCTGCCGAGGATTGGCGTGAGTACGCGGGCTCACTGGACTTCCTGCGCCCCTTGCGTCGGCGCATGGTCGAGCTCGGCCTCGCCGAACAGTCGCATCGACTGGTCGCTTCCGCACTCGCCGATACGAGCTGGAGAAAGCTGGCGGCGCTGGACGCCGCTGTGCGCATGCTCGCTTCCATCGTTGGCTCCGGCGCTATCGAGCGCGGCCCGCAGGCTGTCGGCGTGCTCGATAGCTTCCTCGAAAATGACACCACGATTCCCGACCACTACTGGTCGGTCCGCCCCGCACCCGGTGATCAACTCCTCTTGCGCGGTGCAGTGCTGGTGCGGGCGCTGGGACCCTGGCCGGAAACCGCCAAACAGGAACACAAGCCTTCGTCACCTGAACTGATCGCCGCGCTCGAGCAGCCGCCCGCTCGGCCTGGCCGCGAACTGTTGCGTTTGCTCGCTGCCGACGGAGCCTTCACACCCGCCGCGATGCTCACCACCATGGCGGTCGCCAGCGCCGCGGTGATTTTTGAAGCCGTGCTGTTTCGCGCCTTGCTGGACCTCCGCCGCGTGCTCCCGTTCGCGCCGCAAAGGCTGGGCGCCATCGCGGCCATCGTGACTTTTTCACTCGCACTCCTGCTGCTCGAAGTGCCGCTCATCCGCAACCTGTTGCGCTATGGGCGAAGGCTCGAAACTCGCTTGCGCCTGGCTTTCCTGAGCAAGCTCCCGCGTCTGGGCGACCGATACTTCCAGAGCCGCTTGAAGTCCGATATGGCCGAGCGCAGCCACAGCATCCATCTCATCCGGCGGCTTCCGGAACTGGGCGGCGCGCTGATGCGATACAGCTTCGAGATCGTCTTCACCACCTCCGGAATCATCTGGCTCGATCCAGCCAGTGCTTGGATCGCTATTCTCGCGGCATTCGCGGCTGTCGCGATTCCGATTTTTTCCGAACCCTGGCTGATGGAACGCGACCTCCGTTTCCGTACTCACACCGGCGCGCTGACCCACTTCTATCTGGACGCGTTGCTGGGACTGGTGGCGATTCGCACGCACGGCGCGCAATCTGCGCTGCGGCGCGAGCACGAAAGCCTCCTCAGCGAATGGGCGCGCGCGGGCCTGACCTTGCAACGCGCCGTGATTTCGCTTGAAACCCTGCAGTTCGTCGTAGGTTTCGGCCTGGCCATTTGGCTGCTCGCATCGCACCTGGCGCGAACCGGCGAAACCGGAGCAGTTTTGCTTCTGGTCTACTGGGCGCTAAACCTGCCCGCATTGGGCCAGGAAGTGGCTCTGCTGGCCTGGCAGTATCCGGCGTATCGTAATGTGACGCTGCGGCTGCTCGAACCTCTCGGCGCCATTGAACAGGCCGCATCGTCTCCTACCACCGTGCCCGAGCCGCGCAGCTCGGCCGCGTCTATCAAATTCGACAACGTTAGCGTGACGGTAGCCGGGCACACCATTCTTCGGGATTTCCAGCTTTCAATCGAACCCGGCGAGCACGTCGCGATTGTCGGCGCGTCCGGCGCCGGCAAGTCTACATTGGTCGGAATTCTCTTGGGATGGAACCGGCTTTCTGCGGGAAGTGTCTTAGTCGACGGCGCTGAGCTGGATGCCGAAGGAGTGGAACTGCTCCGGCCGCACATGGCCTGGGTTGATCCCGCCGTTCAGCTTTGGAATCGGCCGCTCAAGGAGAATCTGGAGTACGGCCTGGCCTCTGAGCCGCGCATGCCGCTCGATGAAGCCATCGATGCCGCCGGTTTGCGCCGCGGCCTCGAGCGCCTTCCCGACGGTGCGGCAACGGCGTTGGGTGAAGGCGGCGGTCTGGTATCCGGCGGCGAAGGGCAGCGCGTGCGATTTGGCCGCGCACTCCTTCGTCCCGGGGTGCGTCTGGTGATTCTCGATGAAGCGTTCCGCGGCCTCGATCTCGACCAGCGCCGCACGTTATTGCAGCGCGCCCGCGAGTTTTGGCGCGATGCAACTCTGCTGTCTATTTCTCACGACATCACCGAGACGCTGGCGTTCGAGCGCGTATTGGTGCTGGAGGAAGGCCGCCTGCTTGAAGACGGCGATCCGCGCCAGCTGGCTGAAAATCCGGAATCGCGCTTTGCTCGCATGCTCGCGGCCGAATATCAAGTTCGCGAAGGCTTGTGGTCGGGAGGCGATTGGCGCCGGCTTCGCCTGGAAGATGGCGTCTTGGTCCAGTCATGAACGAGCTTCTGTGGCCCGCCTCCCGTCTCAACGAAGCGCTTCACGCTCTGGTGGCGCACGCACTCAACGGTGCCGCGCCGCCACTCATACCGGCGCCGAGCAATGCAATCGAACAGAATCCGGCGCTGCTAAGCGACTGGCTGGAAATCGCCGCGCAGTCGCTTGGGGTCGAAGTCCAATCCGCCGAGACCCCCTACCCCGACCTGGAACGGCAGTTGCCCGCAATGGGCCCGGCACTGATCCGGGTGCCCGTCGCCGAAGGCTCGACTTTCCTCGTCCTTCTCGGCGGCAAGCCACTCCGAGTCCTGGGCCCAGATCTCCAGGTGCATCGCATCTCGTCCGCGGCCGTTCGTGCTCTGCTTTGTGGTGACCGCGAAGCAGCTCTTCGCGCCGAGATCCAGCAACTTCTAGATCGCGCCGGAGTTCCTTCCCTCAGCCAGGCTCGCGCGCGCGATGCCATCCTGCGCGAACGCTTGAGTGGCGCGCGCATCGGCGGCATCTGGCTGCTCCGGCTTCCGCCATCCGTCAATTTCTGGCGGCAACTCAAGCAAGCCGGTGTTCCGAAACGGCTCTTTCTGCTTAGCGGCGCACATGCGGTTCAGTACGGCTTATGGATTTTGGCTTGGTGGGTGGTCGGCTCGAATGTCTTGAATCGCCGCGCCGATCAAAGCTGGATCTTGCTCTGGGCGTTGCTCCTGCTGACGCTGGTTCCTCTGCGAGTCTTGATCACCTGGCTGCAGGGGTTGCTCGCCATCGGCACGGGCGCCCGCATGAAGCAACGTCTTTTCCTGGGCGCTCTGAAACTCGAGCCCGACAGCATCCGCCATCAGGGCGCGGGCCAACTGTTGGGACGCGTGCTCGAATCGGAAGCCGTGGAAGCGCTCGCGCTGAGCGGCGGCTTTCTCGCTTTGGTCGCGCTTATCGAGCTGGCCGCGTCCGTTGTCGTGCTCGACATCGGCGCGGGCGGAGCTCTCCAGGCAGGCCTGCTGGTCGCATGGCTGGCGGTCGCAGCGGCCATTGCCTGGCGCTACTATCAGCGCAACCGCGCCTGGACCGGCCTCCGCCTCCGCATGACGCATGACCTGGTGGAGAGCATGGTCGGGCACCGCACGCGCCTCGCGCAGCTTCCCCCCGATCGCTGGCACGAGGGCGAGGACGAAGCCTTGGAGTCGTATTTGAAATCTTCCAAAGCTCTGGACGATTCCACCGCCGCGTTGCTCGCCATTGTGCCGCGCGGCTGGCTGGTGCTGGCGTTGCTCGGCTTGGCGCCCGCGTTCGTCCGCGGCGACGCTTCCACGGCGGGCATGGCGATCGCGGTGGGTGGGATGCTGCTCGCTTATCGCGCTCTCAAGCGCTGTGCGTCAGGAGCCTGGCAAGTGGCCGGCGCAGCCGTCGCATGGGAACGCGTCTCGGTGCTATTTCATGCCGCGGCCCGAAAGGAAGTTACCGGATCGCTCCAAGCGGCCACCGCGCCCGCTCCAGGCGTCATCGATGCCCGCGATCTTGAGTTCCGCTACAGCGAGAAAACTCCGCAAGTTTTGCGCGGCTGCAGCATCCACCTCGCACCCGGCGAGCGCGTGGTGCTGGAAGGTGCGTCGGGCGGCGGCAAGTCCACGCTGGTCTCGCTGCTGGCCGGACTTCGCGAGCCCAGCGCCGGTCAGGTTCTCGTCGACGGCCTCAACCGCCAGACTCTCGGCGACCACTCCTGGCGCAAACATATCGCTGCCGCACCGCAATTTCACGAAAACCACGTCCTGGCGGAAACGTTCGCGTTCAATCTGATGCTGGGAAGACATAAACAACCCAGCCCGCGCGATTTTCCTGAAGCTGAGGCGATCGCGCGCGAACTGGGGCTCGGCGAGTTGCTGGAGCGCATGCCCGCCGGCCTGCTGCAGATGGTCGGCGAAACGGGCTGGCAGCTTTCGCATGGAGAACGCAGCCGCCTGTACATCGCGCGCGCGCTGTTGCAAGACGCCGATTTGGTGGTGCTGGACGAAAGCTTCGCCGCACTCGATCCGGTGAATCTCCAGCACGCGCTGGCTTGCGTCGTCAAGCGCGCCCGATCGCTATTGGTGATCGCGCACCGCTGACGTTATTTGAGGTTCCCTACCAGAAACAACGTGACTATGTCGCGCTGGAACGAATACGCGTAGGAAGAGCCGTCGGGTGTCAGCGCCACGTCGATCATCCGCACTCCCACCGGGTCCGGAGGCTGCAGCTCTTTCCACGGTTCCTGGCGACCAGTCGATACATCCATGCGGCTGATCTTCATCGCGTACGGCTTGTCCAGTTGTCGAAGATACAGATAGCGCCCATCGCCGCTCCAGCGGATTACGGATTCATCAGGATCTATATTTCCGATCACCTTTGGCTCTCCGCCGGCTAGCGGAACCAGGCTCAGCTTGCCCTGAGCAGCGACCGTGGCGTATTTCTGGTCGGGAGAAACAGCGCGCGCGATGGTTCCCTCCGGCGTGATCGGGATCGGCTTACCACCTCGGACATCTTGCACGAACGTTCTCGGCGGCCGGTTGGCCTCGTTGCCGGTGAACAAAATTCGCAGGCCGTCAGGAAACCACTCGGCGCGTCCGTAGTGAATTCCTTCGGTTGCCAACGATCGCGCTTCACCCGGGCCGGTGGGCAGCAGAGTCAACCGCGTTTGAATCCCTTCGCTGACCACGCTGCTCACCCATTTCCCATCCGGCGACAAAGCAGGTATATTGCCCTCGCCTAAACGAACCGCCGGAGAGCCGTCCGTCTTGCGCAGATAAA
>DATJWJ010000015.1:0-15589 GCA_035501355.1 Bryobacteraceae bacterium | reverse complement strand
GCTGGATAATGGCCGCACCAAGCTGCTGCGCGATCCGGAAAAACGACAGGCGCTCTATTGCATTCGTTGCGGAGCCTGTCTCAATCATTGTCCGGTGTATCGCAAGATCGGAGGACACAATTACCCGTGGGTTTATTCAGGACCGATTGGCGCGATCATCACGCCGCAATTTCACGGCGTGACCGAGGATAGCTGGCTGCCGTTTGCCTCCAGTTTGTGCGGCGCGTGCGCTGAAGTGTGTCCGGTTAAGATCGAGATTCCTCGCTTGCTGCTGAAGCTGCGATCGGAAGTTACGGAGGCGGATAAAAAGAACCGGAGTCTGGAACGATGGGGCTTCGGGGTGTGGGCGTGGATGATGACGAATCCGCGGATTTACAGGTTGCTTGGATCCCTGGGTGCGAAGTTTTGGCCGATGGTGCCGAAGGTCGGTCCTTTAAAGAAGTGGGCCAGCCAGCGCGAGCTGCCGCGTCTAGCGCCCAAAAGTTTCCACCAACTCTGGAACGAGAGGCACAGATCATGACGGCGCGCGATGAGATTCTGCGCGATATCCGAACGGCGATGGGGCGGGCCGGCTGCGCACCACCGGCCCCTCTGGTTGCCCCCTTATTGCGAAACCCGCAAATGGCTCGCAACCTCTATGTTGAACTCTTCGTCCAGAATCTGGAAAAGTTAGCAGGAAAAGTTTTCGTAGTACCAAGTCCTGATGCGGTTTCTGGCGTGGTCGGAAAGCTGCTGGACGGGAAACAGGCGGTCGCTTCGAACGCGCCCTTCTTGAAAACCTGCGGGCTGCTGGGGTTCGGCCAAGTTCGATCCGGATTCACCGATCGCGAAGCGCTGCGCGCGGCCTGTGCTACCGCCGACGTTGGGATTACCAGCGCCGATTACGCTCTGGCAGAGACCGGCAGCCTGGTGATGCTCTCCAGCGCCGACGAGGCTCGGCTGATTTCGCTGCTGCCGCCGGTGCATGTGGCCGTCATCCCGCGCTCCCGGCTGCTGGCCAATCTGGATGAATTGCTGGCCACGATTCCCAAACCGGCGGAGCGAACCAGCTCGATGGTTCTGATCACAGGGCCAAGCCGGACCGCCGACATCGAACAGATCCTGATTCGCGGGGTGCACGGGCCGGGCGAAGTTTACGCTGTTCTTGTCGAAAACGCTTAAGACGCGCGCGTGGGAATCCGCACCAGCACGTAGGCGACGGCGGCGAACCCGATGAGCGACAGCCAGCCTCCCCAGGCCGGATAGAACGGGAAAGTCGCGATGGCCGGAATTCCGGCCAAGAACAGTACCGCCAGCAAAATGCCCACGATCGCCTCGCCGGCAATCAAACCGGATGCCAGCAGAGTGCCTTTCTCTTCGATGACGAGCTTTTGTTCGGCGGTTCGGTTTTGGGCCATACGGTCCACGATCCATTTCAGAAGGCCGCCCACGAAGATGGCAGACGATGTCTCGAATGGAAGATACATGCCGACGGCGACCAGCATCGGTGCGCGGGCGCTGCACAACAGCAGCGCAAACCCGAGCGCTGCTCCGATGGCCAGCAGTCCCCAGGCCATTTGTCCGCCCACAATTCCTTTGGCGAGCAAAGCCATCAAGCCGGCTTGCGGGGCGGGCAACTGGCTTCCACCGATGCCGCCGGTGTTCAGATTGGCCTCGTGCAACGCGATGATGGGGAACATCAGGAAAAAGGCCAGAAACACCACCGAGATGATCTCTACGAGCTCCATTTTCCAGGGCGTGCCTTCGAGCAAGTGGCCAGCCTTCAAGTCCTGAATCAGCGAGCCCGAAACCGAGCAGGCCACGCACACCACAGCCGCGACGCCCAGTACGGCCGCGATTCCCGAGAGCCCCTTCACTCCGATCACCAGCATCATGAGGGCCGCGATGATTAGGGCCGAAAGCGTTAAGCCCGAGAGCGGTTGATTGGAGCTGCCCACCAGTCCCACCAGATATCCGCCGATGGCGCAAAGCAGAAAGCCGGTGATGGTCATTACGATGGCCGCAATGATCGCGGGCCAAAGACCGTGGGTGAAGAAATAATAAATCGCGGTGATCGGCACCAGTAGTAGAGCGGTTGAAAGCACCACCCATTTCGCGGGGATGTCTCGCTCCGTGCGGGCGGTCAGCTTTTTTTCATGCGCGGCTCCCTCGGCTGCGACGAATACGCCGCGCAATGAACTGGCCAGCGACTCGCGCATCGAGAACATGGTATTGCCCGCGCCGACCAACATCATTCCCACGGCGATGGGACGCACAATGTTGTGCCAGACGGTGTCGGCGGCGACGGAAACGTCGGTGGTTCCGATGCGGCGCATGAGGTCCGGATCGAAAAATAATAACAGGGGAATGAGCACCCACCAGGCCAGCACGCCGCCCGAAACGGTGATCGAGGACAACTGCGGGCCGATGATGTAGCCGATTCCCATGAGAGCCGGTGAGAGGCTGGGAGTGGTCCAGGGGATGCCGCCGAAGTGCGTTACCGCCGCGAGTTGACGCTCCTCGCTCGAATGTTGAATGACGGATCTTGGAAACGGGATGAAGCCGGTGAGGAACTCGCGAAATAGCTGAGCGCCTTTATCCGAAGTCAGGATCTGAATGAGGCCGGCGAATCCCAGGGCGCCGAAAATGTAACGGGGCGCGTTGCTGGCGGAGGCTTCGCCCGATTTGACGATTTCATAGCTGGCGACGCTTTCCGGCCAAGGCAGTTCTTTCGCGTCCACGCACAGCGGGCGGCGCAGCAGAATAATAAAGAAGACGCCGATCAAGCCGCCCACCAGCAGCACCAGCGTGGCTTCCCAATAGTGCGAGCGAAGATCGCTCCACAGGCGCTGGCCGTTGAGCTCGACCATCATGAAGGCCGGGATGGTGAAGATCGCGCCGGCTACGAGCGCTTCGCCCACCGAGGCAGCGGTGCGGGTAATGTTCTGCTCGAGCAGATTTCCGCGGAAGGCGGGAATGCGGAACAGCGCCATGGCGATGACGGCCGCGGGAATGGTGGCGGCCACCGTCTGGCCCGCCTTCATGCCCAGATAGGCGTTGGCCGAGCCGAAAACAAAAGCAAGAAAGAGACCGAGAGCGACCGCCTTGAAGGTCATCTCCGGCGGTGATTGCTGGGCGCCGTTTTGCACTACCGCATGTTACCGCAGGTTGGCGCGCAGGTCCCGCGGCTGCTGGACGGCTTAATAGTCGCGACGCCTGCCGCCGCCTCCGCCGTGTTGGGGGCGTCCACCTCGACCGCCGCCACCACCACCGCCTTCACGCATCGGGCGCGCTTCGTTCACTACTAACGAGCGGCCCAGGAAATCCTGGCCATTGCAATTCTGGACGGCGCGGTCCGCTTCCTCGTCGTTGCTGAACTCGGCAAAACCGAAACCGCGCGGATCGCCGGTGAATTTATCGCGGATGATCTGTACGGAATCGGCGTGAAAACCGCTCCGCGTGAACCAATCCGAAAGCTCCGCTTCGCTGGCTTGATAGGGAAGGTTGCCTACAAACAATTTTTTCAAGGAGACTCCTTTGGCCCGATTCATTGGCAGGTCGTGGATTGTGGGCGCGCTCCAATCCGGCAGGCAAGATTCCACCCGCTTACCATGCATCCAAAGTTTGGAACACAAATAGGCCGGAGTCAATGGCTTTTCGCGTGGGCCAGGTTACTAGGGCGGGACGTTAGTAACATGCTTGTTGGTGAGGGCTCGAAGCATGTCAAAATCGAACAGCGAGGAGCGAAATCGGACACCGGGGTCTGGGCGGCAGGCGAATTGGAACATTCCGCGGCATCCACGTTGCGGAAAACCACGGGTCTTGCAACGTTACCCTCTGGACGCTGAATTGCAACCTTGGCCGGGTTTCGACAACTATGAGGACTCGCGTCGGCGTTCCCACCAGGATTCTAACCAAATGAGCCTTTCTCAAAAATTCTCGACTATTTTGTGCGCGATCTTCACAGGGCTGGCATGGGCTCAATCGCCGGAAGTCGCGATTCAATCGCCCCAGCTACCGCCTGTGGTGGGGCGAATACTGAAGCCGTTCCATGTCGAAAGGCGAATTGTGGCGCCGGTTAATCTCGGCAATTCGCCACGCCTGGAATCGTTGCTTCGGGGGGGCAATCTGTATCTCTCGGTGCCGGACGTGATCGCGCTCACGCTGGAAAACAATCTGGACATTGCGGTGCAGCGCTATGGTCCTCCATTGGCACGCGAGGTTCTGAGGCGCACCGAAGGCGGCGGTGCGTTGCGCAATACCAGCCAGCCGATCAGTGCAGGTCCAGTGAGCGTGAGCCTGGCGGGGGTTACGGTTAATGCGGTCGGGTTACCCGAGAGCGGTTCCGGAGTTGGATCGGGCGGAGGCATTACGATTCAACTTGGAACTCCGCCGCCGGCTCTGGATCCGTCCATCGTCGCCTACGCGCAGTTTCAACATAGCAGCATCCCACAGAGCAACACCTTCCTGGCTTTAACGGATGCGCTGCTGGACAACAGCCGCACCATGCAACTCGGCTACACGGAATCGTTCCTGAGTGGCACCTATGCGCAGCTTTTCTTTGTCAGCAATCGCAACCACTTCAACAGTCCGGCCTACGACGTGAATCCTTACACGCTCGGCTATCTGGATCTATATGTGACCCAGAATCTTCTGCAAGGGTTTGGCGTGGCGGTCAACAATCGCAATATCCGGGTGCAGCGCAACAACATGAAGGTGACGGATCTGCAGCTCAAACAGCAGGTGATCACCACGGTGTCGTCCGTTTTGAATCTCTATTGGGACCTGGTGAGCTTCAACGACGATGCGCGCATCAAGCAGCAGGCGCTGGAGACATCCGAGAAATTGCTGGAAGACAACCGCCAGCAGGTGCGTTTGGGGACGCTGCCGCCGATTGAAGTGACGCGCGCGGCGGCCGAGGTTTCGGCCAATCGTGAAGCGCTTCTGATCGCGCAGACGAACGTGGCGCAGCAAGAAACGATACTCAAGAACGCGCTCAGCCGAACCGGCATCGCGAGCGCTTCGCTGGACGAGGTTCGCATCGTTCCGCTGGATCATATTGAAGTGCCGCAAAGCGAGCAGCTAAAGCCCACGCCGGAGTTGATCGAGCAAGCACTGAAGGATCGGCCCGAACTGGAACAGGCGCGGATCAGCACCGAAAGCCTGAAGATCAACCTGGCGGGAACCAGAAACGCGTTGTTGCCGGTACTGCAGGTGTTCGCCGAATTGACCAACAACGGTCTGAGCGGTGCTCCCAACGCGCTGGCTCCGGGAGCGATTCCACCGCCCGGCTTCGTGGGCGGTTATGGGGATCTGTTGGGAGAGATTTTCCGCCGGAATTTTCCCAACTACTCGGCTGGACTCTCGCTGAACATCCCATTTCGTAATCGGGCCCAGCAGGGCGACTACGTGGCCGATCAGCTTAGCTTGCGGCAAGGGGAGTTGCTGCTCCAAAAGTCCATCAACCAGGTACGGGTGGATGTAAAGAATGCGGTGATCGGCTTGCAGCAGGCGCGCGCCCGTTACGAAACGGCCGTGGCCACCCGGCAGCTGGCGCAAGAAGCCCTGGAAGCCGAGCAAAACCGATTCAAATTCGGAGAGTCGACCATCGCTCTGGTGGTGCAGGCGCAGCGCGATCTGGGCGTCGATCAGGAAGCGGAAATCCAGTCCATGGCCAACTACACTCACGCCAAAATCGCATTCGATCAGGCCGTCGGCCAAACACTAGAAGTGAATAACATCTCGATGGCTGAAGCGGCGGCTGGCCACGTGGCGCGGCCGTCCTCGATTCCCGCGAATCTTCCGCCGGAGAGGCAATAGGTGCGAGCCATGCAACGACAATTCTGCCTCATCCTGTTGGCGGCAAGCGCGGGTTTTCTGCGGGCGCAAGGCCCCCAGGAGACGCCGCAACGGCCGCAAGCTTCCGTTTTGATTCGTCCCTATGAAGGCGCGGCTGTTCCACCGGTCCGCTTGAAGAATTCGGATCGCATTTACGGTTTGATTCGCGGCGGAAAACTGTATCTGACCGTTCAGGACGCACTCGCCGTTGCGATCGAAAACAATCTCGACCTGGAAGTGGATCGCTACGGGCCCGTGAGCGCCGAATGGAATCTGGAACGCATGCAAGCCGGCGGACCGCTGCGGGGCGTCACCGCTGGAAATTCCATTGCCAACCAAGCCACCAGCGGTCAAGGTGTAGTGGGCAGCCAGGTTTCAGCGGGGCTGGCGAACAACGGCGGTGGTGGAGGCGGCGGCAGCGCCAACGTGGTTGTCTCGCAGATCGGACCGATCACCCAAAACCTGGATCCAGTCATTCAGAGCACGCTAGGTTATTTTCATACCAGCAACCCGCAGCCCAACGTTATACAGAGCCAAACCGAATCCCTCATTGACACTCGGCACGTGTTCAACAACCTCTTCCAGCAAGGCCTTCTGAGCGGCGGATACGTGCAGGTGGCCGCCAACGAATCCTATCTAAAGGAGAATGCACCAAGCGATGTGCTGAACCCGTCGGTAGCGCCGGTTGGACAGATCTACGTGCTGCACCAGTTTCTGAACGGTTTCGGAACCGGAGTGAACAGCCGCTTCATTCGAGTCGCCGATAAGAACATCGGCGGCGCGCGCGAAACTTTTCGGTCGCAGCTTCTCAACACCGTGGCTACGGTTCTTAACCTCTATTGGGACCTGGTGACGTACAACGACGATCTGAAAGTCCGCCAGCGAGCGCTCGATCAGGCGCAGAAGGTGGTGGATGACACACGCAAGCAGATCGGGCTTGGCGCGGTCCCGCGAGTGGACATTTATGCGGCCGAAGCTCAGCTTTCGGCGCGCCGGCAGGACCTGGTGATAGCGCAAGCGTCCGTGCGGCAGCAGGAGAACATCCTCAAGAACGCGCTGAGCCGCAACGGTCTGGAGGAGCCGTTGATCGACGCCGCCGAAGTGGTGCCGCTGGATCGCATCGAGGTTCCCGCCAACGACGAATTGCCTTCGCTGCGCGACATGGTTACTCGCGCGCTGGCGCACCGGCCGGACGTCGCGCTGGCCAAGATCAATGACCAGGCCGCGGAGATCTCCGCGCTTGGTACCGCTAACGGTATTCTGCCGACGCTGCAAGGCAGAGCTTTAGTCAACGCCCGCGGCTTGGCCGGCACCTACAACCCCGCTTCTGGAGAACCGAATCCAAGGAACTTTGATGGCGGACTCGGTACCGCGCTCGGCCAGATCGTCCGTCACGATTTCGGCACCGAATCCGGCGCCGGCTTGTTTGTCGGCCAAATCCACAACCGGATTCCGCAGGGCGACTACGGAATCGATCAGCTGCGATTACGGCAGGGCGATTTGATCGAGCGCCGGAACATGAATGAAATCGTGGTCTCGATATCGAATCAAGTGACTGCGCTGCGGCAGGCCCGTCTGCGCTATTCGCAAGCCTCCGATGGCCGCGCCTTGCAGGCGGAACTGCTGGAGAAAGAGCAACAGATGTTTTCGTTCGGAACGGCCACTATCGCCGACGTTGTGGCCGCGCAGCAGAGCCTGCTGGCGGCTGAATCCACGGAGGTGTCATCGCTCTCGGCGTACCAGCACGCGCGCATATCACTCGACCAGGTGCTCGGCGAGACGCTGGAAGTGAACCACATCTCGATCGAGCAGGCACAGGTAGGTCGCGTGGACAAAGAATCGAAACCGCCGGCGGACGCGAGTCGCTAAACTAATCCGCCTGCTTACACGCCTCGCACGGGCAGATTTTCCTCAGGTGGTCGTAGGAATAAATGCCGGTGTTATGCCCATCGCTCCATTCGATCCGGAACGCGTAATGCCCCACGGGCTCGACGTTCAGCATCTTGAGCACGGGCGCGTACAGCTTGAATGGGCCGGACTGCGGGGCAGAGTAATCGGTTTTCTGCGGCTCCGTGCCATGCGCGCCGGTGCAACTGGCGCAAGGACAGCGGTCGCGCAAGTATGCCAGCGCGTAGCTGCTGTGATGGCCGTCTTTCCAGTCGATCTGAATGCCTTTCGATTTGGAAATGGCGATGTGCTCGGGCTCGGCTTGGGTCTCGATCACTGAATTCTCTCCACGTCGCGGACACCGGAAATGCGCCGGATGGCAGCCAGCACGCGTTCGAGCTGCTTCTTGTCGCGGATCTCGACGGTCATGTCGACCACCGCGCCATCCCCGCCGCGCTTGTCATCCGGAATTGCCTCTAGGGTCCGAATATTGCATTGCTCGGCAAACAGTACGGAAGTGAGCTGATTGAGCATGCCGGGGCGATCGTCGGTGTAGACCATCATCTTCACCTGGAACGTTTCGTTCACTGCCCGCGCCCATTCGACGTCGATCTTGCGCTCCACCTCGTACATCAGATTTTGGACGTTGGAGCAATTCATGGAGTGCACGGCGATGCCTTTGCCGCGCGTCACGTATCCCACGATAGCCTCGCCGCGGATCGGATTGCAGCATTTCGCGCGATACACCAGAAGATCGTCTACGCCCTTTACCTTGATGACCAGATCGCCAGTTACGCCGCCGGCCGGAGCGGCAGGCACGGGCGCGGTAGGGCCTTTGGGCGCTTCCAGCGGCAGCACCGGCCCGACTTGGTCCGGAACCAGCTTCTGCAATACCTGGCGCGCTGAATACTTGCCGTAGCCGAGGGCCGCGTGCAGGTCCTCGATTTTGCTGTAGCCATACTCGCCCGCCACGCTCTCCATCTCGGCTTTCGTGATTTTGCCCAGTTGCACGTTCAGCCGCCGCGCCTCACGCTCCAGATATTTCTGGCCGATCTCGATGGCCTTGGCGCGCTCGGTGGTATTGATAACGTGCTTGATCTTGTTGCGGGCTTTGGAAGTCTTGGCCAGCGCCAGCCAGTCCTTGCTGGGCAGGTGGCCAGACTGCGTCAGAATCTCCACCACGTCGCCGTTCTTCAGCGCGTACTTGAGAGGCACGATGCGCCCGTTGACTTTCGCGCCCACGCAGGTGTTGCCGACGTCGCTATGAATGGCGTAAGCAAAATCGATCGGCGTGGCGTCGCGCGGCAGCACGATCACTTTGCCCATGGGCGTGAAGGTGTAAACTTCCTCCGGGTACAAATCCACTTTGAGGGTGGAAATAAACTCGCCCGGGTCGCGCATCTCCTGCTGCCATTCCACTAACTGCCGCATCCAGGTGATGCGCTGATCGTCGGCGCCCGGCCCCTTCTTTCCTTCTTTGTATTTCCAATGCGCCGCGATACCTTCTTCGGCCAGCCGATGCATTTCCTCGGTTCGGATCTGGACTTCAAAGGAGCGGCCGCCGGGCCCGATGACCGACGTATGGAGCGACTGATACAGGTTGGGGCGGGGAATCGCGATGAAGTCCTTGATGCGGCCGGGAATGGGGTGCCATTCGTTATGAATCACACCCAGCGCCGCGTAGCAGTTCTTCACCGAGTCGGTGATGATGCGCAGCGCCAGCAGGTCGTACACCTGATCGAGCCCGATCTTCTGGCGCTTCATCTTCTGATACACCGAGTAGGCGCGCTTCATGCGGCCTTCCACGCGCGCGGGAATGTTCTCGCGCCGCAGATTCACTTCCACCTCGTGCCGCATTTTACTAAGGAATTCTTCGTTCTGGGCGCGTTGCGACTCCATCTCGCGAGTCAACTCGGCCGCCGCCTCCGGCTCCAGATACTGGAACGACAAGTCTTCCAGCTCACCGCGGATTTTGCCCATTCCAAGGCGATGGGCGATGGGCGCGTAGAGGTCGATGGTCTCCTGCGCAATGCGTTGCTGGCGTTCAGGCGGAAGCCAAGTGAGCGTGCGCATGTTGTGCAGCCGGTCGGCCAGCTTTACGATGACCACGCGAATGTCGCTCACCATCGCGAGCAGCATTTTGCGGACGCTCTCGGCCTGGCGCTCCTCGCGCGAATACATATGCAGCTTGCTCAGTTTGGTGACGCCGTCGACGCAGCGCGCCACTTCGTCGCCGAACTCTTTTCGAATCTGGTCCAGGCTGAGCCTGGTGTCTTCCACGGTATCGTGCAGCAGACCGGTCTCGATACAAACCAGGTCCATCTGCATGTCCGCCAGGATCAAGGCGACATTCAGCGGATGGACGATGTAGGGTTCGCCGGACTCGCGGGTCTGGTCTTTATGCGACTCGGCGGCAAGCCGGTAGGCTTTTTCGAGCTGCGATACATCGTCGGCTGGACGCAGCGTGCGCACCTTCTGCTCAAGCTGCGCGTAGAGCTGCTCGGCGATGGGCGGCGCTGGAACAACCTCGGTTGACACTCTACTTTAAGAGTACTTGGTTTGCCCGAGCTGCCGCAGGCAGGTAGTCAGATAATTTCGTCTCACTACCCGCAGGCACGGGCGTGAGTTGTGGCTCAGTTTGAAGCGAGGCCACCATTTCGACAGGTTTGGCGACTACGTCCGGGTTGGTTCGCAGAATCGAAATACTCAGGAGCACGAAGGCAAAACGACATGCACAAAGCCCACGCGGCAGACTTCTGCAACCGCGCCGAAAGCAAAGCAGACGCGGCTGCGACGAGCCCATGGAGAGCTTGATTTTGCAACAGACATCGGCGAGGTGCCAAGCCCTTTGTCTCCGAGCCTACCGGCGACGTTGCAAAAACTTACCGATTTTGAAACATCTCGCTTGCTACAATGCTGCGATGCTCTACCCGATCTCGCAGTTTGTCGAGAACAGCGCGGATATGGTCGTCGGGTTCATCAATGCAGACGGCGATATCAAAGTAGCGCCGCGCTTTGCTGGAGCCGGGCATTTCTGTGAAGGCAAGGCTTCGGTGATCGAGCATAGTGGGCATTCCGGCTTTCTAGATGTAAGCGGCAAGATCGTGATACCGGCGTCGTTCCGGGGGATCGGACACTTCCACGACAGTGTTTGCTCGGTCGGCGCAGACCGTGGCGTCGGCTACATTGACCACGCGGGGAGGTGGCTGATTGAGCCGAGGTTTCTTATCGCGATGCCGTTCTCCGAAGGGCGGTCATTTGTGTCTGACGACGGAGAGACCTTCCGCCTGATAGATACAGCGGGATCACCGCTGAGCATCGACCGCTTTGAACGGGCGCGCCCCTTCAGAGCGGGCCTGGCACCAGTGATGAAAGAGGGTCGGTGGGGCTTCATCAACAATAAGGGGACGGTTGTCATTCTATTCATGTTTGAAGATGCCCTACCACAGCACTTCAAGTTCGGGTTGGCGGCAGCGAAGCTTGAAGGTCGATGGGGCTTCATCGACCACTCTGGCTTCTTTGCGATAAACCCTATCTACGAGGAGGTACGCCCCTTTGCGGAAGGTCTCGCACCGGTTAGAGTTGAGCAACAGTGGGGATTGATTGACCTCGGGGGACGCCTGCGTTTGCCGCCGAAGTGGGATGAAGTTGGTCAATTCGTAAACGGCTTGGCACCCGCTCGCCTAAACGGAGGGGCCGGTTACATCAATTCGACCGGAGCGTGGGCCATTCCTCCCGAATTTCAGAAGGCCAAGCCGTTCTTTGGCGAGCTTGCGGTCGTCCAGATGGATGATGCGCCCGCTTATGTTCGCGTCGATGGAAGGATCGTGTGGCGGTTCGAGCCGCACGCAATTGTCCCGAGGCCCCCGATGCCTTTCTGAACGCACACCTTTCGCGCCGGTCTCTACCTCCCGAACGAGACCGGCACGAAAATGTTAAGGCCCGTAATTAGACCTGGGATCAACCCCAACTGATGTCAATTGTTCCCGCATCACGCTGCGTAGGGAACAGGCCGAGCGCTCGGTCAAGTTGCCGGAAACCGCCAAACCGCCAAATTGCATAGCGTAGTGGCCCCGGCAGGCAAATCTCAAACTGACCCACAGCACCCAGGCGCAAAGGCATGGCGTAAGATAGCAATAATGCCACGAAACGAGCCTATGAACCGGCGAGATCTTTTACGCGCTGCCGGCCTTGTGTCGGCTGGCTTCGCATTCCCCGAGTCCGGGCACCTTTTGGCGAAGCCTCAAAAGCTTGGTAACTGGCGCACCTTTGAGGTGACCACTCACATCGAAGTCCTGAAACCTTCGGGTGCAACACGCATCTGGCTGCCGGCCGCGCTTGATACGCGCACGGCTTACCAGAGGACTTTGGCGAACACTTTCAAATGTGAGGGCGGCTCGGCCAAGGTTGTCGAAACCAAAACGGACGCGCTGCGGGTGATCGCCGCCGAATTTCCATCCGATGTGCGGCCGGTCCTTACGCTGACCAGCCGCATAGCGACTCGGGACTGGACCGTTGACCTATCCACGCCGGCCCAGCCGCGCAGAGCCAGCGCCGACGAGCTGAAACATTTCCTGCGGCCGACCAAGCTTCTGCCGACGGACGGCATTGTGAAAGAAACCGCGCTCCAGATCACGCACACGGCGACTACCGATGTTGGCAAAGCGCGTGCCATCTACGAGTGGATCGTCGAAAACACTTATCGGAACCCGAAGACGCTCGGCTGTGGACTGGGCAACATCAGATTCATGCTCGAATCGCGGGATCTGGGCGGCAAGTGCGCCGACCTCAACGCTCTCTACGTCGGCCTGGCGCGAGCGGCCGGCTTACCCGCGCGCGACGTCTATGGTATTCGCGTCGCCAAGTCGGAGCTCGGTTATAAAAGCCTAGGCACGTCCTCGGAGAATATTTCGAAAGCCCAACACTGCCGCGCCGAGGTTTATCTCAGCGACTACGGCTGGGTGGCGGTGGATCCCGCCGATGTGCGCAAGGTGATGTTGGAAGAGCCGCCCGGCAACCGTCCCATCGACGACGACATCGTGAAAAAAGCTCGCGCGCGGCTGTTCGGATCTTGGGAGATGAACTGGATGGCGTACAACTTTGCCCACGACGTAGCGCTGTCGGGATCGAGCGGCCCGCCGGTGCCGTTCCTGATGTATCCGCAAGCCGAGACAGCCGAAGGAAGGCTCGACAGTCTGGCGCCGGACAGCTTCAAATACCAGATCACATCGCGCGAAATCACGGCGACGAACGCCTGACGTGATTAGCCGGCCGCGCCCGACTGCGCCTGCTTGCCCACTTGAGCTTTAGCAGCCGCGCGGAGACCCTCCCGCCTGCGCTTCAGAATCGCTTCGGCATCCGGAGCCGCCATCACGACCGCCTCGATGTGTCTGCAGAACTCCGGCTCGCTGAAGGCCGCCCGCATTTCGGCCAGATAGGGTTGAATCTTGCTGAATGCCCCGAAGATTTCGCCGTGCGCGGCTCGGAATGCGTCGCCATCGATAGCGCCCGTAGTCACTAGCGACGCGGCCATGTCCCAGTAGCCCACCACCATTCGGAACGCCGAATTGCGTTCACCGCTCAGGGTGGATATCACTTCGGCTAAGCTTTCCGGGTTGAATTCAAGCAGAAACCAGGATCGGGCCTCGCGCAGCACCGGCTCACGGCGCAGATCGAACAGTTGAAGATTCAATTGCGCGCTTTCAAAAGGTGTCGGCATATTAGTGCCCGGAGCCGTTGAGGCGATTCCCATTATACGTCGGAGCATTTCCGGGCAGGTCGCGTTTGACGATCACGCGATCGATGATCCCATATGTCACCGCTTGTTGCGCATCCATGATGTAATCCCGATCCACATCGCGCTCGATCTTTTCCACCGGCTGGCCCGTGGCACGGGCGAGAATCTTGTTAATAATCTCGCGCGTTCGCAGAATTTCGCGAGCCTGGATATCGATGTCCGCCGCTTGTCCGCCCAGTCCGGTGGCATGCGGCTGATGAATCAGTATGCGCGAATAGGGCAAGCTGTAGCGCTTTCCTTTGGCGCCCGCAGCCAGCAGAACCGCCGCCATGGACGCAGCTTGCCCAACGCAATAAGTGACAATGTCCGGCTCGATCAGATTCATGGTGTCCAAAATAGCCAGCCCGGCCGTGGTGGAACCACCCGGTGAATTGATGTACAGCGAGATGTCCTTTTCCGGATCTTCCGCCGCCAGGAAAAGGATCTGCGCGATGACCAGATTGGCGACATTATCGTCAATGGGCGTGCCCAGGAAGACGATGTGTTCCTTCAGCAACCGCGAATAGATGTCGAATGCGCGCTCGCCGCGCGAGGTCTGCTCCACCACCATGGGAATCATGTACGCGTCCTTCCTGGCTATACCGCCATCATCATCTGCTGCGACACAAACCCAGCGAAGCAGGTCTCGATGCCCGCCAGATGCCAGCCGCTGTGCGTCAGCGTCACGCGCGTTCCATCCGCCTCCGCCGAGAATTGAACTTCGACGGTCTGCTCGCGATCAGGCAGCGCGCCGGGATGCCAGGTAAATCCCACG
The DNA here is from genome assembly GCA_035501355.1 of Bryobacteraceae bacterium. Classification (GTDB taxonomy): domain Bacteria; phylum Acidobacteriota; class Terriglobia; order Bryobacterales; family Bryobacteraceae; genus Palsa-89. The sequence continues at coordinate 1,334 of DATJWJ010000015.1, read as the reverse complement.
CGCCGGGGCGGGTCCCAGTCAACCACGGTTCCCCACTCGTGCTCTTCGCCGGATCGCGTGCGTTCCAACACTTTTCCGCCCTCCCAGGGCTGGATGGTGCAGCTTTCAGCGTCTTCTCCGGCAGTCGAATAAGAAGCCAGCGGCCACCATTCTCCGAACTTTTCGGTGAAAAGCCGGAAAGCATCTTCAACCGGGCAATCGACGTGAACGCTTTGCCGGATCGGTGCGTGTTTTTCTTCTGCTTGTGCCATGCTTCAGGGTCTCCTTCTCCGCGAAATCGGAAAATACGGCCAACGCGTCGCGCCACATCGAATCGACGAGCGTGCGCAACTCGGCCAGGCTCTTGGGATTCAGCCGAAAATAGTGACGTGTGCCGCGCCGTTCTTCTTCCACTAAACCGGCGGATTTCAGCACCTGCAGGTGTTGCGAAACGGCCGGACGGCTTACTGGGAGCCGATCGGCGAGGTCGCCCACCGTGGACGGCCGGCGGCGCAACAAATTGAGCACCGCCTGGCGGGTCGGGTCCGAGAACGCTACCAGCAATTCCCGTTGGTCGGCCATACCTTACCGTAAGCCATTACTTACCTAAAGTCAAGCGGCGCATCCGCGGCCGGAAATGATCTAATTGGGAATAGAACAATCATGCCAACCGCCAAACAGGCCGCGCAGGAACGGCTCGAATCAGCTCGCGAGGACCTGGTCAGTCTCAGCCACCGCATCCACTCCCGGCCGGAACTAGGTTTTGAGGAGGAGCACGCCTCGGCTTGGCTGTGCGAAGCGTTGGACGCTGCCGGTTTTGCGGTCGAAAACGGCGCCGCCGGACTGCCCACCGCCTTCATCGCCCGCGCCGGCCATGGTCCGCTGCACATCGGAATCTGCGCCGAGTACGACTGCTTGCCTGGCATCGGCCACGCTTGCGGGCACAACCTCATCGCGGCTGGCGCGGTCGGCGCCTTTCTCGCCGCCGCGTCGGTCGTCGCTCACACCGGCGGCGAGGTGGTCCTCCTCGGGACCCCCGCGGAGGAGGGAGGGGGCGGCAAGATCAAGATGATCGACGCCGGGGTCTTCGACGGGCTCGACGCGGCGATGATGTATCACCCGTTCGACCGTGATCTCCTCGCGCACAAGGCCCTGGCGTCGCTCTGGCTGACCTTCGAGTTCCGCGGGACGCCGTCCCACGCCGCCATCGCCCCGCACGCGGGCAGGAGCGCCCTCACGGCTTGCCTCGACACGTTCAGGCTCATCGACGGGCAGCGCGTCCACTTCCGCGACGGCGTCCGCGTCCACGGCTACGTCACGAACGGCGGGCAGGCCGTGAACATCATCCCCGAGCA
>DATJWJ010000014.1:0-19742 GCA_035501355.1 Bryobacteraceae bacterium | reverse complement strand
CTCATCTGCAGGTTGGGGTTCACCCGCCTTAATTTTCCGCGAAATTTTGTCGTCGGTTTGCTGAATTGCCAGGAAGTTGGCGACTAAGAACGAAGTTGTCTGCTCGCTTACCCATTCAGGGGACACCGTGGTGCGGGGTCAATTTGGGCCAGTATTAACAATCGCAGGATCGTCAAGGCGCCGGAAGTCCAAGTGACCTCTTGACCGGTCAGACTCAGAACCTGCTGGCCGGGAGCCGAAAGACAAGATAACGCTGTGAATTTTTGCTCGATCGATGCGACCGTCGCCGGGCCAGTACGGCGATGACCAGCATGCCTGTCCCAAACAACGCTAAACTCGAAGGCTCAGGCACGGCGGAGATGTTTGTGCCGGCAATAGGAACATTCAAGCCCACCGCCTGATTATCCGATTCAAAACCGTTGCCGCTCGTTTCCGTGAAAACCAAGGAAGTGAAGGTCGAACTAGTGTCGTAGAAGTTTAAATAGGCAAACTGCTCGCCCGGATCTTGGTTATAAAAGGCCGAGTTCGGATTACCACAGAAGTTAGGCTCAGGCGCTGCGGTTGGACACACTCCTACAAGGGCACTGTAATCGGACGGCAAGAATGTATAAACAAGCGTGGACCCGCTGTAAAACTGGAGTTCGTCGCCTGAGTCCAGTGCTGAAAACCACATCCCGAAGTAGTTTTCGGGTGAACTGAGCGTAAGCGTGTACGTGTACGTCGACTCGCTCGGGATATAGAGGTTGATGTAGTTTCCGGTCCCTCCCGCTCCGCCATACTCATTGGCTCCTTGTATCGAGTACTGGCCTGTGTAGGTTCCGGTAACTGAGGAACCGCCGAAGTTCGTCGTGAGGTTTCCCGCGTCATAGGTCGGACTGTCGAACGTCTCGTAGTTAGACGTGATGCCGGTAGGAGTCTGAACCCCTGGGGGAAGGTATGTGACGGTGAAGCTGTCTGCGTTTGCGGAGACGCAAAATAAGGCCGCCGTCAGAAGAGGGGAAAAAAAGATAACTCGAAGCGTGTTTAGCATAGACGTCCTCCTAATTTGTCGCTGGACCCGAACCATGCCGCGTTCCGAATCCAGACCTTCGAATAACCAATCAGTAGCATCGGGGTTCGGGCCAAGTGATCGCGAACAGCGGTGTACAGGCCTGAGTCCCCACCATGCGCTCTACAGGAGATAACGGAATCCGGGGCTGTTTTTGGCGCGAGATTTTTCGCCGTTGCGGCTGGAGGTTTGACATCCGCCGGAAGGCCGGCATCAAAGCTGGAGACCGGGTTGAGTACAGCGTCCCCGGTCGCGTGATCAACATTACCCCGAAGCTCCCACCGGACGAGCCGCAAGACGAACGCGAGAATCAGGACCCGAAAGTCCGGGAGCACATCCGCAAGAGCCACGCTGACTACTTGGCCGGCCGCAGCCGCCCGGCGAATGAGTTTCTCGCCGAGCTTCGTGCGGAGTTGCGCCGTAAGCCGAAGAAGAAAAGCCCTCGCTCCGGATGACGCCTCCGTCTTTTCTTATTCGAACTTCCACTCACTACGAACGCCTGGCGCGGCTGCTCCTGAAGCCAATGTGGCGCACGGCTAAGAGCTCATGGAACCAGCACTGGAGCGAGCGAACCTCAGCCGACTTGTTGGGAAAGTTCTGAACGTGATCCTTGCGATATCAGTGACCCCGCGGGCTAGACAGTAGCGCGCCATCCGACGGCGCCAACATGCCATGTGCTATTACAGAGGAAAGTGTCCCAGCAAGTAATTCCCCTGGCCGGCTATCGCCGGGCATTGCAGTTTATCGTGCCGTATTGGCCGCGGCTGGTGTTGATTCTCGCGGCCGGCGTGGCGTCCACGGGGTTCGGTCTCTTGCAACCTTATATATCGAAACTTCTCATCGACGACGCCTTGCTCAAGCGCGACATGCGCATGCTGCTGATCGTGAGCGGCCTGATGTTCGGCGTCACGGTGCTGGGGTTCGCGCTAAATATTCTCTCCAGCTACACCTATGTGCGAGTGTCCGCCGCGGTCCTGTTCGACATGCGGCTGGCGCTCTACCGGCATCTGCAAATGCTGTCGCCGCGTTTCTGGGCACGAACCAAATTGGGCGATGTGATTTCGCGCATCAACAACGACATCGCCGAGGTGCAGCGTGTTTCGGCCGACAGCCTGCTCAGTGTGCTCTCCAATGTCGTGTTCCTGATCGGAAGCATCGGCATCATGGTCACGCTGAGCCCGCGGCTTTTCCTGGTTAGCGTGGCGGCGGTTCCTGTGAGTTTGTGGGCGCTCAAGCATTACCAGCGGCGGCTGGCGGATCGAGTGCGCGCGGTGCGCGAGCGGAGCTCCGACATCGGTAGCTTTCTGCTGGAAACCTTGCTCGGCATCCGGCTGGTGGTGTCCTCGCAGGCCGAATCCCGCGAGGTCGAACGGTTTCGGGCGCGCAACCAGAGTTTTCTCGACGCGCTGCTTAAGATGCAGTTGACATCGTTTCTTTCCGGCGCGGTTCCGGGCACAGTGCTAACGCTTTCGACCGCGGCCATCTTTCTTTATGGCGGCAAGCTGGTGATCGACGGGACCATCACCACCGGCGCGCTGGTCGCGATCATGGCCTACCACATGCGATTGCTCGCGCCCGTGCAGAACATGATGAGCCTGTACACCAACCTGGTGTCGGGCGGCGTGGCGCTCTCCCGCGTTTGGGAACTGTTCGACACCAAGCCGGAAATCAACGACCGCCCCGGCAGCAAGCCGCTGGAGAACGTGCGCGGAGAGCTCGAGTTTGACCGCGTCTCGTTCGGTTATGGAGGCGATGCGGTTTTAAATGCTCTCTCGTTTCGGGTGCAGGCAGGCAGCATCTGCGCGATTCTGGGACCCAGCGGCGCGGGCAAATCGACGCTGGCCGACCTTCTGATTCGTTTCTACGATCCGGATGCCGGTGCGATTCGCATCGACGGGCGTGACCTGCGGGATCTCCCGCTGGCTGAGCTGCGCCACATGATCATGCTGGTGGATCAGGCGCCTTATTTATTTCAAGCCAGCGTGCGCGAGAATATCGCCTATGCGCGGCCGGATGCGACGGATGCCGAAATTATCGAAGCCGCCAACTCGGCCTGCATTCACGAACGAATCCTGGCGCTTCCCGAAGGCTACGACACGGTGGTGGCCGAGCGTGGCCAGACGCTTTCGGCCGGTGAGCGCCAGCGCATTGCCCTGGCGCGGGCCTTGCTCGCGAATCCGAAAATATTGGTGCTGGACGAGCCCACCTCGGCGCTGGATGAGGCCAACGAGCGCGCTATCGCCGAAACTCTGGTACGCGTCGCGGATGGCCGCACCGCCATTCTGATCACGCATCGTCCTTCATTAGCCCGAATCGCACACCAGACCGTGATGTTGGCGCAATGAAGATCGCCATCATCGATAGCGGCGTCCATCCCAATCATCCACACGTGGGCGGTGTAGCAGGCGGCGTCGGGGTGACAGCGCAGGGGCTTACCGAGGATTTTATTGACCGCCTCGGCCATGGGACCGCAGTGGCGGGCGCGATCCGCGAAAAGATCGGACGCGATGCCGAACTCTACGCGGTCAAAGTCTTCGACCAGCGTCTCACTGCGAATATCGATGTTATCCTGCGCGCGCTCGCCTGGTGCAGCGACCAGCGCATGGATCTGATCAATCTGAGTCTCGGAACTTCGAACACGGCGCATCGGGAGCGGTTCGAGCATGTGCTGATGGACGGCCCCTTGGTGGTTGGTGCGGCCCACTCGCTGCCCGGAGATTTACCTATGGTCATCGGCGTCGCACCGGATGCGGAGTGCCCGCGCGATTCGTATCGCTATCGTGAAGGCGTGTTCTATGCCTCGCCGTATCCACGTTCGATTCCAGGCGTGCCTCCCGAACACAATTTGAACGGCGCCAGTTTCGCTGTTGCGAACATGACCGGGCTTATCGCTCGCTTCCTGATCGACGGCGAAGCGTCCGGGCGCGGCGCTGGTTCACGCGATGAGATTTTCGCCACACTGGTTGCCCGCACCGGCGCGATAGCAGCGCCCTAACCGCCTCAATCCCAAACCACATCCATTCCGGCCTTGATAATCCTCGTGAGCGGCTGATGCGGTGAGCGGCAGATGAGGTCGCCTCTGCGTGAAGTTGCGCTGTGAATGCGCGCGGCGTTTCACGCACTCGTCCAGCAGCATATCGAGTCCACTTCGGCGACGCAAGATTATGCAGCGCCGCCCCTTCGGAAGCATAACTGCTCAAGTAGGGGGCCCTTTGTTCGAAGAAAGGGAGGAATCATGGAACTTCGATCAAAAACCGCCCAGACCGGTGCTCTTATAGCCGGTCTCTTCATACTGTTCGGGACGGTGCTTGCGCAGGAGGGAGCAAGGAGACCGTCGAGCTACTCCGAAGTTGTTACTCACGAGGATTTCGGGGCCGTTATGGCCCGCATGAGCGCGGCCAAGCCCGCGATCATGGAACGTCAGAAGGCTCTGCTGGAGGAGCGCTATGACCTGAGCGACCGCCCGGCTAAAGGCGTGACGATGTCTCGTGGCAAAGCCGTTCAGCAGGGTGTACGCGTGAAACTTCGGCCCGGCACTACCTGGGAGGGGCTCGCAAAAATGCGCCCGGAAGAGATCCGCGAACGGGACCTCTTTCCTCTGGGCTTCATGCCTTTGCCGCATCCAAATCATGCCGAAGGTGGAATGCTGTTCCCCAAGTACCAAATCGACGAGATCAGCAAGCAGGAAGGAAGGGATCTCACCCGCTTCGATCTCGACTTCGATCTGCCCGACCATATCATGCCCGAGTTTCCGCCGGCCATCTATTTGACCACGCGGCTCGATTTGGGCGATGTCTCGCACGGCAAGGTGGTAACCATTGAAAACTACTACGAATTGTTCAGCGGGATTCTGAATCCCAAACAACTGGAAGGTCTGCGCCTTCTGGTAACGCCGTTTCCCCAACAACAGTACAACCAGACTGAGGATCGCCGGAGCGAGCATCCGCACCGTGGTGTTGCTTGTTTCGACTGCCACGTAAACGGACACACCAACGGCGCCACGCACCTGGTTGGAGACATTCGGCCGCAGGAGTTCCGTCACCGGATTGAGACTCCTTCGCTGCGCGGTGTCAACATCCAGCGCCTGTTCGGCTCTCAACGCGCTCTGAAGACGGTCGAAGATTTCACCGAATTTGAACAGCGTGCTGCGTACTTCGATGGCGATCCCGTGATCGCCGCCAAGAAAGGAATCAATATCCTGGATCGCGGAAGTCAGGTCCATTACATGGCGGAGTTTGAAGAGCTGCTGGATTTTCCTCCGGCGGCCAAGCTCGGTATTGACGGCCTGCTCGATTCAAAGACCGCCTCTCCAGCGGAGATGCGTGGGCAAGTCTTGTTTTTCGGAAAAGCGAAATGCGGGAGCTGCCATCCGGCACCCTACTACACGGACAACTCCATGCACAATCTCCAGACCGAGCGCTTCTACAAGTCGCGGATGATCAATGGCATGATGGCCTCGGCCGACGGGCCCATCAAGACGTTTCCGCTGCGTGGGATTAAGGAGTCGCCGCCCTACATGCACGACGGCCGGCTGATAACGCTCGAAGACACGGTTGAGTTTTTCAACCTGATCTCCGAGCTGGAGCTGACATCGCAAGAGAAGGCCGACCTTGTGGCCTTCATGCGGACGCTATAGCGACCAGTGACGCCGGGCGTAAGCGCCAGGATGGCAGCGAGCCAAGAATGCAGTTGGAAAACCAGCTGGAATAATTTTGCCGCTCGCACGAACCTGCCGCTGTTGTTGTGACAGGCTGGCCGCGGTCGAACTGGCCCAGCAACGAGGGCGAATATTCCTTCGAACTAATTCGGTTTGGCGGGCTGTCTTCCCGGACTGATGTCGCGGGTCGCCATACAGTTAAGGGTTCAAAAACAGCAGACTCAGCCGACGGCTACCGCAACCTGAGCGCCGCGGTGGGGGTTATACTCATTTGGCTTGGTGTCTGTGACTGAGGAAGCTGGAATTACGTTAGAATAGAGTTTAATCCCGGGGATTTAAATCCTGAAAAAATCTTTACCTTTTATCGCATGTTTTGTGTGCGTAGGCGCGGGCTATTGCCTTGGGCAGGAGTCGAATACCGCACCGATGCCAGAGCTGCCGTCTGTTCCATCGGTCGAAGCGCCCCAAATCCAAAACGCCGTCACGGATGACCACCGAATGTTCAAGGTCCTGCCGAATTACAAGACGGTGAATGATCCCAGCCAGCCCATCACGCCCATTGGGGCGAAACAGAAGTTCGGCTTGGTGCTGCATTATTTCGATCCATTCACGTACGGGTTTACCGCCGTGCAGGCTGGGATCCAGCAGGCCACCAACGCGCAGCAAGGCTATGGGCAAGGCGTCTCCGGTTATTACAAGCGCTACGGCGCGGATTTCACGGACGCGTTCACGAATGAATTGTTCACGGTGGGGGTCTTTCCAACGCTGCTGCATGAGGATCCGCGATATTTTCGAAAAGGCCAAGGCGGGGGAATGCATCGAACGCTGTATGCGATCAGCAGGGTCTTTGTGGCGCGCAGCGACTCAGGGCATCAGCGCTACAACTTTTCGGAGCTCCTGGGCAACCTCAGCTCAGGCGCCATTTCGAACCTCTACTATCCCAGCGGCGACCGGCGAGTGTCTGACATTCTGACGCGCACCGGCTTTCAGATGGGCTACGACGCGATGTTCAACGTGCTGAAGGAATTCTATCCGGACCTGAAGCGCAGATTTCGGCGCCAGCCCCCGGTTCCGGTGGACCAACTTCGATAAAGATCCGGACCGCGTCGCGGACTACGATTTCTTGGTGAACACCAGAACGTCGTTGGCGTCGGCCCGGGGGACGATGTAGGTGGTCTCCACCTTCAGCGTCTTACCGTCTTGAGACAGCGTGAGCCGGTAGCGGGTGACGTGGTCGCCCCTGGTTTCCATTTCCACCAGCATCGGTCCGTTGAACCAGAACGATGCTTTAGCTTTGTCGCCGTGAACGTCGCAGTCCTTGCCGTCGGTGCTGCACTTCATCTCCACCGCTCTGCCGGATTCGGTTTCCGTGAGATGGATCGAATTGTCAGATTCTTCGATGGCCCAAGTGGCGTCGGCGACCTTGACGGTGTGCTGCTCGCACTTGGCAGGGTCGAGCTGCCAACTCCCCGTGAAATTCGGCTTGTCTTGTGCAATCGCGAGCGCGGCGAGCAGCCCGAAAACAGAAACCATCGTAATGCATCCAAGTTTTCCCATAAGCCTCCCTCGTTAGCTTGCCACTTCATATCCTATTCCAGCGCGAGGTGGGGTGGGGAAACCCGGCCCGAGGAGGTCTCGGGGATGCGTGTGGCGCATGCTAGCATGAATCGGATACGCACCCAGTCGCTATGAAGCTCTCCGACAAATTCACGCTGGAACAAGGGCGGGTTTATCTAACTGGCATTCAAGCGCTGGTGCGCCTGCCGATCGACCAGATGCGTCGCGACCGGCGCGCGGGACTCAACACCGGCGCGTTCATTTCCGGATACGAAGGCTCGCCGTTGGGCGGCTACGACATGGCGCTGGCGCGCGCGGGAAAATTGCTCTCCGAACACAACATCCACTTCCGCCCCGGGGTCAATGAGGACCTGGCCGCGACCGCCGTGTTCGGCAGCCAAATCATCGACACCGTCGGCAAGAGCAAAGTGGAAGGCGTGGTGGGCATCTGGTACGGCAAGGGGCCGGGTGTCGACCGCAGCGGCGACATTTTCCGCCATGCCAATCTGGCCGGGAGCGGCAAGAACGGCGGCGCGCTGCTGCTGTGCGGCGACGATCCGATTTCGAAAAGCTCCACTATTCCCAGCCAGAGCGATTTCAGCCTGTACAACATCGGCATTCCTTATTTGTATCCGGGCAACGTGCAGGAGATTCTGGATTACGGGCTGCTGGCCATCGCGCTCTCGCGGTTCAGCGCGGCTTGGGTCGGGATGAAGATGGTCACGGATGTGTGCGATGGCGGGGGTACGGCTGAACTAGACCCGTCGCGGCCGTCGATTCAACTGCCGCAGGGTTATCAGCGGCACCACGACCCGCGCATCGTCGCGCCGGTCACGCTGGGCCTGGAGCATGAAGTGAATGTGCGGAGGCTTGAAGCCGCGCGGCAGTTCGCGCGCCTGAACGGCATCAATCGGCACAATGGAGCCCAGGCGCGCATCGGTGTGCTGAGCACTGGAAAATCCTATTTCGATCTGATGCAGGCGCTGCGAGATCTGGGAGTGCGCGACGGCATTCGGATCGGAAAGATTGGCATGCCCTTTCCGCTCGATCCGGAATTTGTGCGGGAGTTCGCCAGGGGGCTTGAAACGATATTCGTGGTCGAGGAAAAGCGGAGTTTCATCGAAATGCAGCTCCGCGAGATTCTGTACGATCTTCCGTCGCGGCCGGCGATTTTGGGCAAATCCCATTTCCCGCCGACCGGCGAGTTGGATCCGGACAGAATTGCGACCGCGCTGTGCGACATTCTGCACCAAGCGCCGCGAACGCTCGCGGCCGCGGCGCAGCCCACAGGAATTTCAAAGACTATCGGGGCACGTCCCTCGGCGTTCTGCTCCGGCTGCCCGCACAATCGTTCCACGCTGCTGCTGGAGGGGCAAATCGCGGGCGGCGGCATCGGCTGCCACACCATGGCGATGCGGTTGAACGATCCGGCCCGCAGCTTTGTTTTCCTCACGCACATGGGCGGCGAGGGCGCGCCCTGGATCGGCATGACGCCGTTCGTGGAGCAGAAGCACATTTTCCAGAATATTGGCGATGGCACGCTGTTCCATTCGGGTTATCTGGCCATCGAGGCCTGCGTCGCGGCCAAGGTCAACATCACTTATAAGATTCTGTTCAACGGGCATGTCGCGATGACCGGCGGCCAGAATGCAGTGGGCGCACTGCCGATTCCCGAACTGACGCGCAAGCTGCAGGCGGAGGGTGTCCGCAAAACGGTGGTGCTGGCCGAAGACGTTGAGAAATACACCAACGCCGGCGAGCTGGCGTCCAATGCCGAATTGCGGCCGCGAGAGGAATTAACGCGCACGTTGCGAGAGTTGGAACAGATTCCCGGCGTCACGGTCATGATCTACGACCAGGAGTGCGCGGCCGAAAAGCGCCGCAAACGGTCGCGCGGCATTTACGCCGAACCGACGATGCGCCTGGTGATCAACGAAGAAGTATGCGAAGGCTGCGGCGATTGCGTCAAGCAGGCCAATTGCATGAGCCTTACGCCGGTGATGACCGAGCTGGGGCAGAAGATTCGTATCCACCAATCTTCCTGCAATAAGGACTATAGTTGTGCGCTGGGCGATTGCCCTTCCTTCGTGTCGGTGGAACTCAAGCCCGGGACTGGATTGAAGAAGAAAGCGCTGCCGCAGCTTCCGGCGGCGGAGGCGCCGGCGCCGCGCGATCGAGTGCGGGCGGGCGAAGGTTATCGCATCATTGGCCCCGGCATCGGCGGGACGGGCGTCGTCACTATCAACGCGCTGCTTGCCACGGCGGCCTGGATCGACGGCCTGCAGGTTGCAACGCTCGATCAAACCGGCAGCGCCCAGAAGGGCGGCGCGGTGGTCTCGCATCTGCTGGTAAGCGAGCATCCCATTGAAGCGCCCGCCAAGGTGAACGCCGGCAACGCGGATCTGATTCTCGGTTTCGATCTGCTGGGTATCCTGGAACCGAAGAATCTTGCCACGGCCGGCCGCGACCGCACCGTCGCGATTCTTAACACGGATCTGGTTCCAACCATCGATAGCATCCGGAATCGCACCCCGCTGGGCGGTCCAGGGCAGATGCTGGAGACGATCAACTCCGTCACCAATCGCGGCCGCAACATTTTCGTGGACGCCAATCGCATTGCCGAGGGCCTGTTCGGCACCCATATGGCGGTCAACATGTTTATGACCGGCATCGCCTACCAGGGTGGTTTGATCCCCATTTCGGCGGAAGCGATCGAGCAGGCCATCGAGTGGAATGGCGTGGAGGTGGAGCGCAATCGCGAATGGTTCGCCTGGGGCCGCAAATATTATGAAGATGCCGCTTGGGTAGAAGGCTTCCTGAAATCAGAAACCAAGGCCAAGACCGGCTTCGATCGTGCCTCCGAGCTGCGCGAGTATCAGAACGAGGCCTACGCGCGATCGTATGTCGAGTTTTTGGACAAGATTCAGGAACCGGCGCTGCGCGAAGTAGTGGCGAAGTACTTGTATAAGCTGATGGCGTACAAAGATGAGTACGAAGTGGCGCGGCTGCTGACCAAGCCGGAGTTCGACCAGCGCGTGCGCCAGATGTGGGAAGCGCCGGAAGCCATCTCTTACAACCTGCATCCGCCCCTATTGCGAAGCTTCGGAGTGCACCAGAAGCTCAAGCTCGGCCCCTGGTTCCGGACTCCGCTGAACATTCTGAAGCGCTTCAAATGGCTGCGCGGAACGCCGCTGGATATTTTCGGACTTTCCTCGCACCGGCGCCTGGAGCGATCCCTGATTGACTGGTATCGCCAGCTAATCGAAGAAGTGCTAGCCAACCTGACGCCCGATAACCTGCCTCTGGCGCTGGAGATCGCAGCGCTGCCAGATCAGATCCGCGGGTACGAGAAAATCAAAGAGCAAAACATCGCGGCGGTGAAACAAGCGGCCACGGAGAAGCTGGCAGCTATGAAGGCGCGCACGCCGGTGGCATCCGTCTGAAGCCGGCATGATTTCTGCCGCGCTAATGCTAAACTAACTGATAGTTTGCCTCGGTGGTTTCCCCAGGAAGTTCTTGATCGCCGGCTCGAGAAATGAGACCGTCGGTGGCACTAACGTGGTGCTCCCGTGTCCTTCGCCGATCTTGTCCTCGACGCCAGCCAGCATCGTGGTTTGCGCGGCTGCCGGCGCTAAGCCGAAAAGCGTAGCGTGCCGAGGTGGAAAACCGGATGGTGAGACCAGGGATAAACCGATATTCTTGATATTCCTTGGAAAGCGGATGGAAATTTCGATAGTTTGGAGTTCATCAAAGTAGATATGGCGCAACGAATCAGTAAGTGTCTGGGTGTTTTGGGACTGATCCTACTCGCGAATGCTACGCTTCCCGCACTGCGCGCCCAATCCCGGGCGCAACATTACATTCTCATTCTGGAAGACCCGCCGGTGGCCGAGCGCTATGCTTCGCCCGAACGAGCGCGTTCGCTGGAGACGGCGAATTACCGGCAGCAGATCGAGGCCCGGCACCAAGCCGTGAAGGACCAACTGGCTTCGCGCCATATCCGGATGACGGCCGAGGTCAAGACGGTGCTGAATGCCATCTTCGTTCTTGCGCCTAAGCAGCGCCTGGCGGAACTGAAAGCGCTGCCGGGAGTGAAGGGCGTGGTGGCGGGACGGCAGTATCATTTGAATCTCAATAAGGCCACCGGGTTGGTGGACGCTCCAGGCGCGTGGAGCGCGCTGGGGGGCATTGGGACGGCCGGCGCGGGTATGAAGATCGGGATGATCGACACCGGAATCGATCAGACCCATCCAGCTTTTCAGGACAATTCACTCAGCGCGCCAGCCGGATTTCCTAGATGCGCCATCGCCTATTCGAGCGGCTCGGAAGTGAATATCCCCAATTGCTCCGCCTATACCAACAACAAGGTGATCGTCGCCCGCAGTTACGTGCCGTTGGAGGCGGCCGGGAGCGATCCGAGCAATCCTGCGCCGGACTCGACACCAGATGACTACACGCCGCGCGACCGCGTGGGACATGGCACGGGCACCGCGTCGGCGGCCGCCGGTGCTCCCAATACCGGACCCGGCGGCCTGACCTTCAATGGCGTGGCGCCCAAGGCATTCCTGGGCAACTACAAAGTATTCGGATCGCCCGATGTGCACGATGGCGCCTCGGACGCCGCCATTATCCTGGCAATCGAGGACGCACTCAACGACGGCATGGACGTCGCTTCGCTGTCGCTCGGAGGGCCGGCGTTCACGGGGCCGCTGGACACGGGTTCCATCTGCGGCAATCCCAGCGGCGTGCCGTGCGATCCGCTGGCCATGGCGGTGGAAAACGCGGTCCAGGCCGGCATGGTGGTGGTTATCGCGGCGGGCAACGAGGGCGACGGCGCGTCCAGCGCCATCGCCCCTACTCTAAACAGCATAGGGTCGCCTGGGGACGCACCCTCGGCGATTACGGTTGGCTCCACAACCAATTCTCATTACATCGTGGATGGGAGTGTTCAGGTCCTGGGCACGGATGTTCCTTCCAACCTGCAGCAGATCGGCGGCGATCTTGGCGACGGCCCCTTCCCTACAGGTCAAACCGGGCCGGCCGTGGATGTGGCGCAGCTCGGCAATGATGGTTTGGCGTGCGCTAGCCTGCCTGCTGGATCGCTAAACGGCGCCTTTGCGATCATCGAGCGGGGCGCCTGCACATTCGCGGATAAGGTAACTAATGCGCAAGCTGCCGGCGCAATTGGCGTGGTGCTGTACATGGCGGATCAGTCGCCGCCGATTGTGCCCGGCAAACTCTCCGGTACCAATATCCCAGCGGTGATGATCTCTTATTCGGATGGGCTGGCGTTGAAGACATTCGCTGCCGCAAATCCAAGCACCAATGTGACCATCGGTGTGGGCAGCTATGAGCTGCTTAAGACTTCCAATCTGGTGAATCTGCTGTCGTTCTATTCTTCATTGGGGCCTGCGCCGGGTAATAACGCTATCAAGCCGGATCTGGTAGCTACCGGCGGCAGCGAGAATTTCTTCACCGACGTCTATCTGGCCGCCCAAGACTATGACCCGCTGGGCGAGCTTTTTAGTCCCACCCGCTACGCTGCAGGATCGGGGACCAGCTTCGCCACGCCCTTGGTGTCTGGCGCAGCGGCTCTGGTGAAGCAGGCGCATCCTAACTACACACCGGCCCAGATCAAGTCGGCGCTGGTGAACACAGCCTCGCAGGTGGTCAATCAGGATGAAAATGGCGACCCGGTGGGAGTGCAGCAGCTCGGCGCGGGCTTGATGGACGCGGGCGCGGCAGTGCAATCCACCATCACGGTGACGCCTTCCTCGCTGTCGCTCGGCGTGCCGGCCACGTTCCCGGTTTCGCAATCGTTTCAGGTCACCAATACCGGTTCGGGCAGCGCGAATTTATCGCTGGTGGTGACCCCCGCGGCGTCGGTCAACGGAGTCAATGTGGCGGTGGATCATCAGAGCCTGACGCTTGCACCGGGCGCCTCCACAACCGTTAATCTGAACGTTTCCGGATTCATTCCCACCGCGGGTTCCTATTCCGGATTCGTTACGATTCAGGGCGGGGCATCCTCGGTTTATATCCCTTATATGTTCCTGATCACCACCCCCGTGGTGGGCAATATGATTGCGCTCGCGGGGCCCAGCGACACCATTGCCGGCCAGGATGCTGGGCCGATGGTAGTGAAGTTGGTGGACCTGAACGGCGTTCCAATGTCGGGACTCAATATCACCTTCCTTGCTTCCACAGGTGCATCGCTCCAGAATATCCAGGGCGTGACCGATAGCAATGGAATCGCGGCCGCGGAAGCGTTCATCGGAAGCACGCCCGGAACCAATTACACCTACACGGCGCAATTCGGCGCCAGAATCATCTTCAACTTTTCGGCCACGGCGCTTTCGCAACCGGCCATTACAGCAAGTGCCGTGGTGAATGCGGGAAGCCTGACCGAAGGACAACCCATCGCCCCTGGATCGTACATTTCGATTTTCGGCTCGAACCTCAGCGCCACGACGGTCGGGGCCAGCACTGCCATTCTGCCGCTAACTATCGACTTCGTCACCGTCAGCTTCGATGTGCCGTCAGCGCAACTCAGCGTGCCGGGGCATTTGATTTACGTTAGCCCGAATCAGGTGAATCTCCAGGTGCCGTGGGAGCTGCAAGGTCAAAGTTCGGTCCAGATGAAAGTCACGGCAGGGGACGGGTCGGGGCTGGCGTTCGGGAATGTGGTGACGGTGCCGCTTTCCGACTACTCTCCGGCGTTTTTCGAAATCTCGGGCCAGGTTGCCGCTGTGGATTCCAAAGCCAATGTGATCGCTTCTTCGAATCCCGCGCTGGCAGGGCAGAGCATTCAGATTTACGCCAACGGCTTGGGTCCAGTGACGAACCAGCCGGCCAGCGGCGATCCGGCACCCTCTTCGCCGCTCGCCGAGTGCAGCTCCACGGTGACTTTGACGATTGGAACGACCAAGGTGACCCCCGATTTTTGTGGACTGGCGCCGGGGTTTTCGGGACTGTATCAGTTGAACGTCACTTTGCCCAGCAGTCTCGCAGCCGGCTCGTTTCCCGTCCTCTATCCGATCACCGTGACCGCCGGAGAGCAAACGTCCAAGGCATCGAGTATCCCGATACACTAACGGCGGAAGTGGGACGCTGCCGGCGTGGAGGCGGCGTCCTGGCCGATCAGAAACGACACGCCCGCGATCGTTATGCTGCCCTGCCGTGGAACAGCGGCCGTGTTAGCCGCCACCGTAATGGTGACCGAACCATTGCCGCTGCCGCTCCCGGGGGCAACCGTAACCCAATCCAGGCCGCTCGATGCAGTCCAACTGCAATCGCCTGCTTGCGCGCTGATGGCTATCGTTCCCGTGGCGCCGGATGCAGGAAACTGCTGGCTTCCGAGCGAAAGGCTGAAGCCGCAGATCGAGAATCCGGCCATGAAGGCATCCGTCTTACCTGGCGTGGACGTTTTTCCGGCGCCGCCTAAAACGTCGAAAATCGGACCGCTGGTCGAACCCACCACATAAACGTTGCCGCTCGAGTCGTAATCCACGCCGTAGCCGACTTGCAATCCATCGCTACCCAGGTAGGTGAAATAATCGATGCCCGCCGCACCGGCTTGTGCTGGATTCAGGCGCAGGACAAAGACGTCCAGGGAACCGTCATAAGCGGGCTGTAGCGCCCCCGGAGTGGCCGGCAGCCCGGCGGACGTGGTCATGCCAGACAGGTAGAGCGTCCCGCTTGAGTCACGCTTCAGATCGAAGGGAACATCCGCATTCGCCCCGCCGAAGTAGGTGGAATAGAGCAGTTGCGCAGACGGATTTGAAGCATTACCAGGATTCAGAATCGCAATGAAACCGTCGGTGTCGCCGCCGTAGGTCTGCTGATAGGCGTTGGAGGTGATGGGAAAGTCCGAGGAGACAGTGTAGCCGCTGACGATCACCGGCCCGGCTGGATCCAGGACGACATTGCGCGCCTCCTCCAGGCTGCCGCCGCCAAGGAAGGTCGCGTATAACAGACCGCTCGATCCCATGGTTGGATCGATGTGTGCGATGTACGCGTCGCCGCCGGTGTGGTAGTTAGGCTGATAGGCGTTCGCGAGCGGTGCATCAAAGGAATATGTGCCTCCGGCGATCCACAATGTGCCGTCCGCGGCGACCGCAATACCGCGGCCGGTGTCCCAATTCGTGCCGCCGAGGTAGGAAGAGTAGATGAGCGAATTGGTGCCGCTTTGGGATGGATCGAAACCGGCGACAAACATGTCCTGATCGCCGACGAAGCTGCTTTGAAAGGCTGCCACGGTCGGAAAATCGCTGGATTGCGCCCCGCCCGTGATCCAAATGCTGCCATGCGAATCGATCGCGATTCCGTGGGCGACGTCAGGACTGCTCCCGCCCAGGTAGCTCGAGTACGCCAGGCTCTGGCTGGAATTGATCCACACAACAAAGGCATTGGTATTAGGGGCGTTGGTCAGGCTGCTTTGGTAGGCGCCCGAGGTGACCGGAAAATCCGTGGACTGGGTTGATCCGGTCAGGTAGATGTCTCCGTTGGGGCTCACCGCCAAGCCGCCGAAAGTTTCCGTGCTGGTGCCCCCCACGTAGGTAGTAAACCGAAACCCCTGGCCAGCCGGAACGTTGGGATCTATCTGCGCGACCCAAACGTCGCCGCTGCCGCCCGCCGTCGCCTGCGTCGGGGCGCCGGCTAATGGGAAATCCGTGGAGTTGGTTGTTCCGGCTACGTAAATAAGACCGTTCTGATCGTGCGCGATCGCATAGGCGATGTCCTGATTTGATCCGCTGAAATAAGTCGAGAAGGTCAGCACAGGATCGATGACGAGTTCGCGGCCGCGGTCGTAGTGTCCCAGTGCGAATCCATAGGAGCCGTCGTGATTACGGCGATAACGCGCCTGGACTGCGGTCCGGACGCCGCCGGCGTTTGTCTGATATGCAATCGGCCGTTTCTGAATCAGGTCCGCCACCAGATTGCCAGCGGGGTCCACGCTCGCGTGCGCGCCCGCGATGTGGAACCGAATTCGGCCTGGATCGGCGGCAGGCGCGATTTTTAGATCGTACTCCAGTTCCCGAGCGTTCCCGTGATAAACCAAGTCGACACCGGGATAAAGTCCAGGAACGCGAAGCCGCCCGTAGTTCGCGACACCTTGCCGCCACTGCGAAGGGTCGTTTCCCAAGAACACATTGGTTTTCGATTGCAGCGGATCTTCTGCCTGGATTCGCGCGCGCGGCTCGGCGCCGTCAAAGCGCAGCGCTGTATTGCGCCCGGCTGCGTGAAGGACGGCCTGATGGTTCAAAAACTCGAAGCTGTAACGTGCGCCGCGCGCTACAAAACCGCCCGAAACGCCGGCCGCTGGCTCGAATCGAAGCGGCGCGGTGTCGAGCAGCTTTAAGACATCAGGTGGTGCGCCGAACAGCGCGGTTGTGCCGGCTCCGCACAATAAACCGGCCAATGGAACAAAAAGACGTAGTTTCATGATCGAGACGAATAATGTAACGACGCACGCTGAGAATCCCAGGTTAACGGGAAAAGCGAACGCCGCGCGAACTCCCTTACAAAACTTGACAGTCTGAAAATTGACAAAAGATGAGTTTAGCGTAACGGCGTCCTCCCGCACAGCGTCTGGCGTTGCAAGATGCATCGAAATCAATTATTGGGGATAGCATTCGCGACAACCTGCGCTGTGCTTCTGTTCGCGGCCGAGCCCTGGAAGAACAAGGACTACACGCAATGGACCGAGGACGAAGTTAACAAGGTTCTTACCGATTCTCCCTGGGCGAAGGAGATGACCATTTCACCGCAGCGGTCCGGTTACCCCGGCCGAGGCGGCGGGATGGGCCGTCGCGGTGGTGGATTTGGGCTTCCGGGCGGCGGTGGTTATCCCGGTGGTGGGGGCGGTTATCCCGGCGGTGGAGGTGGTTATCCAGGTGGCGGAGGTGGTTATCCAGGTGGCGGAGGCGGGCACCCGGGCGGAGGCGGCGCGGGTCAAGCTCCTATGAATATTACCTTGCGTTGGGACAGCGCCTTGCCCGTGCAACAAGCTCTGAAGCGTCAAGGCGCCAGCAACGCCGACGAAGCCAAAGCCGTGGCCGACGCCAGCGACAAGAACTACGTCATCACCGTGTTCGGATTTCGGATGCCAACCAACCGGCGAGGCGGCTACAACAGCGGAAATCCCGATTCGGACACGGATCAAGATCGCAGCCCCCAGAACGCCGACCGTCTGCGCTCACAGCTTCTGGACGCCGCACAGCTCGTTCCCAAGGGCGGGCGCGCGATCTACGCGCAAGACGTCCAGGTTGAGGGTGGGGGTTCAGAGATCCATTTCCTTTTTCCACGCAACCCGCCCATCGCCGCAAACTCTAAAGAGGTGGATTTTATCCTGGAGCTGCGCGGCGTGAAGGTTCAGCACAAGTTCCATTTGCCCGACATGCAGTATCAGGGCCAACTCGCTCTGTAGCCGAGTAGGGCACGCGCCGCCCGTCTTGAACGCGGCCCGCTGTCATACAATCGACTCATATGCCGGTGACACGATCCTCGTGCCTCCTCCTGGCTCTGGCCCTTGGCCTCGGCGCGCAAAAGCAGCCCTTCGACGTGCAGGCGCTGCTGAAGATCGCGCGTATCAGCGAGCCACAAATTTCGCCGGACGGCAAAACGGTCGCCTTTACCGTTCAATCCATCGATCTCGATCGGAACACCAAGCCCAAACAGATCTACACTGTTCCGGTTTCAGGCGGCGCCGTGCGGCGGATCACGTTCGAGGGCGATGACAACGAACGGCCCGAGTGGTCGCCTGATTCCACGCGCATCGCATTCATTTCCAACCGCGGCGGTTCTTCGCAGGTCTGGATCATGAACGCCGACGGCTCCGTCCCCAGGCAGATCACCAATCTCGCAACCGAGGCGGGCGGTGTCCTGTTTTCGCCGGATGGCAAGAAGCTGGTCTTCACCAGCAACGTCTATCCGGATTGCCCGGACGACGCCTGTGCCAAAAACCGTCTGGAAGCGGAAAAGAACAGCAAGGTGAAGGCGCGCAGCTATACCACTCTGCTGTACCGGCATTGGATGGAGTGGCAAACCAAGCGCCGCTCGCACCTGCTGGTGGTGGACGTGGACGGGGGTCCCGTCAAGGATCTGACCCCCGGGGATCGCGACGTGCCCCCGTTCTCGTTGGGCGGCCCCGACGATTACGCCATCTCGCCGGATTCCAAGGAAGTCTGTTACTCGATGAACGCCGATCCGGTGCCGGCCACCAGCACGAATTCGGATCTTTTCGTGGTGTCTATCAATGGTGGCGAATCCACCAAGATCACGATGAATCCCGGCGCCGATTCCAGCCCACAGTATTCGCGCGATGGTAAATGGCTGGCATACCGCAGCCAGCAGCGCCCCGGCTATGAAAGCGACCGCTGGCGTCTGATGGCGCTCGAACGGGCCACCGGACGGGTGAACACCCTCACCGAGACGCTGGACCGTTCGGTTGAAAGTTTCACCTGGTCGCCTGATTCCAACGCGCTCTTCTTCACCGTGATCGATCGCGGACGCCAGAGCATCGAAATGATGCCCACCGCGGGGGGCGCCAGCCGCATCATCGTGAGCGGTCCGGACACGTTCGATGACATGCAGTTCAGCTCCGACGGCAAGACCATGATCTATTCGGGACAGAGCGGTTCTGCTCCGACCGAGCTCTATCGCGCCTCATCCGGCGGCGGCACGCCTTCGGCTTTGACGCATTTGAACGACGCGCTGCTGGCCGGTTACGCTCTGACGCCGCTGGAGGAATTTTGGGTGGACAGCGCGGACAAGACACGCATCCAAAGCTTCGTCGTCAAGCCGCCGAATTTCGACCCCAGCCGCAGATACCCGGTGCTGATGCTGATTCACGGCGGCCCGGAAGGGGACTGGGGCGAGAGCTGGACCTATCGCTGGAATGCGCAGGTGTTTGCGTCCGCCGGCTACGTGGTGGTGATGCCCAATCCGAGGGGATCGTTCGGCTACGGGCAAAAGTTCACCGAAGAGATCAAGGATGATTGGGGCGGCAAGCCGTTCGACGACATCATGGCGGTGACCGATTACGCCGCTGCCTTGCCCTATGCGGATCCCAACCGGCTGGCGGCGGCGGGCGGCTCCTACGGCGGGTACATGATCGATTGGATGCTCGGCCACACGCAGCGCTTCAAGGCCTTCGTTTCCCACGACGGCGTATTCGACCTGCGCAGCGAGTTCGGCGCCACCGAGGAGCTGTGGTTTCCACTGTGGGAGTTCAACGGCACGCCTTGGGATAATCCCGATTCCTACGCCAAATGGTCGCCCAGCTACTATGTGAAGGACTTCCATACGCCCACGCTGGTGGTGCATGGCGAGCAGGATTTCCGCGTGCCTTACTCGCAGGGACTACAGCTCTTCACCTCGCTGCAGCTTCAGAAGGTGCCTTCCAAGCTGCTGGAATTTCCAGATGAAGGACACTGGGTCCTGAAGCCGCAAAACAGCGTGCTCTGGTACGACTCGTTT